>NZ_JAZAQP010000034.1:0-69599 GCF_036231725.1 Pseudomonas sp. JH-2 | reverse complement strand
CAGGGGCAGTACTTCGACGCGGAGACGGGGCTGCACTACAACACCTTCCGCTACTACGATCCGGTGGTGGGGCGGTTCCTGACGCAAGATCCGATTGGATTATATGGCGGAATAAATCTGTTCAGGTTCTCGCCAAATCCATATATGTGGATCGATCCTTTAGGCTTGACTATGGAGTGGGTCGATCCAAGGACGATAAATTTTTCTCAGCGTACCATTTCTAGAAATAACTATGCTGAAATTATGAAGAGCGGGGGATGGGATTGGGAAAGATCTCCATTGCATGTTATTGATGTTGATGGTCAGTTGGTTTCTTATGATAATAGGCGGTTGGATGCTGCCTTAGAGGCTGACTTGAAGAAAGTTTCGATTATCAAGGAGAGTCCTGATGCCCCGCATCCGGATTCGGCAACAGGAAAGACTTGGAAGGAAAAGTTTCAGCAGAGATTTAATGATCGAAGAAATATAAGGGCAGGTGGTCCGGTCCCTCGTCAAGGTGTTAGAACAAGACCAACGGTATGCTGATAAAAATGAAAAATATTATCGAACTTTGGAGTAATGAAGAACTCCCAATAAAAGATGGGGTGTATTTTTCTAATGGTAAATCATTTTCAATTTCAATTTTGGCATATCCTGCACCTCACATATGTTCTCGAGGTTGGTTTGATTTCGAAGAATATTTCAAGGGGAATCAAGAGGAAGTAACATCTATAGATGTTACTAAGAGGGTAGTATTGAAAGGCGGTGCGTGTTGTTATGTGGGGGAGGGTAGCTATGGTTCAGAAGGATTTATAGCTTATGAGAATAATCATAAGCTCCTTGAATGGGTGGTTTACTCTGAGAGCTCCAACCCATTTATCGATATTAAGGAGGGCGGAGCTAATGCTCTGGTGGCAGAGTCAAGTGCAGGTTTCAAGATAAAGATAAGTATATCAAATCCGGAGGAGATGGAGGTGGTAAGCCCTGATGCTGTCGGGTAAAGATACATTAGAGGTTGCGTGCTTTAGATGGGGGAATGTTCTCGCGGCTTCGCACTTCATGGGGCCAAGAACGGTATAAATTTTTCCTCTGCTAAGGCCGCTACCTCCTAAGGCCTCAACATCAAGGCCTTCGCCGCATCTTGCGGCGCTCGTGGGGCCGGGCTCTTGCCCTTGAGGTACCAGGCGAAGGCGATGATTTCCGCCAGGGTGCGGTACAGCTGCTCGGGGATGGCGTCGCCCAGTTCCAGGCGGGCCAGCAGGCGTACCAGTTCGCCGTTCTCGTAGATCGGCACTTCGTGCTGGCGGGCGATGGCCAGGATGGCCTCGGCCAGTTCGGCGTCGCCCTTGGCGCTGAGGGTGGGGGTGTTCTGGCCGTCGTAGTTGAGGGCGATGGCCTGGCGCGGCGCTGTCTGTTTGTTCATGCCTTTTCATCCACCCAGCGTTGTTCCAGTGCGGTGCGCCGGCCTTGCGGTGCCCGGCCCTGGTGGCAGCACAGTTCGCGCACGGTGAAGCCGGCGTCCTGAAGGCGCTCGCGCAGGTGGCCGAGTTCGCGTTCCAGCAGGCTCGCGGTGCTTTCGCGCTCGGCCCAGAACTGGCTGCTCAGGCCCAGGGGCGCGAGGGTCGCCTGGACCTGCAGCGGCCCCAGCGGGTCGAGGTCGAAGGCCAGGTCGATGCGCCACAGGCTTTCCCGCGGCTGTTCGCTGTCCTGGGATTCGCGCCTGTCCTCGTGCTGGATGCGGACCTGCAGCGGCACCAGCGCATCCTCGGTGCGCATGGGTACTTCCATCTGCCAGGTCTGCAACTGGCCGCCGCCGCGCAGCGGCTCGCTCTGCACCAGGCTGCTCAGCTGGTGCGTCTGCAGCCGCGCCACGGCGGCCGCGGCCAGTTTCAGCAGGGATTCCAGGTCGCCTTCCTCTTCCAGCTTCTGCAGCGTGCGCGAGGGCAGCGGGAAGTCCGCCTGCTGCAGGCGCGGGCTGCCGTTCTGGTTGAGCGCGCCCAGGGCGTTGCGGACGAAGGCCGGCAGGCTGCTGGCCAGGTTGGCGGCGGTGCTGTTGGCGAGGTTCGCCAGCAGGTTGGGGGCGGCACTGCCTTGCTCGGCGGGCAGCAGTTGGCCGAGCAGGCGCAGGACGTTGGCCTTGAAGTCGCCCGGCAGCGGCGGCAGGCCCTGCAGCAGGCGCGCCTCGAGGAAGCCGCCGCTCTGTTGCAGGGCCTGGGCCAGGCCCTTGGCGTCGCTGAGCTGCTGCACGCCGGGCAGCCCGGCGAGCAGGCGGTCCACGGCGCCGCGCAGGGCAGGGGGCAGGTCGCCGGGCTTGAGCGCCTGCAGCGCGTCCAGCAGCCCCTCGGTGGAGGATTGGCGGACCTGCTGGGTGCCCAGCTGGTTGTTCAGTTCGAGGCGGTCCAGGCGCCCGGCCAGCGGCAGGAAGAGCAGGGCGCGGCTGTCCTGGACCTGGGCGCTGAGCAGGCTGCCGGCCTTCAGCGGGCGGGCCGAGTCGATGTCCAGCAGGCGCCCGGCCAGGGGGCCGCCGAGCAGGCTGAGCAGCACCCGGTAGCTGGCCGGTTGCGCCGGGGTGCCGCCCTGGGGCGTGCTGGACAGCACCTTGCCCTGCAGCAGGCTGCCCACCGGCAGCTGTTCCAGGTCGAGGCTGTCCAGCGGCGGCAGGTCGCCCAGCGCTTGCTGGGCGCCGGACAGCAGGGTGGCAACCAGGCTGGTGGCGCCGAGGGCGGAAACGTTCAGGGTGCTGCCCTGGGGCAGGGCCTGCGGGCTCTCGGCGGTGACCAGCGTCTGCTGGCCGCCGGCCAGGGTCAGGCGCAGCAGCAACTGGAAACTGACAGCCGCCTGCTTGACGCCCAGCACCTCGGCCTGGGCGCTCTGCCCCGGCGGCAGCAGGTCGCCCAGGCTGCGGGCGAGCCTGAGCGACAGCTCCCCGGCGTTCTGCACGGAACGGCTGGCCAGGGGCATGGGGAGCGGGCGGGAAGCGCCAATCTCGCTCGGCATCTGCGTCCTTCGGGGCTTGCGGCGCATCGTCGCGGGGGCGGCGAAAGCCTGGGAAGCCTTAACAAGCTGTCGAAATTGCCGGCGCCGGGGCCGGAAGCGGGCGTGTATAATGCGCCGCCCGTGGCCACTATAGCGGCCTGCGATGCACCGACTTTAGCCTGATTTCGATTTTCCCGATGGGTGCCGATGCCTTGACCAGCCCGCTTCTCGAAACCGTGGCGCTCGCCTGCGAGCGGGACTGGCGCATGCTCTTCGAGCGCCTGGACCTGCGCCTGGCCGCCGGCGAGATGCTGCAGGTGGCCGGCCCCAACGGCAGCGGCAAGACCAGCCTGCTGCGCCTGCTCTGCGGGCTGATGCAGCCCACCGCCGGGCAGGTGCGCCTGAACGGCCGGCCGCTGGAGGAACAGCGCGGCGAGCTGGCGCGCAACCTGCTGTGGATCGGCCATGCCGCCGGCATCAAGGGCCTGCTCAGCGCCGAGGAGAACCTCGCCTGGCTCTGCGCCCTGCACCAGCCGGCGGACCACGCGTCGATCTGGCGCGCCCTGGAGGCGGTCGGCCTGCGCGGCTTCGAGGACGTGCCCTGCCACACCCTGTCCGCCGGCCAGCAGCGCCGCGTGGCCCTGGCGCGCCTGTACCTGGACGCGCCGCCGCTGTGGATCCTCGACGAACCCTTCACCGCCCTCGACAAGCAGGGCGTGGCCCAGCTCGAGGAGCACCTGGCGCGGCATTGCGAGAGCGGCGGCCTGGTGGTGCTCACCACCCACCACACGCTGGCGCGCATGCCCGCCGGCTACCGTGCCCTGGACCTCGGCCAGCACGCCCGCGAGACAGCGGGGGAGGGCGCATGAGCAACGTCTTCGGCCTGCTCCTGGCGCGCGAGGCGCGCCTGCAGTTCCGCCGCCCGGCGGAGCTGGCCAACCCGCTGGTGTTCTTCGCCATCGTCATCGCCCTGTTCCCCCTGGCCGTCGGCCCGGAAAGCCAGATGCTGCAGAACCTCTCGCCGGGCCTGGTGTGGGTGGCGGCGCTGCTGGCGGTGCTGCTGTCGCTGGACGGCCTGTTCCGCAGCGATTTCGAGGACGGTTCCCTGGAACAGTGGGTCCTTTCGTCGCACCCCCTGCCTCTTCTGGTCCTGGCCAAGGTGCTGGCACACTGGCTCGTTTCGGGGCTGGCCCTGGTCCTGCTGTCGCCGCTGCTGGCCCTGATGCTGGGTTTGCCGGTACGCTGCCTGCCGGTATTGCTGCTCTCGCTGCTGCTCGGCACCCCGGTGCTCAGCCTGCTCGGCGCGGTCGGCGCGGCGCTGACCGTGGGCCTCAAGCGCGGGGGGCTGCTGCTGGCGCTGCTGATCCTGCCGCTCTACATCCCCGTACTGATCCTTGGCAGCGGTGCCCTCCAGGCCTCGCTGCAGGGGCTGCCGACCGCCGGGCACCTGCTCTGGTTGGCCAGCCTGACGGCGTTAGCATTGACGTTGACGCCCTTCGCCATCGCTGCCGGCCTGAAGATCAGCGTGGGCGAATGACGCCTGCCGGCGCCGCTGGAGCGGGGCCGGCACTAGAAAAAAGTGCCCTGACACACAGAGCCTGATGATGAACTGGACTTGGTTTCACAAGCTTGGGTCGCCCAAGTGGTTCTACGAGATCAGCGGACGCTGGCTGCCCTGGTTCGCCGTCGCCGCGGCGTTGCTGATGGCCGTCGGCCTCGTCTGGGGGCTGGCCTTCGCGCCGCCGGACTACCAGCAGGGCAACAGCTTCCGGATCATCTACATCCACGTGCCGGCGGCCTTCCTCGCCCAGTCGTGCTACGTGATGCTGGCGGTGGCCGGCGCCATCGGCCTGATCTGGAAGATGAAGATCGCCGACGTCGCCGTGCAGTGCGCCGCGCCCATCGGCGCCTGGATGACCTTCGTCGCCCTGGTCACCGGGGCCATCTGGGGCAAGCCGACCTGGGGCGCCTGGTGGGTGTGGGACGCGCGCCTGACCTCGATGCTGATCCTGCTGTTCCTCTATTTCGGCGTCATCGCCCTCGGCCAGGCCATCGGCAACCGCGACAGCGCGGCCAAGGCCAGCGCCGTGCTGGCCATCGTCGGGGTGGTCAACATCCCGATCATCAAGTTCTCGGTGGAGTGGTGGAACACCCTGCACCAGCCGGCCACCTTCACCCTCACCGAGAAGCCGCCGATGCCGCCGGAGATGTGGATCCCGCTGCTGCTGATGGTGCTCGGCTTCTACTGCTTCTTCGCCGCCGTGCTGCTGATGCGCATGCGCCTGGAAGTGCTCAAGCGCGAAGCCCGCGCGTCCTGGGTCAAGGCTGAGGTGGAGCGCGCGTCATGAGTTTCCATTCCTTCGGCGAATTCCTCGCCATGGGCCACCACGGCCCCTATGTGTGGTCGGCCTACGCCATCAGCCTGGTGGTGCTGGCGATCAACGTCGCCGCGCCCATCCTGGCGCGCAGGCGTTACCTGCAAGAAGAGGCGCGCCGTCTGCGCCGGGAGGCCAGCAAGTGAATCCGGTTCGCAAGAAACGCCTGTACATCGTCCTCGCCATCGTCGCCGGCGTCGGCGTCGCGGTGGCCCTGGCGCTGTCCGCGCTGCAGCAGAACATCAACCTGTTCTACACGCCGACGCAGATCGCCAACGGCGAAGCGCCGCACGACACCCGCATCCGCGCCGGCGGCATGGTCGAGAAGGGCTCGCTGAAGCGCTCGGCCGACTCCCTGGACGTGGAGTTCGTGGTCACCGACTTCGCCAGGGAGGTCACGGTGAAGTACCGCGGCATCCTGCCGGACCTGTTCCGCGAGGGGCAGGGCATAGTCGCCCTCGGCAAGCTCGACGAGAATGGCGTGCTGACCGCCGACGAGGTGCTGGCCAAGCACGACGAGAAATACATGCCGCCGGAAGTCACCAAGGCGCTGAAGGACAGCGGCAAGCTCGGTGAATACCAGCAGGGCGGCCAGCCCGGCGCCGCGGTGCAGGGGAGCAACTGACGATGATCCCGGAACTCGGCCACCTGTCGTTGATCCTGGCGCTGTGCATGGCGCTGGTGATGTCCTTCTTCCCCCTGGTCGGCGCCTGGCGCGGCGACCGCCAGTGGATGAGCCTGGCGCGCCCGGCGGCCTGGGGGCAGTTCGCCTTCCTGGCGTTCGCCTTCGCCTGCCTGACCTGGGCCTTCCTCCACGACGACTTCTCCGTGGCCTACGTGGCCAGCAACTCCAACAGCGCGCTGCCCTGGTACTACAAGGCCAGCGCCGTGTGGGGCGCCCACGAGGGCTCGCTGCTGCTCTGGGCGCTGATCCTCGGCGGCTGGACCTTCGCCGTGTCAATCTTCTCCCGCGAGCTGCCCGAGCCCATGCTGGCGCGGGTACTGGCGGTGATGGGGATGATCAGCACCGGTTTCCTGCTGTTCCTGATCATCACCTCCAACCCCTTCAGCCGCCTGCTGCCGCAGGTGCCGGCCGACGGCAACGACCTCAACCCGCTGCTGCAGGACCCGGGCCTGATCATCCACCCGCCGATGCTCTACATGGGCTACGTCGGCTTCTCGGTGGCCTTCGCCTTCGCCATCGCCGCGCTGCTCGGCGGCCGCCTCGACGCGGCCTGGGCGCGCTGGTCGCGGCCCTGGACCCTGGTGGCCTGGACCTTCCTCGGCATCGGCATCGTGCTCGGCTCCTGGTGGGCCTACTACGAGCTGGGCTGGGGCGGCTGGTGGTTCTGGGACCCGGTGGAGAACGCCTCCTTCATGCCCTGGCTGGTGGGCACCGCGCTGATCCACTCGCTGGCGGTGACCGAGAAGCGCGGGGTGTTCAAGAGCTGGACGGTGCTGCTGGCCATCGCCGCCTTCTCCCTCAGCCTGCTGGGCACCTTCCTGGTCCGCTCCGGGGTGCTGACCTCGGTGCACGCCTTCGCCTCGGACCCCGAGCGCGGGGTGTTCATCCTGGCCTTCCTGCTGGTGGTGGTCGGTGGCTCGCTGACGCTGTTCGCCCTGCGCGCGCCGGTGGTCAAGAGCCAGGTCGGCTTCGCCCTGTGGTCCCGCGAGACCCTGCTGCTGCTGAACAACGTGGTGCTGGTGGTGACCGCCGCGATGATCCTGCTCGGCACCCTCTACCCGCTGGTGCTCGACGCCATCAGCGGCGCCAAGCTGTCGGTCGGCCCGCCGTACTTCAACGCCCTGTTCATGCCGCTGATGGCGGTGCTGATGCTGGCCCTGACGGTGGGCGTGCTGGTGCGCTGGAAGGACACCCCGACGCAGTGGCTGCTGCGCATGCTGACCCCGGTGCTGATCGGCGCCGTGGTGCTCGGCGGCGTCGCCACCTTCCTCTACGGCGACCTGCACTGGCCGGTGCTGGCGGTGTTCCTGCTGGCCTTCTGGGTGATCCTCGGCGGCGTCCGCGACTTCCTCGACAAGGTCCGCCACAAGGGCCTGGTGGCCGGTGCCGCCAGCCTCAACCGCAGCTACTGGGGCATGCAGGTGGCCCACCTGGGCATCGCCGTGTGCGCCATCGGCGTGGTCCTCACCAGCCAGTTCAGCGCCCAGCGCGACCTGCGCATGGCCCCGGGCGAGAGCGTGGAGCTGGCCGGCTACCAGTTCGCCTTCGAAGGCACCCATCACTTCGAGGGCCCGAACTTCACCTCCGACAAGGGCACCATCCGCGTCACCCGCGACGGTAGCGAAGTGGCGGTGCTGCACCCGGAGAAGCGCCTGTACCGCGTGCAGAGCTCGATGATGACCGAGGCCGGCATCCATGGCAGCCTGACCCGCGACCTCTACGTCGCCCTGGGCGAGCCGCTGGACAACGGCGCCTGGGCCGTGCGCCTGCACATCAAGCCGTTCGTCCGCTTCATCTGGCTCGGCGGCCTGCTCACCGCCCTGGGCGGCGTGCTGGCGGCGCTGGACCGGCGCTACCGGCTGAAAGTCAAAACCAAGGTGCGCGAGGCGCTGGGCCTCGCCGCCGGACAGGGAGCCTGAGTGTGAAGCGTGCGATCCTGCTGTTGCCGCTGGCGATCTTCCTAATCGTCGCGGTATTCCTCTTCCGCGGCCTGTGGCTCGACCCCAGCGAGCTGCCCTCGGCGCTGATCGACAAGCCGTTCCCGGCGTTTTCCCTGCCGGGCGTGCTGGAGCCGAACAAGACCTACACCCTGGCCGACCTCAAGGGCCGGCCGGCGCTGGTCAACGTCTGGGGCACCTGGTGCCCGACCTGCCGCTTCGAGCACCCGGTGCTGGCCAGGCTGGCCGAGCAGGGCGTGGTGATCGTCGGCATCAACTACAAGGACGACAACGCCGCCGCGCAGAAGTGGCTGCAGGACCTGCACGACCCCTACGTGCTGAACATCGCCGATGCCCAGGGCACCCTGGGCCTGGACCTGGGCGTGTACGGCGCGCCGGAGACCTACGTGATCGACAAGGACGGCATCATCCGCCACAAGCTGGTCGGCGCCGTCGACGAGAAGGTCTGGCGCGAACAGCTGGCGCCGATCTACCAGCGCCTGGTGGACGAGGCGGGGGGCAAATGAAGCGACTCCTGAGCGCGGCCCTGCTGGGCCTGACCCTGAGCGGCGCGGTGTACGCCGCCATCGACACCTACGAATTCCCCAACGAGGCCGAGCGCCAGCGCTTCCGCGACCTGACCACCGAGCTGCGCTGCCCCAAGTGCCAGAACCAGGACATCGCCGACTCCAACGCGCCCATCGCCGCCGACCTGCGCAAGCAGATCTACGAACAGCTGCAGCAGGGCAAGAGCGACGAGCAGATCGTCGACTACATGGTCGACCGCTACGGCGACTTCGTGCGCTACAAGCCGCCGGTCAATTCCCGCACCTGGCTGCTCTGGTTCGGCCCGGCGGCCCTGCTGGGCCTGGGCGTGCTGGTGGTCGGCGTGCTGGTGGCGCGCCGCCGCCGCGTCGCTAGCGGCCCCTCCGCCAGCCTGTCCGCCGAGGAACAGGCCCGCCTGAATCAATTGCTGGATAACCAAGACAAATGATCGACTTCTGGCTCGCCGCCGGCCTGCTCGCGCTGGTGGCCATGGCTTTCCTGCTGATTCCGCTGCTGCGTGGCCGCCGCGCCCAGGCCGAGGAAGACCGCACCGCCCTCAACGTCGCCCTGTACCAGGAGCGCCTCGCCGAGCTGGATGCCCAGCACGCCGCCGGCACCCTCGACGACGCCCAGCTGCAGGCCGGGCGCACCGAGGCCGGCCGCGAACTGCTGGCCGACACCGAAGGCGAGGGCGAACGCCGCTCGCGCCTGGGCCGCGCCGCGCCGCTGGCGGTGGCCGTGCTGCTGCCGCTGCTGGGCCTGGGCCTGTACCTGCACTGGGGCGCCAGCGACAAGCTGGCCCTGTCCCGCGAGTTCGCCGAGCCGCCGCATTCCATGGAAGAGATGACCGCGCGCCTGGAGAAGGCCGTGCAGGCCCAGCCGGATTCCGCCGAGGGCTGGTACTTCCTCGGCCGCACCTACATGACCCAGGAGCGCTTCGAGGACGCCGCCAAGGCCTTCGAGCGCGCCGCCAACCTGTCCGGGCGTCAGTCCGAGGTGCTCGGCCAGTGGGCCCAGGCGCTGTACTTCGCCAATGGCAAGAAGATGGCCGGCGCCGCCCAGGCCCTGGCCGACGAGGCGCTCAAGCAGAACCCGGAGGAGGTCACCACCCTCGGCCTGATGGGCATCTCCGCCTTCGAGGAGCAACGCTACGCCGACGCCGCCAGCTACTGGCAGCGCCTGGTCGCCGCGCTGCCGGCCGACGATCCGTCGCGCGCAGCCATCCAGAGCGGCATCGAGCGTGCCCGCCAGCACCTGGTCGAACGCGGCGAGAAGCTGCCGGAAGCGCCGGCCGCGGCGGCCAGCGCCGGCGTGACGCTGAAGGTCCGGGTGGACCTCAGCGACGCGGTGAAGGGCCAGGTCAAGCCGGACGACAGCGTGTTCGTCTTCGCCCGCGCGGTGAACGGCCCGCCGATGCCGCTGGCGGTCAAGCGCCTGAAGGTGGCCGACCTGCCGGACGAGGTGTCGCTCAGCGATGCCGACGCCATGATGCCGCAGCTGAAGCTGTCGGCCTTCCCGCAGGTGGAGCTGGTGGCGCGGGTGTCGCGCGCCGGCAATGCCATCAGCGGCGAATGGATCGGACGCAGCCAGCCGTTGTCTACTGCCGGCGCGGGCGATCAGGCGGTGACCATCGACAGCCCGGACCAGCATTGACCGAACCCTTTCTGGAGGTACGCCCGTGAAAGGCCGAATCCTCGCCCTCGCGGCCCTGCTCGCCCTGGCCGGTTGCGCCGGCCAGCAGCCCCACTCGCAATCCCCGGCGCCGGCCCCGCAGCCCGGCGCCGGCGGCCAGCCGCCGGCGGCCATGCCGTCGAACAAGCCGGCGCCGCGCACGGCCATCACGCCCAACCCGCAGAACCCCTCGAATAAGCCGCGCAGCACCCACACCCAGTTCGCCCCGCCGCCGGGCGGCAAGGGCCGCTGGGACCCGAACCTGGGCGTCTACGTGATCCAGGGCCAGAAGGACCTGTACTACCGCCAGCGCACCTACTACCACTGGGACGGCGCCTGGTACTGGGGCGTCAGCCCGCAGGGCCCGTGGACGGCCACCGACGCCAGCGGCGTGCCGCCGGGGTTGAACCGGCGCTACGCGCAGCCTTGAGGTTAGGGGATTTTCGTAGGAGCGAGCTTGCTCGCGAATGGTGCTTCCCGGTGGCTTAGATTGTTGGGCGTAAGAGCGCCCTCTCCCCAACCCTCTCCCTGAAGGGAGAGGGGGCTGTCCTGAGCGGCCTGGAAGTCAGGCGCGATCCTTCTCCCTCGTCATTTCCGTGAACGCGGAAAATGGAGATATAGATAGGAGTGTCAGGATAACTCCGGATTTACCGCTCGCTCCGAACGGCCCCCTCTCCCTTCAGGGAGAGGGTTGGGGAGAGGGAACGGCGTCAACCCAAAATACCGTAGCCGCCTGGAAACGCTGTTCGCGAGCAAGCTCGCTCCTACACAGAAGCGTTCCCCATCCTCACTCCAACGTCCCGTGGGGCGCCGCATCCATCACTTCCACGCGGTTGCGGCCGCTGGCCTTGGCCCGGTACAGGGCCTGGTCGGCGGTGCTGTAGAGCCTTTCGTAGGTGCTGGACACGCCGCTGGCCAGGCCGGCGATGCCGAAGCTGGCGGTGAGGTAGAGCAGGCCTTCCTTCATCGGCAGCGGGGTGTCCTCCAGCAGCTTGCGCAGCTTCTCGGCGATCACCCGGGCCTGGACCGCGGCGGTGTCCGGCAATAGCAGGAGGAATTCCTCGCCGCCCAGGCGCGCCACGCTGTCGCTGCTGCGGGTGTGCTTGCGCAGCAGGGTGGCGGTGTGGCGGATCACCTCGTCGCCCAGCGGGTGGCCGTAGCGGTCGTTGATGAACTTGAAGTGGTCCAGGTCGATCATCAGCAGGCTCACCGGCATCGGCTGGCGGTCGCAGCGGGCCAGCTCCTGCTTCACCAACTGGTCGAACTGGCGGCGGTTGAACAGCCCGGTCAGCGGGTCGTGGCCGGCCAGGTATTCCAGCTGGCGGTTCTTCTCCTCCAGTTCCTTGCGCTGCCGGCGCAGGTGCTGGCGCTGGCGCAGGTTGCGCAGGTGGCTGAACCAGAGGATCTGCGACAGCAGCAGGCCGATGCCGCAGATGGTCAGGCCGCCCATCTGATTGGACAGGCGCAGTTGCGGGTCCGGCTGGGCCGTTTCCATGGCCAGTTCGAAGGCGATGAACAGCAGCACGTAGAGCAGCGTGGCGAACACCGGGCGCAGCAGCAGGATCAGCGCCGTGGCCACCGCGCCCATGAGGAAGGGCGTGATGCTGCTGGTCACCTGCTGGTCGAAGGCGGTGATGACCAGGCCGAAGCCCAGCAGCACGGCGGCGCCCAGCAGCGCCAGCAGCTCGCAGTACCACGGCGGCGGCGCCTGCGGGCGCTGGCGGGCCTGCCAGGCCAGCAGGCCGAGGCCGAGCAGCAGCACGGCCGCCACCGCGTGGGTGAGGATGATGTGCTGGCGCCAGCCGTCGTACGCCGGCAGGCTGCCCTGCAGGTTGAGCCAGAACACCAGGATGTGCACCAGGTCGAAGGGCACGGCCAGCAGCGCCAGCCAGGCCAGGCGCCTGAGGTTTTCCGTGGCCACCGGCCGCGCCAGGGAACGGGCGAGCCTGAATTGCTGGCGAAGGCGTTGCGGGAACGGCTGGGACACGGGGGCAGGTCCTGTGCGCGATGGCATCCGGCTATGAGCATAGCCAGATGCCGCCAGGCTGTCCCGCCGCCCGCCGGGGGATTGCCGGGCTTTTCGCTTGCAGCCTGGCGTGGCGGCTGGGCATAGTCCGCTACCTGTCAGGCAGCACGGCGAAAGGAGAAGGACATGGGCGAACGGGTATTGCGGTTTTCCGCGGAAGACGGCCTGGATGCCGAACGCGCCGCCCTGGACCAGGTCTTCAGCGGCCAGGGCGACAGCCGCCTGCTGTTCTGGCGCCCGCTGCAGCAGGCGCTGGTGATGCCGCGCCGGCTCAGCCGGCTGGCCGGTTTCGCCGAGGCCGAGGCGCGCTGCGCCGAGCTCGGCTGGCCGATCGCCCTGCGCGACACCGGCGGCGAGCCGGTGCCGCAGTCGCCGGCGGTGCTCAACGTCGCCCTGTGCTATGCGGTACCCGACGGCGACAACGAGCAGACGCGCATCGACACCGCCTACCAGCGCCTCTGCCAGCCGCTCTGCGACTGGCTCGCCGCCCTGGGCCTGGAGGCCGGCCTGGGCGAGGTGGAGGGCGCCTTCTGCGACGGCCGCTACAACGTCAACCTGGGCGGGCGCAAGCTGGTCGGCACCGCCCAGCGCTGGCGCCGCCGGCAGAGCGACGGGCGCTACGTGGTGCTGGCCCATGGCGCCATCCTGCTGGAGAACCAGCGCGCAGCCATGGCCGAGGTGGTCAACGCCTTCTACCGCGCCGTCGAGCTGCCGGCCGTCATCCGCGCCGACAGCCACGTGGCCCTGGAGGAACGGCACTCCCAGCCCTGGTCGCAGGTCGAAGCCCTGGCCGGGCAGTTCCAGCGCCACCTGGCCCGCGAAGGCCTGCCGCCGCCGGCCTGACCCACACCTTTTCCGTTCCACCCGCCCGGCCGCGCGCCGGGCCTCATCCTGCCAAGGAGCGTTCCGGCATGGAGCATGGTTCCAACTATCTGCAATCGGCGGTGGTCTTCCTCATCGCCACCGTCTTCATGGTGCCGCTGGCCAAGCGCCTGCAGCTGGGCGCGGTGCTCGGCTACCTGCTGGCCGGGGTGCTGATCGGCCCCTCGGTGCTGCGCCTGATCGACGACCCGGAAAGCGTCGCCAGCCTGTCCGAGCTGGGCGTGGTGCTGCTGCTGTTCATCATCGGCCTGGAGCTGTCGCCCAAGCGCCTGTGGGTGATGCGCAAGGCGGTGTTCGGCATCGGCCTGGCCCAGGTGCTGCTCACCGCGCTGGTGATAGGCGCGCTGGCGCACCTGGCCTTCGAGCTGCCGCTGAACACCTCGGTGGTGCTCGGCGGCGGCCTGGCGCTGTCGTCCACCGCCTTCGGCCTGCAGATCCTCGCCGAGCGCAAGGAACTGGCCAGCCCCCACGGCCGCCTGGCCTTCGCCATCCTGCTGTTCCAGGACATCGCCGCCATCCCGCTGATCGCCGCGGTGTCGCTGCTCGGCGCGCGCGCCGACGAGGCTGCGCCGGGCGGCGACTGGCGCCACTTCCTGGAGGTCGTGGGCAGCATCGCCGTGGTGGTGGTCGGCGGGCGCTACCTGCTGCGCCCGGTGTTCCGCACGGTGGCGCGCACCGGCATGGCCGACCTGTCCACCGCCACCGCGCTGCTGGTGGTGGTGGGCACCGCTTGGCTGATGGAGCTGGCCGGGGTGTCCATGGGCCTGGGCGCCTTCCTCGCCGGCCTGCTGCTGGCCGACTCGGAATACCGCCATGAACTCGAATCGCAGATCGAGCCCTTCAAGGGCCTGCTGCTGGGGCTGTTCTTCATCAGCGTGGGGATGAGCGCCGACCTCGGCCTGTTGCTGCATTCGCCGCTGCTGGTGCTGGGCCTGACGGTGCTGCTGATCGCCCTGAAGCTGCCGCTGCTGTACCTGCTCGGGCGCCTCACCGGCGGCCTCGACGGCCATTCGGCGCTGCGCCTGGGCATCGTCCTGGCGGCCGGCGGCGAATTCGCCTTCGTGGTGTTCAAGCTGGCCCGCGCCGAAGGCCTGCTGGACGCCAACCTGCACAGCCTGCTGGTGCTCTGCATCACCCTGTCGATGGCGGTGACGCCGCTGCTGGTGCTGCTGGCCGCGCGCCTGGTGAAGCCCAAGCCGGAGCCGGTGCGCGAGGCGCCGGAGGAATACACGCGCATCGAGGGCGACGCGCCGCGGGTGGTGATCGCCGGCATGGGCCGCATGGGCCAGGTGGTCGCGCGGATCATGCGCGCCCAGCGCGTGCCCTTCATCGCCCTGGACACCTCGGTGGACACCATCGAGCTGAGCCGCAGCTACGGCAGCATCCCGATCTTCTACGGCGACCCGCTGCGCCCGGAAATCCTCCGCGCGGCCCAGGTGGACAAGGCCGAGTTCTTCGTCGTCGCCACCGACGACCCGCAGACCAACATCGACACCGCGCGCCTGGTGCGCAAGCTCTACCCGCACGTGAAGATCATCGCCCGGGCGCGTAACCGCCAGCACGTCTACCACCTGCTCGACGCCGGGGCCAGCCCGGTGCGCGAGCTGTTCCATTCCAGCCTGGAGATGAGCCGGCGGGTGCTGATGGAGATGGGCCTTTCCGAGGAACAGGCGCTGGCGCGCATCCGCCGCTTCCGCCGCCACGACGAGGAAGTGCTGATGGCCCAGTACAAGGTCTACGACGATGCCGCGGCGGTGATCCAGACCGCCCGCGAGGCGCGCCGGGAGCTGGAGACGCTGTTCGAGGCCGACCAACTGGAAGACCGGGGCGTGGGCAAGCCCTGAGCGGGCGCCATGGCCGGGCCGCTTGCGCCCGGCCGGCGGGCGGGCTTCAGCCGCGCACGCGGCGGCGCGGCGGCTCGTCGATGCGGATCGGCTCGCCGGGCGAGCGCAGGGTGAGCACGCCGATGGCGGCCAGCAGCAGGGTCACGGCCAGGCCGATGGCGGCCAGCGCGACGTAGAGCAGCAGCTCCGCCAGGGAGCCGATGATGAACAGAATATCCAGTGCGGCCTGCATGCTGCGTTCCTCCGTCAGCCTCGTGGTCAGCGGGGCGTTCCGGGGTATGCACGCTCAGGCCGCCTCGCGGCCCCTGGGTTCGCGGGGCCATGGGCGCATGCTCGCGCCCGGTCGCGGCGAAGGGAATTGAATCCGCCTGCTGGTGACTATCGACGCCATCGATGCCCCGGCGGGGCGCCGGCCCGGCTCAGCGCGGGTAGAGCGGCGGCAGGCTGTTGCCCTCGGCCGTCGCCGCGCCGCCGCCTTCCGCGGCGGGCAGGGTGCGGATCGCCCGCCAGAGGTCCTCGCCCTCCCAGTTGTGGCCGCCCTCGCTGTCGCTGTAGAGCGCGCCGTTGAGGCCGTCCATGGCGTCGGACAGCGGCACGAAGCGCGCCGCCATGTCGGCCAGGGTTTCCGGCTGCTGGCGGGCCCAGGCGTCGAGGGCCTGGCGGGTGGCGTGGGGGTCGTTGGCCTGGCAGCAGCGGCGCAGTTCGTCGAGCAGGGTACGGGCGCTGGGCGCGTTGGCCGCGGCGCGGACGATGGCCGGCTGGCGCCGGGCGCGCCACCAGAGGCCGAAGCCGAGCAGGCTGGTCAGGGCCAGCAGCAGGGTCGCCAGCTGCCAGGGCCACAGAGGCTGGCCACCGGTGCCCACGGCGCCTTCCAGCGTCGCCGGGGGCTGGGCCGCCAGCTGCGGGTTGGCGCCGACGTCCAGGGTGCGGCCGGGCAGGGTGGTGTGCTCCAGGCGGTCTTCCTGGGTGTTCCACCAGGTGATCTCGATGTCCGGCAGGCTCAGCTGGCCGGCCTGGTCCGGCACCAGGGCCTGGCGTTCCTCGCGGCTGCCGATCACGCCCTGGTCGCCCTGTTCCTCGGCCAGCTGCGGCTGGTCGGGGTAGTGCCGCAGCCCGGCCGGCAGGGCCTGGGGCAGCGGCGGCAACTGGGCGCTGGAAAGCCCCTCGACGCGCAGCATCAGGTTGCGCGTCAGGGCCTCGCCGGCCTTCGCCTGGTCCGGCTGCGGCGCCCAGCTCTCGCTGAGGGCGACGGCGCGGGCCGGCAGCCAGGGCGCGTCGGCCGGGTAGTCGACGGGCTTGGGCTTCACTTCCAGGGGAATCTCCGGCGAGCTCACCCGCAGGCGCTTGCCGGGCAGCACGCCGAAGGTGTCGCCGGGGTTGTTGCGCGCCACCTGGGTGGCGCTGAAGTTCAGCGCGGGGATGGTCAGCTCGCCGCTGTGCTGCGGGAAGATCGCGAAGCGCACCTCGATGACGCCGTGGCGCACGCCGTTGATTTCCTTCTCGTAGGTGCGCGGCTGGCCGAGCTGCTCGACCTTGGCGTCGTCGATCTGCAGCGGGCTGAGGCTGCTGTCGTCGTACAGCGAGACCGAGTGGTAGATGCGCAGGGTGAGGATGGCCTGGGCCTGCACGTAGACCGTTTCGTGGTCGAGGCTGGCGTCGATGAACACCGGCGAGAGCTTCTGTTGCCCGGCCGCGTCCTCGGCCTTGAGCACCTGCAGGCCGATCGGCTGGGTCTGGCTGTTGCCCATGCGCAGCGCCGGTATCTGCAGGGCGCCGGTGCGGGTGGGGCGCAGGGTGATGATCCAGCGCGTGGTGGCCTGGGCTTGGCCGTCTAGGGTGGTCAGGCGGTTGACCTGGCGGGTGCCGAGGATCTCGAAGGCCTCGCCCAGGGGCGTGAGGTCCGGCTTGCCGAACTGCGTGGGGTCGTCGGACTCCAGGGTCAGGTCGAGGCTCTCGCCCTCGGTCAGGCGTGCGCGGTCGACGCTGGCGGTGAAGCTGGCCTGCGCCTGGAAGGCGAGGAGGCTGAGCAGGATCAGGCAGATCAACCCTTTCATGGCATGTTTTCCTGGTGCTGCTGCTGTTGGTACCAGAACTTGCGGCGCAGCAGTTCGGAGGGTTCGTCGGGAATCTGCCGCAACCATTGTTCCAGGGCCTGGCGGCTTTCGTCGCTGAGTTCCTCTTCGTCCGCCGAGGGGGCCGGGAGTTCCGTCGCATCGGTGGGCGGCTCGTCGTCCGGGTCGGTGGCCTGCAGGCGCTCGGCGTTGGCCTGCTGGCGGTTCTGCAGGGCCGCGGAAGGGCGCGCCGGCCGTTCTTCCTGGTCCTGCTGGCCCGAGGGCCTGGCCGGTGCCGTCGGCGACGACTCGGCCTCGCCGCTGCGCAGGGCCTGCGAGGCGTTGGCGCGCTGCTGGGCGGCGTCCTGCTCGCGCTGGCGCAGCAGCTCTTCCAGCAGCGCCTTGTTGCGCTGGGCCTGCTGCAGGTCCGGCTGCAGTTCCAGCGCCCGCTCGTAGGCGTCGATGGCGGCCTCGTACTGCTCCGCGCGGGCCAGGGCGTTGCCGCGGTTGTAGTGGTCGGCGGCGGTGTCGCCCTGGGCGAAGGCGCGGGCCGCGCCGTCGTAGTCGCCGGCCTGGTAGAGGGCCAGGCCGCGCCAGCGGAAGTCGGCGAAGTGCCGGGCGGCGTCGGCCGGGCGCTGCTCGGCGAGCAGGCGCTGGCCCTGCTGGTCGGGGCGCAGCCAGAGGTCGGCGAACTCGAAGGCCAGGGCCGGTCGCGGCGCGCCCAGCCACAGCGGCAGCAGCAGGGGCAGGCTGAACAGCCAGCCGCGGCGGCCGGCGCAGGCGGCCAGCAGCAGCAGCGGCAGGAGCAGCCAGTAGCCCTGGTCGGCCCAGCGTTGCAGGCGCAGCACGGCGTCGTTGCCGGCGGCTTCCAGGCCGCGGTTGGCGTCCAGCAGGCCGAGGGCCTTGAGGTCGCGGTCGCCGGCGCCCAGGCGCTGGTAGCCGGCGTCCAGGCCGGCGGCGAACTGGCGCAGCCCGGCCTCGTCCAGGCGCGGCAGGAGGATGCCGCCCTGGTCGTCCTTCAGGTAGGTGCCGTCCTCCTGCGGGATGGGCGCGCCGCCGGCGCTGCCCACGGCGAGGATGGCGAAGTCCCGGCCGTGGCCGTGCAGCGCCTTGCGGATGCCCTGTTGCTCGCTTTCGTCCAGGCCGCCGGTGAGCAGCAGCAGGCGCCCGTTGCCCTGGGCGCCCTGGTCGAGCAGGCGGCGCGCCAGCTGCACGGCGAGGTCGGCGCGCTGCCCGGGCTCGGGCATGATCGACGGCTTGAGCGCATCGAGCAGGTTGCGCGCGGTGAACAGGTCGTTGGACAGCGGCACCAGGGTGTAGGCGCTGCCGGCGTAGACGACGATGGCGGTCTGCGCGTCGGGGCGCGCGCGCAGCAGGTCGAGGAGCTTGCGCCGGGCCTGCTCCAGGCGGCTGGGCGGCAGGTCGCCGGCGAGCATCCGCGGCGTCAGCTCGAGGATCACCACCAGCGGGTCGCTGCGCTGCATGGCCGGTTGCTCGATGCGTTCCCAGCTCGGCCCGAGCAACGCCAGCACCGCCAGCAGCCAGGCCAGGCCCAGGTACAGCCAGGGGCGGCGGTCGGCGCGGCCGCTGCCGCCCTTGAGCAGCCAGGGGTGGAAGGCCGCCGGCAGCAGCAACTGCCAGCGCCCGGCGCGGCGCTGGCGGTGCAGCAGCTTCCACAGCAGCCAGGCCAGCAGCGGCAACAGCAGCAGCCACCAGGGGCGCAGCAGGTGCGGCCAGAGGTTCACGGGCGCCTCCACGGCCAGCGCCATTGCTGCGGCGGCCAGAGTTCGCCGGCCACCAGCAGCAGGCTCAGCAGCAGCGCGGCGGCCAGCGGCCAGTGGTAGAGGGCCAGGGCCGGGCGCGCCTGGGTGGGCTTCTGGGTCACCGGTTCGAGGCTGTCGAGGGTGCTGGAGATGGCCTCCAGCTCGGCGCCGTCGCGGGCGCGGAAGTATTCGCCGCCGGTGAGGTTGGCGATCGCCTTCAGGGTGCCTTCGTCCAGGTCCAGGCCGGGGTTGAGGCCGAGCGCGCCGAGCACGCCGCCGGGCTGCGGGTCGGCGCCGATGCCGATGGTGTAGATCTTCACGCTCTCCTCGGCGGCCAGGCGCGCGGCGGTCAGCGGCGGGATCTCGCCGGCGGTGTTGGCGCCGTCGGTGATCAGCACCAGCACGCGGCTTTGCGCCGGGCGCTGGCGCAGGCGCTTGAGCGCAAGGCCAATGGCGTCGCCCAGGGCGGTGTCCTTGCCGGCGATGCCGATCAGCGCCTCGTCCAGCCAGACGCGCACGCTGTGGCGGTCGAAGGTCAGCGGCGCCTGCAGGTAGGCCTTGCTGCCGAACAGGATGAGGCCGACGCGGTCGCCGCGGCGCGCCTCGATGAAGTTGCCGAAGAGCTTCTGCACCAGGTTCAGGCGGCTGATCTCGCTGCCCTGCCAGGTAAGGTCGGCGGTGTCCATGGAGCCGGAGACGTCCACCGCCAGCAGCAGGTCGCGGCCGCTGGCGGGGATCGGCAGCGGCTCGCCGACCCATTGCGGGCGCGCCGCCGCCAGCAGCAACAGCAGCCAGAGCAGCACGAAGGGCGCCTGCAGGCGCCAGGCCGGCAGTTGCGCGCGGGCGCGGCGGCCGGCCAGGCCCTCGAGTTCGGCGAGGAAGCTGACCTTCAGCGCCGCCTCGCCGCTGTCGGCCGGCGGCAGCAGCACGCGCAGCAGCCAGGGCAGCGGGGCGAGCAGGAAGGCCCAGGGCCAGGCGAATTCAAACATGCTTGCGCACCCAGGTTTCCACGGCGGCGGCGAGGCCGTCGATGGCCTTGTCGTCGAGCTTGCACTCGGCGCGGTAGCCGCCCTCCACCAGGATCATCCAGCGCGTCAGGCCGGCCGCCGGGCAGCGGTTGTCGAGGAACGCCAGCCAGGCGCGGCCGCTCAGGGTGTGGCAGTTGTCGTCCGGCCAGCGCACCCGCGACAGGCGCTTGAGCAGGGCGTTCTGCGCCTGCAGCCAGGGGCCGGCGGAGGCGCCGCCGTAGGGGCGCGGCAGGCGCGCCAGCTCTTCCAGGGCGGCGACGCGGATCGGTTCCAGCGGCGCTTCCGCCGGGGCCGTCGCGCGGTGGCGCGGCAGCAGGCGGTGGCGCCAGCGCCACGCCGCCCAGGCCAGCGGCGGCAGCAGCGCGGCCAGCAGCCACCAGCCCGGCGCCGGCGGCCACCAGGGCACGGCGGCGGGCTGGAGCAGCGGTTCCAGGGCGTCGAGGGGCGTCACGGGCGCTTCCCCGCGGCGGGTTGTTCGAGGTGGTCGCGCAATTGCTCCACCAGGTCCAGCTGGGTGCTCAGCGGCAGCAGCGGCACGCCCAGGCGCTGGCTGACCCGCGCCCAGCGCTCGCGGCGCGCCTCGCCCAGGGCGCGGTAGGCCAGGCGTTGTTCGTCGACGTGGGTGTCCACCTCGAGCATGGCCTGGCCTTCGGCGAAGCGCATCAGCCCGGCGGCCGGCAGGGCGTGGTCCAGCGGATCGGACACCGGCAGCAGGACCAGGTCGGTGTGCCGCGCCAGCAGGCCCAGCTGCTGCTCGGCCAGGTCGCCCTGGGGCGCGTTGCCGAGGGCGCGTTCGTCGCAGACGACCATCACCAGGCTGCCCGGCCGCAGCACCTCGCGGGCGCGGCGCAGGGCCAGGCCGAAGCAGTCGCCGGAGGCGGGCGCCGGCGCGTCGACGAGCAGCGCGTGGTTGGCCCGCACCATCAGGTTGAGCAACTGCAGCTGGCTCTGCTTGCTGCGCCGCGGCTTGATCTCGTGGGTGTCGTGGTCGCTCAGCACCAGGCCGCCGATGCGGTCGTTGTGGGCCAGCGCGGCCCAGCCGAGGAGGGCGGCGGCGCGGGCGGCCAGCACCGACTTCAGGCACAGGCCGGAGCCGAAGAAGGTCCGCCGGCTCTGCTCGACGAGGACGAACACCGGGCGCTCGCGCTCCTCGTGGAACAGCTTGGTGTGCGGCTCCTGGCTGCGCGCGGTGACACGCCAGTCGATGGTGCGCACGTCGTCGCCGGGCTGGTACACGCGCACCTGGTCGAAGTCCACGCCGCGCCCGCGCAGGCGCGAGTGGTGCAGGCCGATCAGCGGGCTGCGCCGGGCCGGGGTGGAGAACAGCTGCACCTCGCGCAGGCGATGGCGCATGTCGATCAGCTCTTGCAGGCTGACCGTCACGCCGTTGCTGGCGGTGTCCGGCATCAGGCCACGGCGACCACGTCGAGGATGCGCTGGACCACGCGGTCCTGGTCGATCCCCGCGGCTTCCGCCTCGAAGGAGAGGATCAGGCGGTGGCGCATCACGTCGAACAGCACCGCCTGGATGTCCTCGGGGCTGACGAAGTCGCGCCCGCCCAGCCAGGCGTGGGCCCGGGCGCAGCGGTCGAGGGCGATGGAGCCGCGCGGGCTGGCGCCGTAGGCGATCCACTCGGCCAGCTCGGTGTCGTACTTGGCCGGGGTGCGGGTGGCCATGACCAGCTGCACCAGGTATTCCTCCACCGCGTCGGCCATGTACAGGCCGAGGATTTCCTTGCGCGCGGTGAAGATCGATTCCTGGGTCACCTGGCGCTCCGGCCGCGCCTCGCCGTTGAGCGCCTCGCCACGGGCCTGCTGGAGGATGCGGCGCTCCACCGAGGCTTCCGGGTAGCCGATCTTCACGTGCATCAGGAAGCGGTCGAGCTGGGCCTCGGGCAGCGGGTAGGTGCCCTCCTGCTCGATGGGGTTCTGGGTGGCCATCACCAGGAACAGCGGCGGCAGGTCGTAGGTGCTGCGGCCGATGCTGACCTGGCGCTCGGCCATGGCCTCCAGCAGCGCCGACTGCACCTTGGCCGGGGCGCGGTTGATCTCGTCGGCCAGCACCAGGTGGTGGAAGATCGGCCCCTGCTGGAAGCAGAAGGTGCCGTTTTCCGGGCGATAGATCTCGGTGCCGGTGATGTCCGCCGGGAGCAGGTCGGGGGTGAACTGGATGCGATGGAACTCGGCCTCCAGGCCTTCGGCGAGGTCCTTGATGGCCTTGGTCTTGGCCAGCCCGGGCGCGCCTTCCACCAGCAGGTGGCCGTCGGCGAGCAGGGCGATGAGCAGGCGCTCGACGAGCTTTTCCTGGCCGAGGATCTGGCTGGAGAGGAAATGTCGCAACGCGAGGAGCGACTCACGGTGTTCCATCGAATGCGGGTTCCTGGAATGGGGAGGGCGGCGTGGCGCGGCCGCCGGGGGCATTACTTTACTGCATCGGCGCAGGTGCGTGCAGGGTGGCGTGGCGGCGCGGCGTGGTCGTCGGTTCCGCCGGCCGAGGGGGACGCTTCCCACGGGACAAGGACGCGTTTCCGAAGCGCACTGCCTCTAACGTGGGAGGCTCCTCATGGAAAACGTGGAGTCGATGGACATGGAACGCAATGCCTTGCATTTCCCGGTCGTCCTGGCCGGCCTGCTGTTCTTCAGCCACCCGCACGCCGCGGCCGCCCCGCTGACCCTGGACCCCGGCGCCGGCAACGCCAGCCTGGGCTCCGCCGGCAACGGCGTGCCCGTGGTCAACATCGCCACCCCCAACGCCAATGGCCTGTCGCACAACAGGTTCGGCCACTTCAACGTCGGCCGCGAGGGCCTGATCCTCAACAACTCGCCGGGCGCGGCGCAGTCGCAACTGGGCGGCGCCATAGGCGGCAATCCCAACCTGCACGATGGCGCGGCGCGCAAGATCCTCGGCGAGGTCACCGGCGGCAGCCCCTCGCAGCTGCTGGGCGCCATCGAGATCGCCGGGCCGGGCGCGCACTTCATCCTCGCCAACCCCTATGGGGTGACCTGCAACGGCTGCGGTTTCATCAACATGCCGCGGGCCACCCTGACCACCGGCAAGCCGCTGTTCGACGGCGACCGTCTGGTGGGCTACGACGTCGACGACGGGCACATCGGCATCGAGGGCGCCGGGCTCGACGCCCGCCAGGTGGGGCGCTTCGAGCTGATCACCCGCAGCGCCTCGCTCAACGCCGCGCTGCACGCCCGGCAGCTCGACCTGGTCGCCGGGCGCAACCGCGTGGACGGCGAGAGCCTGGCGGCCAGCGCCAAGGCCGACGACGGCCGCCAGCGGCCGCGCCTGGCCATCGACAGCTCGGCCCTGGGCGGCATGTACGCCAACGCCATCCGCCTGGTCGGCACCGAGCGGGGCGTGGGTGTGAGGCTGGCCGGGGAACTGGCCGCCAGCGCCGGCGACATCCACATCGACGCCAATGGCCGCCTGCAGCTGGCGCGCCTGCACAGCGCCGGGAGCCTGCGCCTGAAGGCCGGCGACCTGCACCTGGCCGGGCCGGTCAGCGCCGGCGGCGACACCGAGCTGTGGGCCGCCGGGAACCTGGTCAACCAGGGCCGGCTGGACAGCGCCGGCCGCCTGCTCCTGCGCCTGGGCGGCGGCCTGGACAACCGCGGCGGCGAGCTGCGCGCCCAGGACATGGACTTCAGCCTGGGCGGTGCCCTGGACAACAGCCGGGGCCTGATCGAAAGCCGCGGCAGCCTGCGCCTGTACGCCGCCGGCCTGGTCAACGACCGCGGACGGATCCGCGCCCGGGGCTGGCAGGGGACTACCGAGATCGCCATCGGCGGCGTGCTGGACAACCGCAACGGCACCCTGGAGACCAACGCCCGCGACCTCGACCTGCGCAGCGCGGGCCTGCTCAACGACGGCGGCTGGGTGGGGCACAACGGCAACGGCCGCTTCGGCATCGACCTGGCGCAGCTGGGCCTGGCCGGCGGCCGCTTCGTCACCCGCTCCGTGCTGCACATCAAGCGCGACCACTGGTTCAACAACAGCAGCCTGCAGGCTCGCGAGCTGATCCTCGACGTGGCCGAGCTGGAGCAGGGCGCCAGCGGCCGGCTGAACGGCGCGCTGGGCGTGCGGGGAACGGGCCGCGACTGGCGCAATGCCGGGGTGATCGGCAGCGAGTCCGAGCTGCACCTGGAGCTGAGCGGGCGCTACAGCGGCAGCGGCCGGCTGATCAGCCAGGACGACCTCCGGCTCAGCGCCGAATCCATGGAGATAGAGCAGGGCGGCAGCCTGATCAGCGGCTTGTACGCCAGGCTCGACATCCGCGGCGAGCTCATCAACCACGGCGCCATCCTCGCCTACGACGAGTTCTGGGTGAATGCCGAACGCCTGGTCAACCACGGGGTGCTGGGCAGCGGCTCCGAGCTCTACCTGGACGTGGGCAGCCTGGAGGATGAAGGGGATATCTTCAGTAACGGCGACGTCGAGTCGCATATTCCCTGGAAGTGGACGCTCTAGGCCGGCGCTGCGGGCCTGGTGCTGTTCACTTGAGAAAGAATGCCGTTTCTCTTTTATGGGGAAACGGCATTTTCATGTGGGTTGGGTCATGGATTGCTTGCGGTTTGGCCCCTTGTATCCAACCTAACCCCCGTCATTCCCGCGAACGCGGGACGCGGCTCCATCGCGAACAGCGCTTGCGCTGGCCCGAAGGGGAATAACCCAGATGCCTTCTTGCTCGGTGTAGCGCGCCGCTCGGAGTGCGTTGATGTTTCTTGTTTCGCCCCCTCGGGCGAGTCCCTTTTGTCAAACGCCACAAAAGGAACCAAAAAGGCTTGCCCCGACATACGGGCCCGATGGAGCCGGGCTACCCTCGCGAACTCCCCCGCCACGGAGGCCCGCCCCGACAGCACGTCCCTGTGCTGATCGGGGCTCTAGCGACATCCATGTCGCATGACCTCCTGAGCGCCGGTTTCGCTCGGCCTTCTGAAGGGGCGTTCCGGTGCGCTCGGTGGTTTCTCTGGAAGTCCAAAATCAAGAGCGGCACTGCTCTTCGTAGGAGCGAGCTTGCTCGCGAACCCTGACTCCCCACGTTCGCGATAACTCGTAGGGCGCATAACGCCTACGGCGTTATCCGCCAAATCGCGGACAAGGTCCGCTCCTACGGTTCCAGGAATCACGGGCGTAGGAGCGGACTCCGTCCGCGATTGGATTCACCGGCCACGCCGGACGCCCCGGTGGCACGGTCAACGGCGGATAACCGCGAACGGTTATTCGCCCTACGGCCTTGCCGGCTGACGCTGTGTTATTCGCTTGCTCGGGACAGCCCCCTCTCCCTTCTGGGCGGGCCGCGTAGGCGAGGGTTGGGGAAAGGGGCGCTCTTGAACCCGGCACCTAAAGCTCTCGGGAAACCCGTAGGGCGCATAACGCCTGCGGCGTTATCCGCCGAATCGCGGACAGAGTCCGCTCCTACGGTTCCAGAAAAGCACGGGCGTAGGAGCGGACTCCGTCCGCGATTGGACTAACCGACCACGCCAGACGTTCCGGTGGCACGGACAGCCCCCTCTCCCGCTTGCGGGAGAGGGTTGGGGAGAGGGCGCTCTGAAACCCAGCACCTACGTCCCCGGAAAGGGACGCTTAGTCCTTGCCCAAATGAACCGCATCAGGCACCCCGAGCCGGGCCTCCCGGGCCGGGGTGCCCGATGCGCCGGGGATGGGCGTCAGGCAGCGCAACGGGCTGTTGCCGTTGCGCACCCGGCGCATCTTCGGCGCGCCGCCGAGCACCACCGCCAGGTAATAGAGGTACGCCAGCGGCCGCGGCATGCCGGCGTCCAGCAGCATCCGCAGGAACAGGCGGTCGGCGCAGGCCTTGTCCAGCGGCGAGACGTTGAGGAACTGGTAGAGCGCGTCGTGCACCAGGCTGGCATGGTGCGCCAGGGGCCAGAACACCTGCTTGCGGCGGACCTCGCCGTCGCGGATGCAGGCCAGGTCCTCCAGGTGCTCCCACCAGTCCGGGGTGCCGAAGATCGCCAGCCAGTAGAAGGGCACCTTCGGCGAGCAGCCGTCCCAGGCGTAGGTGCGCGGCCGGTCGAAGTGGTAGCGCACCTCGCCGTGCGCCAGGTCGACCTCGCTGTGCCCGGGGTTGACGATGATGCGCCCGTCGTGGACCACCAGCCATTCGCTATAGAAGAAGCAGCCACGGGCTTCCTCGCAGGCCACCGTGAGCGGGAAGTCGATGTAGTTGACCCAGGGCCCGGGGCGGTCGCGGCTGCAGAAGCCCCAGCGCTCCACCGAGGCCGCCCGCGCGGCACGGATGCGCCGCAGGCGCTCGCGGCGGCCCACCAGTTGCGGCAGCAGCACGCCCAGGTACACCGGCAGCGCGCCGGCCAGCAGGTACTGCACCAGCAGCGGCTGCAGCAGCCAGGCCAGGCCCAGCAGCACCAGGCCCAGGGCGGTGACCAGCAGGTTGGCGAGGTGGCGCAGCAGCGGGCGGTTCAGCGGTGGGGCGGCTTGCATGGCATCCTCCGTGATGTCTGGAGGATGCCATTGTGCCATTGCTGCTCGCCGGCTTCAGTCGACCTGTCGCCATTGCGCCAACAGGCGCCGGTGCGCTTCCAGCGCCGCGGGCTGCACGCTGGGCCGCAGGCGCAGCTCGGCGCCCGGCAGGCATTGCGCCAGGCGCGCCAGGGCCCTGGGGCTGAGGGCGCCCAGGCGCGGGTAGCCGCCGATGGTCTGGCGGTCGTTGAGCAGCACGATCGGCTGGCCGTCCGGGGGCACCTGCACGGCGCCCAGGGGGATGCCCTCGGAGATCATCGGCTTGCCCAGGTAGTACAGCGGCGGGCCGAGCAGGCGCATGCCCATGCGGTCGGCGCGCTGGTCGAGGCTCCAGGTGGCGTCGAAGGCGTCGAACAGGCTCTGCCCGGCGAAGTCGCCGGCCTGGGCGCCGAGGATCAGTTCCAGGTGCGCCGGGCCGTCGTAGCACGGCCGCTGGTGGGCCTGCATGTGGCGTTGCGGGGGCGTTCCGCCGGCGGCGCGCAGCGCGTCCCCGGCCGCCAGCGGCTTGCCCTGGCCGTCGAGGCCGCCGAGCCCTTCGCGGACCACGGTGGCGCAGCTGCCCAGCACCGCCTCGCCGAGGAAGCCGCCGGGGGCCGCCAGGTAGGCGCGGGCGCCGCTGCGCGGCTGGTGGAAGCCCAGGCGCTGGCCGGCGCGCATGGCGAAGGCCTGCCAGGGGGCCAGCGGCTGGCCGTCGAGTTCGGCGGCCAGGTCGGCGCCGGCCAGGGCCAGCTGTGTGTCGGCGTTGGCGCGCAGGACCACGCCGCCCAGGGGAATCTCCAGCACTGCCGCGTCCAGGCGGTTGCCCAGCAGCCAGTTGGCCCAGGCCTGGGCTTCCCAGTCCAGGGCGCCGCCCTGGGTCACGCCCAGGTGGCGCACGCCGAAGCGGCCGCCGTCCTGCAGCTGGGCCAGCGGGGTGCTCTTTTCCACGTGCAGCACGGTCATGCCAGGCCCTCCTCGGCGGGCATGGGCGTGTCGTCGCCGCCCAGGCGGATGAATTCGGCGCGGTCGATGGCCTCGAAGCGCACCCGGTCGCCGGGTTGCAGCAGGCTGTAGCCGTCGCGTTCGCGGTCGAACAGGCGCGCCGGGGTGCGCCCGATGAGGTTCCAGCCGCCGGGGGAGGCCAGCGGGTAGGCGGCGGTCTGGCGCTCGGCGATGCCGACGCTGCCGGCCGCCACCCGTTGCCGCGGGGTGGCCAGGCGCGGGCAGGCCAGGGCCGGTTCGACCAGGCCCATGAAGGCGAAGCCCGGAGCGAAGCCGAGGGCGAACACCTGGTAGGCGCGGCCGCTGTGGCGGCGGATCACCTCGGCCGCATCCAGCCCGCTGTGCCGCGCCAGGCGGGCCAGGTCGGGGCCGACGCCGGGGTCGTACCACACCGGCAGCACCTGCTCGCGGCTGTTCTCGCCGGGCAGCGGCCGCAGGCCGTCGAGGGCGGCGAACAGGCGTTCGCGGAGCGCCAGCGGCTCCAGCCGCAGCGGGTCGAAGCGCAGCATCAGGGTGGTGTAGGAAGGCACCAGCTCCAGCAGCTCGTCGCCGAAGACCTCGTCCAGGCGCCGCGCGGCGGCCAGCAGCCAGGGCATGTTGGCTTCGTCGATGGCATCGAACAGGCGCAACATGTAGCTGTCCAGGGCGACCACTTCCAGGCGCGGCCTCATGCCGGCACCAGGGCGTCCAGGGCCGCGCGCAGCTGGCGCACGGCCTCCACCGAGCCGGGGTTGTCGCCGTGCACGCAGAGGGTGTCGGCGCGCAGGCGTAGCGCGCTGCCGTCGCTGGCGGTGAGCGCCTCGCCGCGGGCCAGGGTCAGCGCCTGAGCGATCACCTGGCGGCTGTCGTGGTGCACCGCGCCAGGCAGTTGGCGCGACACCAGGTGGCCCTCGGGGGTGTAGGCACGGTCGGCGAAGGTCTCGAACCACAGGCGCAGGCCGAACTCGGCGGCCATGGCCAGGGCGCCCTGGTTGTCGCGGGTGGACAGCAGCATCAGCGGCAGCTCGCGGTCGTAGGCCGCGACCGCGCGCATCACCGCGCGCAGTTGCTCGGGCTTGCGCATCATGTCGTTGTACAGCGCGCCGTGCGGCTTGACGTAGCTCACCCGGGCGCCCTGGGCGCGGCAGATGCCGTCGAGGGCGCCGACCTGGTAGTGCAGCATGTCCTCGACCTCCTGCGCGCTGCACTCCAGGGAGCGGCGGCCGAAGCCGAGCAGGTCGGGGTAGCCGGGGTGGGCGCCGATGCGCACGCCGTGTTCCAGCGCCAGGGCCACGGTGTGGCGCATGCTGCCGGGGTCGCCGGCGTGGTAGCCGCAGGCGATGTTGGCGCAGTCGATGTGCGGCATGACCTCGGCGTCCAGGCCCATCTTCCAGGCGCCGAAGCTTTCGCCGATGTCGCAGTTGAGCAGGGGAAGGTGCATGGTCGTCCTCGCTGTACGTCTCAG
Source organism: Pseudomonas sp. JH-2 (assembly GCF_036231725.1). NCBI lineage: Bacteria > Pseudomonadati > Pseudomonadota > Gammaproteobacteria > Pseudomonadales > Pseudomonadaceae > Pseudomonas > Pseudomonas sp. JH-2. Next base: position 40,901 of record NZ_JAZAQP010000034.1, on the reverse strand, counting down.
GGTTCCAGTTGGCGGCCGCGGGTTTCCGGCAGGCTCAGGGCGGCGAGGATCACCACGCCGTAGGACACCGCGGCGAAGCCGCCGATGCCCAGCCCCAGCGGCACGTGCTGGCTGAGCATGCCGATCAGCATGGGGAAGAGCGCCGCGATGGCGCGCCCGGCGTTGTAGCAGAAGCCCTGGCCCGAGCCGCGGATGCGGGTGGGGAAGAGTTCGGTGAGGAAGGCGCCCATGCCGCTGAAGATGCCCGAGGCGAAGAAGCCCAGGGGGAAGCCCAGCCAGAGCATCGCCGAGTTGCCGATGGGGAGCCGGGTGTAGAGCAGCACCACGATGAAGGAGCCGACGGCGAAGAGGATGAAGTTCTTCTTGCGCCCCAGCAGGTCGGTGAGGAAGGCGCTGACCACGTAGCCGACGTAGGAGCCGAGGATGACCATGGCCAGGTAGCCGCCGGTGCCGAGCACGCTGAGGTGGCGCTCGGTCTTGAGGTAGGTCGGCAGCCAGGAGGTGATGGCGTAGTAGCCGCCGAGGGCACCGGTGGTGAGGAGCGAGGCGCGCAGAGTGATGCTGAGCATGCCGGGGGCGAAGATTTCGTGGAAATTGATCTTTTCGCCGCTCTCGCGGGCCTTGGCGCGCTGGTAGACCTCCGGTTCCTTGACCAGGCGGCGGACGAAGAGCACGAACAGCGCCGGCAGCAGGCCGAGGAGGAACAGCGCGCGCCAGGCGTACTCCGGCGGCAGCAGGCTGAACAGCAAGGCGTAGAGCAGGGCGGTGGCGCCCCAGCCGAGGGCCCAGCCGGACTGGACCAGGCCCACCGCCTTGCCGCGGTCGCTGCTGCGGATCACCTCGCCGATCAGCACCGCGCCCGCGGTCCACTCGCCGCCGAAGCCGAAGCCCATCAGAGTGCGGGCGAGCAGCAATTGCTCGTAGTTCTGCGCCAGACCGCAGAGGAAGGTGAAGAAGGCGAACCAGAGTACCGTCAGTTGCAGCGTCAGCACACGGCCGATGCGATCGGAGAGGATGCCCGCGATCCAGCCGCCGAGGGCCGAGGCGAGTAGCGTGAAGGTGTGGATCAGCCCCGCCTCGCCGGTGCCGATGCCCCACAGGGCGATCAGCGTGGGAATGACGAAGCTGAGCATCTGGGTGTCCATGCCATCCAGGCCGTAGCCTATCTTGCAGCTCCAGAAGGTGCGCCGCTCCTGCTTGCTGAGGTCGCGGTACCAGCCGAAATGGCCGCTACTGCGCACCTCGAGGCCGCCCACGGCGGTCGCCTGCTTTTCCATGGGATTCTCCGATCATCGTTATTGGATTTGTTCGGTGGCCGGATAGCGTCACCTGGGGGAAGATTCTTCGAGGCCCGGCGGCGGTCGTCCAGCTAATAAAAACGGTCGCCGGTGACAAGAAATTCCGATGGCCGCCGGCGTGCGCCCAGGTCGCCGCGCCGGCGGCCGGGGGGTATGCTTGCCCGTCCGCTCCCGGTACCGCCCATGAACCTGAAATTCCTCGAGACCTTCGTCTGGGTCGCTCGCCTGAAAAGCTTCCGCCTCACCGCCGAGAAGCTGTTCAGCACCCAGGCCGCCATTTCCAGTCGCATCGCCGTGCTCGAAGGCGAGCTGGGGGTGAAGCTGTTCGTCCGCGATTCGCGCGGCGTGACCCTGACGCCCGAGGGCCATCAGGTGCTGGAATACGCCGAGCGCATGCTCGACACCCTGCACGAGCTGCACCAGGCGATCGATGCGGGGCGCGTCAGCCAGGGGCGCATCCGCATCGGCGCCATGGACACGGTCGTCCACACCTGGCTCAGCCCGCTGGTGGCGCGGGGCATGGAGCGCTTCCCGGAACTGGAGGTCGAGCTGACGGCCGATACCGCGATCAACCTTGCGGAGCAGTTGCGCAAGGGCTACCTGGACCTGGTCTTCCAGACCGACCCGATCCGCCACGAGTCGGTGCTCAACCTGGAGCTGGGCAGCTACCCGCTGCGCTGGGTGGTGGCCAGCGGCTCGTCCTACGCCCGCGACTACGCGAGCCTGGAGGAACTGGCCAGCGAGCGCGTGGTGACCTTCTCCAAGCACTCGCGGCCGCACCTGGACCTGCTCACCCTGCTCCAGGCCCGAGGCATCAGCGTGCCGCGGCTGAACTGCGTGAACTCGGTGGCGGCCATGACCCGCCTGGTGCGCGATGGTTTCGGCATAGGCGCGCTGCCGCCGGCGCTGGTGACCCAGGAGCTGGAGCGCGGCGAGCTCCGCGTGCTGCGCGTCGAGCCGCCGCCGCCGGACCTGCCGCTGGTGGCGTCCTGGCGAGGCGGCAGCGGCCTGGAACTGGTGGAGCAGGTGCTGGGGATGGGCCGCGCGGTACTGGCGGCCTACGCGGAGCGGGTCGGCCCGGCGCACTTCGTCCTGCTGCCGCCGGTGACCGACGCCTGAATCAACTTTCCTTATGCCCGGCCCCGGAAACTATTTGTTGGACGCTGTGGCGCCCGGCCGCCTAAAAGGTCGGTTCCGCCCCGCACGAGGAAGCCGCCGATGACACCGCCCCACGACCTTGCCTCCCTCAGCCCCCTGGAGCTGCGCCGGCTGATCCGCCGTGGCGACTACGCCGGGCACACCAGCGGCCTGGGCCAGCGCCACCTGCAGGCCAACATCGTCATCCTGCAGCGCGCCTGGGCCGACGAGTTCCTCCGCTTCTGCGTGCTCAACCCGCGTGCCTGCCCGCTGCTGGACGTCACCGAGCCCGGCTCGCCGCGCTTCCACAAGCTCGGCGTCGACATCGACGTGCGTAGCGACGTGCCGCTGTACCGCGTGTACCGCCGCGGCCAGCCCCACCGCGAAACGAGCGACATCGGCGAACTGTGGGAGGCCGATTTCGTCGCCTTCGCCATTGGTTGCTCGTTTTCCTTCGAGCAGGCGCTGCAGGACGAGGGCATCGCCCTGCGGCACATCGAGCAGGGGCGCAACGTGGCCATGTACCGCACCAATCTCGCCAATACCCCCGCCGGGCGCCTGGCCGGCAGCATGGTGGTGTCGATGCGCCCGCTGAAGGCCGCCGACGCGGTACGCGCCAGCCAGATCACCGGACGTTTCCCGCTGACCCACGGCGCCCCGGTGCACATCGGCGACCCGGGGTTGATCGGTATCTCCGACCTGCGGGCGCCGGACTACGGAGAGCCGGTGGACCTGGCCGCCGACGAGTTGCCGGTGTTCTGGGCCTGTGGCGTTACCCCGCAGGCGGTGCTGGCCGAGGCCGAGCCGGAGCTGTTCATCACCCATGCGCCGGGCTGCATGCTGGTCAGCGACCTGCTCTACGGCCAACTCTGAGTTCCTCGCCCAGCACGCCGGTAGCGGGGAGTGCCCTGCTGTCAGGCCACCCCCGCCACTCCTGCATCCGCTCAGGCGCTGCGCCAGGCCATCGACGCTGGCCGCGGCTGAGCGACATCCCCGTGGTGTTACCGATCTTCTTCGGCCGTGCAGCCTGGCTTGCCGCTGTTCCCGCCGGGGCGCTGGGTAGCCTTTCGATAGCACGCTGCTCCATTTGGTAACGCCTGCCCCGTAACAGCGCACGTGGACGCGGGAACCTCCTCCGAGAGAACGGATTTTTTCCTGCCGAAGGCCATTTTCAGGCGGCCTTTTTCTGAGTTGGCATTAAATTTGATTACTCGTAACGGAAAGATTGTTGAACAATAACTCTGCGAGGGCATCACCATGAAACAGCGAATTGTGGGCAGGAAGGCGGGCTGGCTGGCGGCACTGGCGTTGCCCGGCGTGCTGGCGCTGGCCGCGCCGGCCATGGCGGCGGTCACCGGCACCCTGGAGGAGGGGCGGCTGAGCGTCGGCTCGGACCTCACCTACCCACCCTATGCCTACCTCGAACAGAGCCAGCCCGCGGGCTTCGACCCGGAGTTCATGAAGGGCCTGGGCGAGCACCTGAAGCTGCAGACGGAGTTCCGCGACACCCGCTTCGCCAACCTGGTGATGGGCGTTAACGCGCGGCGCTTCGACGTGGTCGCCTCGGCGCTCTACGTCACCCCGGAGCGCGCCCGCCAGGTGGACTTCCTGCCCTACCTGAAGAGCGGCGCCTCGCTGCTGGTGCGCAACGACGACGACTTCCGCCCGCAGCGCGCCGAGGACCTGTGCGGCAAGCGCGTGGCCTCGATCAAGGGCGGCTCGTGGATTCCCCGGCTGCTGGAGGTCTCGCGCGACTACTGCGTGGCCCAGGGCAAGCCGGCGATCCAGTCGCGCGAGTTCCCCACCTCGCCGGAAGCCGCCCAGGCCCTGCTGGCCAAGGCGGTGGACGTGCAGTTCGAGAACGCCGCGGTGGCCAAGATCACCGCCGAGAAGCTGCAGGGCCGCCTGCAGATCGCCTCCCGCGAGCTGATCTACCCGGTGGTCATCGGCCTGGCCGTGCGCAAGGGCAATGGCGAGCTGCTCGACGGCCTGCGCCAGGGCTTCGAGGCCATGAAGCAGGACGGCGAATACCAGGCCCTGCTGCAACGCTACAACCTCGCCGAGCCGACCGCGGCGGACGTCGCCCAGGCGCTGGGCAACTGAACCGACGGCCGGCCAGCCGGCCGGCCGAGCGACACGGAGCACGAACATGCATTTCGACTGGCACTATGCCCTGGGCCTGCTGTGGAACGCCGATTTCTGGCGCGCGGTGGGCACCGTGGTGGAGCTTAGCCTGGAGACCTGGCTGCTGGGCATCGCCCTCGGCTTCCTGGTGGCCCTGGCCCGGCAATCCTCGCGGCGCTACCTGCGCGACGCGGCGGCGCTGTACATCTGGTTCTTCCGCAGCCTGCCGCTGCTGGTGCTGCTGATCTTCGTCTACAACCTGCCGCAGGTGTTCCCCGGCACCAGCGCGCTGCTGTCCAACCCCTACGGCGCCGGGCTGATCGCCATGGTCCTGAGCGAGACGGCCTACATCGCCGAGATCCATCGCGGCGGCCTGCTGGCGGTCGCCAAGGGCCAGCTGGAGGCGGGCAAGGCGCTGGGCATCGGCTACCGCGGCGTGCAGTGGCTGATCGTGATCCCCCAGGCGCTGCGCGTGGCGCTGCCGACCCTGGCAAACGAATACATCACCATCGTCAAGCTGACCTCGCTGGTCTCGGTGATCTCCCTCAGCGAGATCCTGCTGGTCGGCCAGCAGCTCTACACGCAGAACTTCCTGGTGATGGAGACCATGCTGGCGGTGGCCTTCTACTACGTGCTCATCGTCACCCTGTTCAGCTACCTGCTGCGGCGCCTGGAGAACCACCTCGACGTCACCCGCCGCCAGCCGCGCCCGGTGCCGGTGGGCGACCTGCCGGCGGTGCTGCCGCGGCGCAACGAGGGCGCCGCGGGGCAGGGCGCCTTCGCCCTGCAGGTGCGTGGCGCGCGCAAGCACTACGGCGAGCTGGAAGTGCTCAAGGGCATCGACCTGGACGTGCGCTGGGGCGAGGTGGTGTCGATCATCGGCCCCTCGGGCTCCGGCAAGACCACCCTGATCCGCACCCTCAACGGCCTGGAAGCGCTCGACCAGGGCGAGGTGACCCTCTGCGGCAAGCCGTTCCTGCGCGGCGCGCGCGAACCGGGCGGGCCGTTGGGCAACAAGGTGCACATGCAGGGCATCGTGCAGGTCGGCATGGTGTTCCAGGGCTTCAACCTGTTCCCGCACAAGACGGTGCTGGAGAACGTCATGCTCGCCCCGCACCACCACAGCCACGCCAATGCCGCCGAACTGCGCCAGCTGAGCCTGGCGCTGCTGAACAAGGTGGGCATGCTGGCGCACGCCGGCAAGTACCCGCACCAGCTCTCCGGCGGCCAGCAGCAGCGCGTGGCCATCGCCCGCGCGCTGGCCATGCGCCCGGCGGTGATGCTGTTCGACGAGCCGACCTCGGCCTTGGACCCGGAGCTGGTCGGCGACGTGCTGGCGGTGATCGAGGAGCTGGCGAAGGAGGGCATGACCATGGTCATCGTCACCCACGAGATGAACTTCGCCTTCCGCCTGTCCGACCGCGTGGTGTTCATGGAGGCCGGGCGCATCGTCCAGGCCGGGCCGCCGCGTGAGCTGCTGGAGCAGCGCAGCGAGCGCATGGGGCGCTTCCTCAAGGACGTCCAGCTGGCCTGAGGAGGGCCGTAGATGAAAAGCAAAGACGCCGGCGGCCTGTCGCTGTCGGCCCAGGTGGCCAACGAACTGCGCGAGGACATCATCGGCGGGCGCCTGCTGCCGGGCATGGCGCTGGTCGAGAGCGAGCTGGTCAAGGCCTACAACGCCTCGCGCAACACCATCCGCGAGGCCCTGCACCAGCTCGGCCGCGAGGGCCTGGCCACCTACGTGCGCAACAAGGGGGTGATGGTGCGCCGCCTGGGCCTGGCCGAGGTGCGCGACATCTTCCTGGTGCGGCGCACCCTGGAGCTGCAGGCGATCCTCGCCAGCAAGCCGCTGCGCGAGTACCAGTCCGACCGCATGCTCGAGGCCATAGAAGCCGCCGAGCTGGCCCAGGACCGCGAGGACTGGCAGGCCTTCGGCACCCACAGCCTGCACTTCCACCAGCACATCGTCGGGCTGATGCGCAGCCCGCTGTTCGACGAGTTCTTCGCCAACGTCGCGGCGCAGATGCGCCTGGTGTTCTCCCTCGCACCCAACGAGGAGAACTTCCAGCGCCCCTGGATCGACCGCGACCGGCACATCCACGACCTGCTTGGCGCCGGTCGCAAGCACGAGGCTGCGGAGGCCATGGCCAGCTACCTCGAGGATTCCGAAAACGCGCTGCTGGACCTGCTCAGCGCACCCCACTGCCTCTGAACCAGGAGATACCGAACATGTACAAGGACTATCCCGCCGCCTACCAGGCCAACAAGGGTTCCGCCCTGCAGGTGGACAAGGCGTTCTACGACCGCCTGCGCGAGGACAAGGGTGCGCGCACCCTGATCGAGCAGTTCGAGGTGCCGATCCGCACCGGCCGCGCCTGGAAGGTGCCGGCCGGGCACCTGTTCCGCGTCACCACCCCGGTGGGCCCGCAGGTCGGCGACTTCAACGTGTGGAACGCCAACGACCCGCGCGAGCGCATGTGGGCCGCGCGCACCCGCCAGCTGCAGGGCGCCCACGTGACCACCTACGACCGCCTGTGGTCCAACCTGCCGTTCCTGCGCCCGCTGCTGACCATCACCGACGACAGCCTGGCCGCCTACGGCATCGACGAGCACGGCGGGCGCCTCCACGACCTGCTCGGCACCCGCTGCGACCCCTACGTCAACAAGATGCTCACCGGCGAGGACTTCCACCACCACTGCCACTCGAACCTGACCCGCGCGGTGCTGCCCCACGGGCTGACCGAGTTCGACGTGCACGACGTGCTGAACATCTTCCAGTGCACCGGCCTGAACCACGACGACATGTACTTCATGAAGGCCTGCCCGGCGAAGCAGGGCGACTACCTGGAGTTCTTCGCCGAGATCGACGTGCTCTGCGCGCTGTCCACCTGCCCGGGCGGCGACCTGTCGCTGCCGATGTGGGGCCCCGAGGCCCAGGACCCGCTGAGTGTCTGCCGCCCGCTGGGGGTGGAGATCTACCGCGTCGAGCCGGCCCTGCTCGAAGGCTGGCAGCCGCCGCAGCGCGCGGCCTACGACGGCCTCCACGGCCTGCGCCTGCAGAAGCCCGACTGGGAGCGCTGAGCCGGCGACGGGCGTGCCGGCCGCCGGCCGGCACGCCTCCGGGCAGGGCCGCCGCTACCCCTGCATGAACGAATATGTCGCGGCGTGGTAATCCCATCGCCCCGCCGTCTCGTTAAGCTCCGCAAGTGAATCGTGACCGGGCGGTCCGGCCGCCATCCTGGATGCTTCCCCTGCCTGGATTAATGCCCAGCATCTGCTGAACTTCATCGGAAGACGGCGGCCCGGCGCCGCCCCCGGGGCGATTCGCAGCTCGAGAAAGCCCTTGCTTCACCCAATGACAAGCCAAGCGGAGCATTGACCATGGCGTTCTTCACCGCGGCCAGCAAAGCCGATTTCCAGCAGCAACTGCAATCGGCGCTGGCGCAGCACGTCGGCGAAAAGGTGCTGCCACAAGTAGCCCTGTTCGCCGAACAGTTCTTCAGCCTCATCTCCCTCGACGAATTGACCCAGCGCCGCCTGTCCGACCTGGTCGGCTGCACCCTGTCCTCCTGGCGCCTGCTGGAGCGCTTCGACCCGGCCGAGCCGGAAGTGCGCGTGTACAACCCCGACTACGAGAAGCACGGCTGGCAGTCCACGCACACCGCCGTGCAGGTGCTGCACCCGGACCAGCCGTTCCTGGTCGACTCGGTGCGCATGGAGCTGAACCGCCGCGGCTACAGCATCCACACCCTGCAGACCACCGTGGTCAGCGTGCGCCGCAATGCCAAGGGCGAGCTGCTGGAAGTGCTGCCGAAGAACAGCCAGGGCAAGGACGTGGGCCATGAGTCGCTGATGTACCTGGAGATCGACCGCGCCTCCCACGTCGGCGAGCTGCGCACCCTGGAGAAGAGCCTGCTGGAGGTGCTGGGCGAAGTGCGCCTGGCGGTGGCCGACTTCCCGGCCATGCGCGGCAAGGCCGAGGAACTGCTGGCCTGGCTCGGCAAGTCGAAGGCCAAGGCCCGCGCCGAGGAGACCGCCGAGGTCCGCGCCTTCCTCGAATGGCTGCTGGACAACCACTTCACCTTCCTCGGCTACGAGGAATTCACCGTGGTCGACGAGGGCGACGGCGGCCGGGTGAACTACGACGAGAAGTCCTTCCTCGGCGTGACCAAGCTGCTGCGCACCGGCCTGAGCAAGGAAGAGCTGCACATCGAGGACTACGCGGTGGCCTACCTGCGCGAGCCGCTGCTGCTGTCCTTCGCCAAGGCCTCGCACCCCAGCCGCGTGCACCGCCCGGCCTACCCGGACTACGTGTCCATCCGCGAGATCGACGCCAAGGGCAAGGTGCTGCGCGAATTCCGCTTCATGGGCCTGTTCACCTCCTCGGTGTACAACGAGAGCGTCAACCACATCCCCTCGATCCGCGGCAAGGTCGCCGAGGTCGAGCGCCGCTCCGGCTTCGACGCCAACGGCCACCTGGGCAAGGAACTGGCCCAGGTGCTGGAGGTGCTGCCGCGCGACGACCTGTTCCAGACCCCGGTGGACGAGCTGTTCAGCACCGCCATGGCCATCGTGCAGATCCAGGAACGCAACAAGATCCGCCTGTTCCTGCGCAAGGACCCGTACGGCCGCTTCGCCTACTGCCTGGCCTACGTGCCGCGCGACATCTATTCCACCGAGACGCGGATCAAGATCGAGCAGGTCCTGCGCGAGCGCCTGAAGGCCAGCGACTGCGAGTTCTGGACCTTCTTCTCCGAATCCACCCTGGCGCGGGTGCAGTTCATCCTGCGGGTGGACCCGAAGACGCGCATCGACATCGACACCAAGCTGCTCGAGGAAGAGGCCATCCAGGCCTGCCGTTCCTGGCAGGACGACTACGCCGCGCTGGTGGTGGAGAACTTCGGCGAAGGGCAGGGCACCAACATCCTCGAGGACTTCCCCAAGGGCTTCCCGGCCGGCTACCGCGAGCGCTTCGCCCCGCACTTCGCGGTGGTCGACCTGCAGCACCTGCTCAGCCTGTCCGAGGCCCGCCCGCTGGTGATGAGCTTCTACCAGCCGCTGGCGCAGAGCGAGCAGCAACTGCACTGCAAGCTGTACCACGCCGACGCGCCCCTGGCGCTGTCCGACGTGCTGCCGATCCTGGAGAACCTCGGCCTGCGCGTGCTCGGCGAGTTCCCCTACCGCCTGCGCCACGCCAACGGCCGCGAGTACTGGATCCACGACTTCGCCTTCACCTACGCCGAAGGCCTGGACGTGGACATCCAGCAGCTCAACGAGGTCCTCCAGGACGCCTTCGTCCACATCGTCAACGGCGACGCCGAGAACGACGCCTTCAACCGCCTGGTGCTGACCGCCAGCCTGCCGTGGCGCGACGTCGCCCTGCTGCGCGCCTACGCGCGCTACCTCAAGCAGATCCGCCTGGGCTTCGACCTGGGCTACATCGCCAGCGCGCTGAACGCCCACGTGGACATCGCCCGCGAGCTGGTGCGGCTGTTCAAGACGCGCTTCTACCTGGCCCGCAAGCTCGCCGCCGAGGACCTGGAAGACAAGCAGCAGAAGCTGGAGCAGGCCATTCTCGCGGCCCTGGACAACGTCCAGGTGCTCAACGAGGACCGCATCCTGCGGCGCTACCTGGACCTGATCAAGGCCACCCTGCGCACCAACTTCTACCAGCCCGACGCCGCCGGCCAGAACAAGAGCTACTTCAGCTTCAAGTTCAACCCCAGGGCGATCCCCGAGCTGCCCAAGCCGGTGCCCAAGTACGAAATCTTCGTCTACTGCCCGCGGGTCGAGGGCGTGCACCTGCGCGGTGGCAAGGTCGCCCGCGGCGGCCTGCGCTGGTCCGACCGCGAGGAGGACTACCGCACCGAGGTGCTCGGCCTGGTCAAGGCCCAGCAGGTGAAGAACGCGGTGATCGTCCCGGTGGGCGCCAAGGGTGGCTTCATCCCGCGGCGCCTGCCGGTGGGCGGCAGCCGTGACGAGATCCAGGCCGAGGCCATCGCCTGCTACCGCATCTTCATCTCCGGCCTGCTGGACATCACCGACAACCTGAAGGAAGGCGAGGTGGTGCCGCCGGCCAACGTGGTCCGCCACGACGAGGACGACCCCTACCTGGTGGTGGCCGCCGACAAGGGCACCGCGACCTTCTCCGACATCGCCAACGGCATCGCCGCCGAGTACGGCTTCTGGCTGGGCGACGCCTTCGCCTCCGGCGGCTCGGCCGGCTACGACCACAAGGGCATGGGCATCACCGCCCGCGGCGCCTGGGTCTCGGTGCAACGGCACTTCCGCGAGCGCGGCATCGACGTGCAGAGGGACAACATCACCGTCATCGGCATCGGCGACATGGCCGGCGACGTGTTCGGCAACGGCCTGCTGATGTCCGACAAGCTGCAACTGGTGGCCGCCTTCAACCACCTGCACATCTTCCTCGACCCCAACCCGGACCCGGCGCTGAGCTTCGTCGAGCGCCAGCGCCTGTTCAACCTGCCGCGCTCGGCCTGGTCGGACTACGACGCCGCGCTGATCTCCGCCGGCGGCGGCGTCTTCCCGCGCAGCGCCAAGAGCATCGCCCTGAGCCCCGAGGTGCGCGCGCGCTTCGACATCCAGGCCGAACGCCTGACCCCCACCGAGCTGATCAACGCGCTGCTCAAGGCGCCGGTGGACCTGCTGTGGAACGGCGGCATCGGCACCTACGTCAAGTCCAGCAAGGAGAGCCATGCCGATGTCGGCGACAAGGCCAACGACGCCCTGCGCGTGGACGGCCGCGAGCTGCGCGTGAAGGTGGTGGGCGAGGGCGGCAACCTGGGCGTGACCCAGCTGGGCCGCGTCGAGTTCGGCCTGAACGGCGGCGCCTGCAACACCGACTTCATCGACAACGCCGGTGGCGTGGACTGCTCCGACCACGAGGTCAACATCAAGATCCTGCTCAACGAGGTGGTGGCCGCCGGCGACATGACCGGCAAGCAGCGCAACAGCCTGCTCGCCGAGATGACCGAGCAGGTCGGCGACCTGGTGCTGGGCAACAACTACAAGCAGACCCAGGCGCTGAGCCTGGCCGAGCGCCGCGCCCGCGAGCGCATCGCCGAGTACAAGCGGCTGATGAACGACCTGGAGGCCCGCGGCAAGCTCGACCGCGCCCTGGAGTTCCTGCCCACCGACGACGGCCTGGCCGAACGCATCGCCGCCGGCCAGGGGCTGACCCGCGCCGAGCTGTCGGTGCTGATCTCCTACAGCAAGATCGACCTCAAGGAGTCGCTGCTCAAGTCCCAGGTGCCGGACGACGACTACCTCACCCGCGACATGGAGACGGCGTTCCCGCAGACCCTGGTGGCCAAGTTCGGCAGCGCCATGCGCAGGCACCGGCTGAAGCGCGAGATCGTCAGCACCCAGATCGCCAACGACCTGGTCAACCACATGGGCATCACCTTCGTGCAGCGCCTGAAGGAGTCCACCGGCATGACCCCGGCGAACGTCGCCGGCGCCTACGTGATCGTCCGCGACGTGTTCCACCTGCCGCACTGGTTCCGCCAGATCGAGCAGCTCGACTACCAGGTGCCGGCGGAAGTCCAGCTGACCCTGATGGACGAACTGATGCGCCTGGGCCGCCGCGCCACCCGCTGGTTCCTGCGCAGCCGCCGCAACGAACAGGACGCCGCCCGCGACGTGGCCCACTTCGGCCCGCGCATCGCGGCCCTGGGGCTGAAGCTCAACGAGCTGCTCGAAGGCCCGACCCGCGAGCTGTGGCAGGCGCGCTACCAGGCCTACGTCGACGCCGGCGTGCCGGAACTGCTGGCGCGCATGGTCGCCGGCACCAGCCACCTCTACACCCTGCTGCCGATCGTCGAGGCGGCGGACGTCACCGGCCGCGACCCGGCCGAAGTGGCGCGCGCCTACTTCGCCATCGGCAGCGAGCTGGAGCTGACCTGGTACCTGCAGCAGATCAGCAACCTGCCGGTGGAGAACAACTGGCAGGCGCTGGCCCGCGAAGCCTTCCGCGACGACCTCGACTGGCAGCAGCGGGCGATCACCGTCTCGGTCCTGCAGATGCAGGACGGCCCGCAGGACATGGCCGAGCGCGTGGCCCTGTGGATCGAGCAGCACCGCGAAATGGCCGAGCGCTGGCGCGCCATGCTGGTGGAACTGCGCGCCTCCACCAGCACCGACTACGCCATGTACGCGGTGGCCAACCGCGAACTGCTGGACCTGGCGCAGAGCAGCCAGCACGCCACGAGCATCGCCTGATGCCTGCTGGCTGAGCCCATTGTCGATACTGAGCCCCGCCTTGTGCGGGGCTTTTTTTCATCGCACGTGGCCATGGCGCGCCGTGGCCTCGGCGCATCGGCGGATAACCGCGAACGGTTATCCCCACGAGTTTGCCGGCTGACTCTGCATCATCCGCCCGCGCCGAACAGCCCCCTCTCCCTTCAGGGCGGGCCGCGTAGGCGAGGGTTGGGGAGAGGGGACGGACTTCGCTCTGGCACCTCTGCCAAACCCTGACTCCGCCCCCCTCCCTAACCCTCCCCCGCAAGCGGGAGAGGGGACCGTTCGGAGTGATGCGGAACCCCGAAGCTCCCGGGCTCCCCGTAGGGCGCATAACGCCTATGGCGTTATCCGCCGTTTGGCCATGATTCTCGGCGGCTCCGGGGTTGACCTGGGCGTTGGCCGTGGCCTCGGCGTATCGGCGGATAACCGCGAACGGTTATTCGCCCTACGTCATGGTCGGGCCTGGCGTAGGGCGAATAACGCCTACGGCGTTATCCGCCGTTTGGCCATGATTCTCGGCGGCTCCGGGGTTGACCTGGGCGTTGGCCGCGGCCTCGGCGCATCGGCGGATAACCGCGAACGGTTATTCGCCCTACGTCATGGTCGGGCCCGACGTGGGGTGGATAAATCCGCGCCTACAGGGAAACTCCCCGCACATCCCCCAACGAACCCCCCTTGAGATCCTTTCGCGTTACGGTCGATTTCGAAATGTTTGGTTACATTTCTGTTCGCGCTTTCAGAAGGAGCGGCTATGGTCAATGGCTATTAGCCATCTCTCGACGGTTTTTCCGGAAGGCAAGAATAGATATCGATATTTATCGGTATTTAAGGTCCCGAATGGCCTGACTGGCCCCACCATAGCCCGCTTCCGTCAAAAAATCGCTTCCCCAGCTTTTGCCTTTGTTCGTCAATTTCCTGGCTTTTATTGACGTGAAATCAGCCATTAGTCGTAGGACGTCAGCGTTTTTTCACGAACGGCAGTTGACTAAATTCTGACGGAAAGCTTTTCTTCTCGCCTTGAATGTCAATAAACCGGCATGCGGCGGCTGCGTCAGTTTTCGACAGAGTGTCGGCTTTCGCGCGGCTTCCATGCAGTTAGGGATGATTGCTGTGCTGTCCAAGACCCCCTTGTCCTTTCTCGCTTCGCAGCTTTTCCAGCGGCGGCTGCCCATGGGCGGCTGCCTGGCCGTGCTGCTGCTCGGCAGCGCCTGGGCCCAGGCCGCGGAAGACTACGACCAGCTCGTGCGCGAAGCCCGCGCCGGCAACTACCAGCCGGCCTTGCAGCGCCTGCGGCAGAACCCCGACGACCTCGCGCACCTGGACGACCACCTGGTCATCGCCGGGTGGGCGGGGCTGGACGAGGAAGTGCTGCAGACCTACCAGCGCCACTCCCAGGCCCGGCTGTCCAGCGGCGCCTGGGCCGCGGTGGCGCGGGCCTATCGCAACCTCAAGCGCTGGCCCCAGGCGCTTGAGGCCTACCGCCGCGGCCTGGCTGCCCATCCCGGCGACCCGGCCCTGCAACAGGGCCAGGCGATGACCCTGGTGGATGCCGGCCGCGGCCCCGAGGCGCTGCAGAAGGCCGCGGCCCTGGTCGCCGCCGCGCCGCGCGACGCCGAGCGGCGCCTGGCCCTGGCCTATGTCCACCAGCAGATGGGCGAGCCCTACGCGGCACTGTTCCAGGTGGACCAGGCCCGCCAACTGGCCCCGCGGCAAAGCCGTGTGCTGAGCGAATACGTCGATGCCCTGCAGGCCGCCGGCCTGCCGCGCCAGGCCCTGGCTTTCGGCGAGCGCCACCCCGGCGTGCTGTCGGCGGCGCAGCAGCGCAGCCTGCAGGCCGACCGCGTCGCCGAGCTGGTGCGCCTGGCGGAAGTGTCGCCGCTGCGCGACAGCGAGCGCTTCGTGGTCGCCGACCGGGCCATCGCCGAGGCGGACCGGTTGCTCGCGCAATGGGCCGGTGATCCGGCCGCGGCGCAGGAGGTGCACCGGGTGCGCGTCGACCGCCTGGGCGGCCTCTATGCCCGGGCGCGCATGGCCGAGGTGGTCGAGGAATACGAGCGCCTGCATGCCGAGGGCGCGGAGCTGCCGCCCTACGCCCTGCGCTGGGTCGCCGGCGCCAGCCTGTACCAGCGCCAGCCGGAGCGGGCCGCCGAGCTGTACCGCCAGGTGATCGCCAGCGAGAACGCCAAGGACAGCGACTGGATGGACGACCACCAGGGGCTGTTCTACGCCCTGGTGGAAAGCGAACGGCTCGACGAGCTGCCCACCCTGGCCGATGGCCTGGTGGCGCAGCAGCCGGTGCGCCTGCATCCGCCGGGCATGGGCGTGGCCGTGCCCAACGACGACTGGCTGGAGGCCCGCCTGCTGCAGGCCAACGGCCGGCTGTACCGCAACGACCTGCCGGCGACGCAGCAGGACTACGAAAGCCTGGTGGCGAGCGCGCCGGACAACTCGCGGCTGCGCACCGGCCTGGCCAGCACCTACCTGTCCCGCGGCTGGCCGCGGCGTGCGGAAGACCAGCTGAAGATCGCCGAAAGCACCGACCCGCGCGGCGTGGCCCTGGAAACCGAACAGGGCATGGTGGCGCGCGAGCTGCAGGAATGGCGGCAGCTGGACCTGCTGGCCGACGACGTCATCCAGCGCTTCCCCGAACAACTGCAGGCCCAGCGCCTGGACTACCTGCGCCAGGTGCACCACATGGCCGAGCTGCGCATCAGCGCCTATGGCGGCCATGCCAATGGCGGCGAGGTCAACGGCAGCCGCGACCTGGGCTTCGACAGCGTGCTCTACAGCCCGCCCATCGCCGACCACTGGCGCCTGTTCGGCGGCGCCGGCTATGCCACCGGCGACTTCGAGGAAGGCACCGGGCACTACCGCTGGCAGCGCGTGGGCACCGAGTGGACCGGGCGCAACACCACGCTGGAGGCGGAGGTGTCGCACAACGACTATGGCGATGGCGACAAGCTGGGCCTGAGGCTGTCCGGCGTCCACGACATCGACGACCAGTGGCAGTACGGCTGGAGCGCCGCGCGCCTGTCCCGGGAGACGCCGCTGCGGGCGCTCAACAGCGGCATCCGCGCCGACCGCCTGGACGGCTTCCTGCGCTGGCGCCAGAGCGAGCAGCGCGAGTGGCGCCTGGCCTACGCGCCCTCGCACTTCAGCGACGGCAACATGCGCCATGAACTCGCCCTCACCGGCAGCCAGCGCTTCTACAGCTCGCCCTACCTGGTGGCGGACCTCGGCCTGGAGGTGTCCGGCAGCCGCAACAGCAAGTCGGAGGACGTCCCCTATTTCAACCCGAAGTCGGACCTGCTGCTGCTGCCCAGCCTGAACCTGGAGCACACCCTCTACCGCCGCTACCAGACACGCTGGACCCAGCAGGGCCAGCTCGGCGCCGGCAGCTACAGCCAGCAGCACCACGGCACCGGCGCCGTCGGCCTGATCGGCTACGGCCAGCGCCTGAGCCTGGACGACCGCTTCGACGCAGGCCTCGCCCTGTCCGCCGTCAGCCGCCCCTACGACGGCGACCGCGAACTGGACTACCGCCTGGTCTTCGACCTCAGCTACCGCTTCTAGGACCCGAACATGAGAGCCACCTACCATTTCCTGCTGCTGGGGCTGGCGCTGCTGCTCGGGGCTTGCGCCAGCGAGGCGCCCCCCTTCGTCGAGCCGGCGCAGCGCACCCTTGCCGCCAACGAGAAGCCCTGGCCGCCGGGGCGCATCCTGACCCTGGCCTACCACGAGGTCGCCGACCGCGACGCCGACCAGGCCTTCATGAGCGTGCGCACCGCCAACCTGGTGGACCAGCTGGCCTGGCTGCACGAGCAGGGCTTCCAGGCGATCTCCGTGGACCAACTGCTGGCCGCCCGCGCTGGCCGCGGCAGCCTGCCGGAGAAACCGCTGCTGCTGAGCTTCGACGACGGCTACAGCAGCTTCTACCAGCGCGTGCTGCCGATCCTGAAGGCCTACGACTGGCCGGCGATCATGGCGCCGGTGGGCGTCTGGCTGGATACCCCGGACCAGCAGCGCGTGGACTTCGGCGGCCTGGCGGTGGAGCGCCGGCGCTTCCTCACCCGCCAGCAACTGGCGGAAATCGCCAAGTCCGGCCTGGTGGAAATAGGCGCGCACACCGAGGCCCTGCACTTCGGCGGCCCCGGCAACCCGCAGGGCAGCCAGCTGCCGGCGGCGGCCAACCGCCTGTACCTGGCCAATGCCGGGCGCTATGAAACCGAGGCCGAATACCGCAACCGCGTGGGCATCGACGTCAAGCGCATCAGCCGCACCCTGCAGAGCATCACCGGCAAGCCGCCACGGGTGTGGGTATGGCCCTATGGCGCGGCCAGCGGTACCGCCCTGCAGGTGGTCGGCGACGACGGCTACGCCCTGGCCCTGACCCTCGAGGACGGCCTGGGCAGCATCGACCACCTGGACAACCTGCCGCGCTTCCTGCTCAACGGCGACCCCGACCTGCACCGCTTCACCTCGGCCATCAGCCGCGTCCAGGCGCAGGACAACCTGCGCGTCGCCCACGTCGACCTGGACTACGTCTACGATCCCGACCCGCGGCAAATGGAGGCCAACCTCGGGCAACTGGTGCAGCGTATCGCCGACCTGCGCATCAACACCGTGTTCCTCCAGGCCTATGCCGACCCGGTAGGCGATGGCACGGTGAAAGCGCTGTACTTCCCCAACCGCCACCTGCCGATGCGCGCCGACCTGTTCAACCGCGCCGCCTGGCAGCTGCGTACCCGCGCCGGCGTGGAAGTGTTCGCCTGGATGCCGGTGCTGGCCTTCGACCTGGCCCCGCAGCTGCCGCGGGTGCAGCGCTGGGACCCGCGCAGCGGGCGCCTGGAGATCGACCCGCAGCAGTACCGGCGGCTGTCGCCGTTCGACCCCGAGGTGCGCCGGCAGATCACCGAGATCTACGAGGACCTGGCCGGGCACGCCGCCTTCGCCGGCCTGCTGTTCCACGACGATGCGCTGCTCTCCGACTTCGAGGACGCCGGGCCCCAGGCGCTGGCGGCCTACCGCGCGGCCGGCCTGCCGGGCGACATCGCCGGCCTGCGCGGCGATGCGCAGACGCTGCAGCGCTGGACGCGCTTCAAGAGCCGCTACCTGGTGGACTTCACCCGCCAGCTCGCCGAGCGCGTGCGCGCCATCCGTGGCCCGCAGGTGCAGACGGCGCGCAACCTCTATGCGCTGCCGATCCTCGAGCCGCAGAGCGAGGCCTGGTTCGCGCAGAACCTGGACGACTTCCTGGCCGCCTACGACTGGACCGCGCCCATGGCCATGCCGCTGATGGAGGGCGTGCCCGCGGAGCAGTCCGAGGCCTGGCTGCAGCGCCTGGTGCGCGAGGTGGCCAAGCGCCCCGGTGCGCTGCAGCGCACCGTCTTCGAGCTGCAGGCGCGCGACTGGCGCGAAGGGCGCGAGGCGCCCGTCGACGCCGCCCAGCTGCGGCGCTGGATGCACCGCCTGCAGTGGGAGGGCGTGCGCAGCTTCGGCTACTACCCGGACGATTTCGTCAACGACCAGCCCCCGCTCGAGGCGCTGCGTCCGGCCATCTCCAACGCCTGGTACCCCGAGCCATGATCGATCGCATCGTTGCCCTGCTGGTCCTGCTGCTGTTGCTCGGCGGCCCGATCGGCGTAGCCATAGTCCTCACCGGCGAGATACTGCTGAACTTCGTGTTCTTCTATCCGCTGTTCATGTCGGCCCTGTGGATGGCCGGCGGCGCCTACTTCTGGCTGCACTGGGAGCGCCACTGGGCCTGGCGGCAGGACGTCCCGCGCCTGGAGGGCGAGCCGCTGGTGTCGATCCTCATCCCCTGCTTCAACGAGGGCGACAACGCCGCCGACACCATCGGCGCCGCCCTGGCGCAGCACTACCCGAACATCGAGGTCATCGCCATCAACGACGGCTCCTCGGACAACACCGCGCAGGTGCTCGATGCCCTGGCCGAGGGCGAGCCGCGGCTGCGCGTGCTGCACCTGGCGCAGAACCAGGGCAAGGCCGTGGCCCTGCGCATGGGGGCGCTGGCCGCACGCAGCGAGTACCTGGTGTGCATCGACGGCGACGCGCTGCTCGACCCCGACGCCGCGGCCTACCTGGTGGCCCCGCTGATCGACAACCCGCGGGTCGGCGCGGTGACCGGCAACCCGCGCATCCGCACGCGCTCGACGCTGATCGGCCGCGTCCAGGTCGGCGAGTTCTCCTCCATCATCGGCCTGATCAAGCGTACCCAGCGCGTCTACGGGCGGGTCTTCACCGTCTCCGGCGTGGTCGCCGCGTTCCGCCGCACCGCCCTGGCGCGGGTGGATTACTGGAGCACGGACATGATCACCGAGGACATCGACATCAGCTGGAAGCTGCAGCTGGACCACTGGTCGATCTTCTACGAGCCCCGCGCGCTGTGCTGGATCCTCATGCCCGAGACCCTGCGCGGGCTGTGGAAGCAGCGCCTGCGCTGGGCGCAGGGCGGGGCGGAGGTGCTGCTGAAGAACATCCGCAGTATCTGGACCTGGCGCTACCGCTACATGTGGCCGCTGCTCATCGAGTTCAGCCTGTCGGCGGCCTGGGCGTTCACCTTCCTGCTGTCGATCCTGCTCTGGGCGCTGGGCCTGGTGGTCGAGCTGCCGCCCAGCCTGCGCGTCGCCGACATAGTGCCGCCGGCCTTCACCGGGCTGCTGCTGGCCTGCGTGTGCCTGCTGCAGTTCGCCCTGAGCCTGCTGATCGAGCGGCGCTACGAGCGCCACCTGGCCAGTTCGCTGTTCTGGGTGATCTGGTACCCCTTCGCCTTCTGGCTGGTCACCCTGCTGACCACCCTGGTGAGCTTCCCCAAGGTCATGCTCAGGGCGCGCCAGGGCCGCGCGCGCTGGACCAGCCCCGACCGCGGCATCAAGAGGAGTACGTGATGGAACTGATCAAGACACCGCAGCACTGGCTGCCCCGCACCTTGGACGTACTGCTGACGCTGTGCGCCTGGACGGTCTTCGCCTGGCTGATGGTGCGCGGCATGACGGCCCTGCTCGCCAGCGGCTGGCAGGGGCCGCGCCTGGACTGGGGCGGCAAGCTGCTGCAGACCCTCGACACGCTGATGGTCTACGTGCTGTGCAGCGCCCTGATCGCCGCGCTGCTGGTTTCCTGGGCCCGCTACAACCAACTGCGCGCGGCGCGCTACGAGCGGCGCTCGCGCATGCCCGACCTGTCGCGCCAGGCGCTGTCGCGCAGCTTCAATATCAGTGGCGATACCCTGGCCCGCCTGCATGGCGCCCAGGTGGTGACCCTGCACAACGACGAGCACGGCAACCTGGTGTGGGTGGAGAACCCGGCGGAAATGGAAGTCGAGGCGCCCTGAACGGCCTCAGCTGCCGCTGTCCTCGTTACGCGCGTGGCGCGGCTCGGTGAGGGCGCGGCGGTAGCGCGCGTAGAGGTCGCTGTCCAT
Source organism: Pseudomonas sp. JH-2 (assembly GCF_036231725.1). Taxonomy (NCBI): domain Bacteria; kingdom Pseudomonadati; phylum Pseudomonadota; class Gammaproteobacteria; order Pseudomonadales; family Pseudomonadaceae; genus Pseudomonas; species Pseudomonas sp. JH-2. The sequence goes on along the minus strand of NZ_JAZAQP010000034.1, from coordinate 20,639 downwards.
GTTGCTGGCGCTGAGGATCTTCAGCGCGAAGGCCTTGACCTCGGCGTCGCTGTACGCCCGCTGGGGCTCGCTGGCGGGCGGTTGCGCGGCGCAGCCCACCAGCACGGGGACGGCCAGCACCAGGCTGGAAAGGGATCGGAACATGGCGGGTTCACCCGGGGCGTGGAAAGTGGGGGTGGACAAAGGCTATCGAGGGCCCGGCATCCAGGGAAATCATCCCGGTCGATAGTCGCTATCGTCCGGGCCGAGTTCCGACACCCGGGGCCGCCATAGGTTCCGGCGGCCCAGCAGGCCGGGCCGATTCGGGGTATCCTTCGCGGCTTTCGCAATCTCCCGGGACCGCGCCATGAAAGAGCAGCTCGCCGAACTCCTCACCCTGATCAGCTCGGGCTGCATGGGCGAGGAGGAAACCCGCCGGATCGCCGAGGAGGCCGCCGCGGCCTACGCCGACCCCGAGGCCTTCCTCGCCGCCAACCCGGACATCAACTATGACGACAGCTTCCCCATCCCGCTGGGCGAATGGGTAGTGGTCGGCAGCCTGCCGGACATCGTGCTGTTCCAGGCCGACGACTACAAGGAACTGTTCGAGGGCATCCGCGCCTCGTTCGATGCGAGCGTGAACTTCGTGCTGCAGGCCAAGCAGTTGCAAAAGGCCGACCCGCTCACCGCGCTGAAGCGCATCCAGGTGCAGCTGGGCGCGCTCTATCCGGAAAAGGGCGGCTACGTGCTGCTGGACTTCAGCGAGCCGCTGGACGACGAGCTGCAGGCGGTGCTGGTGTACGGCTGCGACCTGGAAAGGGTCATGGCCCTGTGCCTGGAGATCGGCATTCCGGCGGCACCGGCCTACGAGCGCCTGGTCGAGGCCAGCCGGGAAGACTGACGCCCCTCGGACGCGCTTCCAGCAACCCCCTGTCGAATGAAGGCGCCCTTGCCGGCACGGCGGACGGCCGTGCCGCGGGGCCGCGAGCGGCTCGCGTTCGTGGGAGCCCTGGCGTGTTCAGGGTTTGGGTTTCCCTTCCGCGCGTAGGAACGCTCTGAGGTCAACCAGGCGATGTCCGGCGATCTCCCGCATGGGCAGCTTGCCGCTGGCGATCCAGGCCTCCAGAACCTCCGGCTGATCGGACATCCCGAGCCATTCGGCGAAACGCTCGAGGCTCAGGTAGTAGGTTTCATCCTCGGGAGCGGGGGAGAAGGGTTCTTCCACTTTCATGTGGTGTCCTGCACCATGACCAGCGCTGTTGGGAGAGAGGCGATACGGATCTCCCGGCGACAATACACTAAATATTAGTGTTTTTGTATGGTGCTTCGAATGTCCGGAAATGGATTACAGATCGTGAAGAAACGTTTCCTTTTTACCGCTGGGGAAAGACTGCGTGGCCTGCGTGAGCTGACCGGGCTCAAGCGCCCGGAATTCGCCAGGATCGTCGGCATGAAGGCCAAGACCGTGGAGAACATCGAGTTCGGCCGCCAGCGCATGCGCGACGAGGATTTCGAGAAGGTCTGCAGCGTCTATCCGGATTTCGCCCGCTGGATCACCTACGAAGGGCCCATCGACCCGGTATCCGTGGCCTGGGAAATCGCCGACTCGGCGCAGTCCGCCGCCGTCTACCTGGTGGAGCAGAACCCCTCGCTGCTGGCCAGCAGCAATCTCAGCCTGGAGGAGTGGCGCAGCCGCCACCACGACGTGCTCGAACGCCTTCGCCAGGAGCCGGGGCGGGAAATCTGCGAGGAAACCGACGACGACCCCGAAGACGGCCCCGACGACGAAGAGGCGCGCGACTAGGCGGCGCAGCCGCGCAGGTAGCCCAGCAGGTCGGGGGCGCCGATGCTGCGCAGGCCGTTGCCGAATTCATCGGCTTGCGGGTGGTCCTTGGGCAGCAGCAGGGTTTCCGGCGTTTCGCTGTTGAACAGGCCGAAGCGCGCATAGGGCAGGCCGGTGTCCAGCAGCAGGCCCATGAACCCGGCGTCGCTCCAGGCCTGGGTCGGCATCGCCAGCACGTGGTAGCGCCGCTCCAGGTCGTCCAGGGCGCTGCCCTGCAGGCTGAACTGGCGCACCCGGGCCGGCAGGCGCAGTTCGAGGCCGCGGCGGCGCGCATAGGCCACCGCGCAGGCGAAGGCTTCGACGTGGTTGTCCAGCTCCAGGAACAGCCGCTGGCCATGCCAGTCGGCCCGCCGCAACTGCAGCTCGATGCCACGCTCGAAGCCGGGCAGGGCCTGCCCGAGCGCCTTGCCGAAGTCGCGGTAGCTGATGATCCGCACCTGGCGCCCGGCATCGCTGGCCGCCAGCGCCTCGAAGTCGGGCAGCGCGGAATTCGCCAGGGGGCCGCGGGTGTACAGGCCGTCCACCGCGCGCAGGTCGACTTCTTCGAGTTCCAGCAGGCGCGAGCCGACCAGCTTCTTCAGTGCGGCATGGGCGCGCGCCTTGTCTTCCTGCACCGGCCCGGACAAGGCGCCGCGCGGCAGGTCGACCAGGCGGTAGAGCGGCGCGCCGGACTGCCAGCCGATGCCGCCGGGCGGGCTCGCCGGGGCGCTGAAGCTCAGCGCCAGGGAACGGGTACGCTGCGCGACCTTGTGCTGGTCGGTGCCGCCCAGCCCCAGGCGCTGGGCGATGGCCGCGAGGCGCTGGGCCATGTTGCGGGGTGGATTCATGGTCGACGGCAAACTCCCGATGCCCGGCGGACAGCCTTAAGCATAGGTAAGCCAGTGGCGCTTGTGCGTCCGGGCAGTGACAAATCTTGCTTCCTTCCTTCGATGGCGAGCGCCACGCGGGCGCGGGCTCGACCGCGGCGGCCGCGCCTCGCCTAGGGGCTGGCCGGCCGGCTATACTAGCGCCCCATTTTGCCGACCGATGCCCGACCATGTATAGCCTGGCCCGCGAGCTGCTGTTCAAACTCTCCCCGGAAACCTCCCACGAGCTGTCCATCGACCTGATCGGCGCCGGCGGCCGCCTGGGGCTCAACGGCCTGTTCTGCCCGAAGCCGGCCAGCCTGCCGGTGCAGGTCATGGGCATCGACTTCCCCAACCCGGTGGGCCTGGCCGCCGGCCTGGACAAGAACGGCGACGCCATCGACGGCTTCGCCCAGCTGGGCTTCGGCTTCGTCGAGATCGGCACCGTCACCCCGCGCCCGCAGCCGGGCAACCCCAAGCCGCGGCTGTTCCGCCTGCCGCAGGCCACCGCCATCATCAACCGCATGGGCTTCAACAACCTGGGCGTCGACCACCTGGTGGAGCGGGTCAAGGCCGCGAAGTACCGCGGCGTGCTGGGCATCAACATCGGCAAGAACTTCGACACCCCGGTCGAGCGCGCGGTGGACGACTACCTGATCTGCCTGGACAAGGTCTACGCCCACGCCAGCTACGTCACGGTCAACGTCAGCTCGCCCAACACCCCGGGCCTGCGCAGCCTGCAGTTCGGCGACTCGCTCAAGCAGTTGCTGGAAGCCTTGCGCCAGCGCCAGGAGGACCTGGCCGAGCAGCATGGCCGGCGCGTGCCGCTGGCGATCAAGATCGCCCCGGACATGACCGACGAGGAGACCGCCATGGTCGCCGTGGCGCTGGTGGAGGCGGGGATGGACGCGGTGATCGCCACCAACACCACCCTGGGCCGCGAAGGCGTCGAGGGGCTGCCGTTCGGCGACGAGGCCGGCGGCCTGTCGGGCGCGCCGGTGCGCGAGAAGAGCACCCACACGGTCAAGGTCCTGGCTGGCGAGCTGGGCGGGCGCCTGCCGATCATCGCCGCCGGCGGCATCACCGAGGGTGCTCACGCGGCGGAGAAGATCGCCGCCGGGGCGAGCCTGGTGCAGATCTACTCGGGCTTCATCTACAAGGGGCCGGCGCTGATCCGCGAGGCGGTGGACGCCATCGCCCAGGCGCAGCGCACCGAGCGCTGAGGACAAATAAAAAAGGGCTCCTTTCGGAGCCCTCGGGCTTGCGCCCTGCCGCCCGGATGGGACGGCCTTGGGGAAATCGGTGTGATCCTTGGTCAGCTAGTGGCGTGTTGCATCTGGTTCAGACGTTGCAGGCCGGCAGTGCCGGTGAGGCCATCCCAGTTGTCGCCGCGACCCTCGCGCCAGCCATTGAGCCAGGACTGCCGGGTAGTGGGATGGGTGAAAGGACAGAGATCGCGAGACTTGCCACTGAGGCCGTACTGGTAACCGCGCATAAAGGCTCTTTCCAACGGATCACGCTTGAGTCTTCTCATAGGGTGTTGCCCTCACTTGTTGACTGTTATGTCCCGTTGGCCCCCTGGGGAGGCCTGGCGGACAATTCCGCCAAAAGGGGTCCGTTGCCGGCGTGACAGACCCCGCCCGACACCTTTGCGGCGACGGGTTAAGCTGAGTTCTAAACCATGGGCTTCGAGCCTGTGAACAACCAATTTGTCATAAAGACTTAACTCTTATGGGCTCAGGCCATAAGTTTTCCCCGCAGGCGGCTCGGGCAAATTGCCCGAAACCGCATGTTCAGGGGCTTGTGCAACGGAAGCTGGCAAGCTGCCAGGAAATTGAGAGGTTCTCTCATCCCGACGAGCGGGCCAGTGCCTGCGACCTCGGGTCGCGGGTTGGTGAAACCTCTTGAAATGAATCATGGCCGGGTGCCAGCGTCTGGGCGCGGTATCCGGTACCGGGGGCCAAGGCCCCCCTGGAAAGGGCTTCGGCCCGGGAATCGCGATGTCGGAACACTACGAACTCTTCCTCACCTGTCCCAAGGGCCTCGACGGCCTGCTGTTGGACGAGGCGCAGGCGCTGGGTCTGATCGAGGCGCGGGCGCAGGTGTCCGCCGTGCGCGGCCGCGGCGACCTGGAGACGGCCTACCGGCTGTGCCTCTGGTCGCGCCTGGCCAACCGCGTGCTGCTGGTGCTGGCGCGCTTCCCGGTGGCCAACGCCGAGGAGCTGTACCTGGGCGTGAACGCGGTCAACTGGAGCGACCACCTCGACCCCGGCGGCAGCCTGGCGGTGGAGTTCAGCGGCAAGGGCTCGGGCATCGACAACACCCACTTCGGCGCGCTCAAGGTCAAGGACGCCATCGTCGACAACCTGCGCGCCGAGTTCGGCCGGCGGCCGACGGTGGACAAGGTCAACCCGGACATCCGCGTCCACCTGCACCTGGACCGCGGCCAGGCGGTGCTGTCCCTGGACCTCTCCGGGCACAGCCTGCACCAGCGCGGCTACCGCCTGCAGCAGGGCGCCGCGCCGCTGAAGGAGAACCTCGCCGCGGCCATCCTGATCCGCGCCGGCTGGCCGCAGCTGGCCGCCGAGGGCGGGGCGCTTTCCGACCCCATGTGCGGCGTCGGCACCTTCCTCATCGAGGCCGGCCTGATGGCCGCCGACATCGCCCCCAACCTCAGGCGCGAGCACTGGGGCTTCGACAAGTGGCTGGGCCACGTCCCGGCGCTGTGGCGCAAGCTGCTGGCCGAGGCCGAGCAGCGCGCCGCCGCCGGCCTTGCGCGCACGCCGCTGTGGATCCGCGGCTACGAGGCGGACCCGCGGCTGATCCAGCCGGCGCGCAACAACATCGAGCGCGCCGGGCTGGGCGAGTGGGTGAAGGTCTACCAGGGCGAGCTGGCCACCTTCGAGCCGCGCCCGGACAAGGGCCAGCGCGGCCTGCTGGTCTGCAACCCGCCCTACGGCGAGCGCCTGGGCGACGAGGCCAGCCTGCTGTACCTCTACCAGCACCTGGGCGAGCGCCTGCGCCAGGCCTGCCTGGGCTGGAACGCCGCGGTCTTCACCGGCGCGCCCGAGCTGGGCAAGCGCATGGGCATCCGCAGCCACAAGCAGTACGCCTTCTGGAACGGCGCGCTGCCGTGCAAGCTGCTGATGTTCGAGGTGGAGCCGCGGCAGTTCGTCACCGGCGAGCGTGGCGCCGAACCCCGCCAGGCGTCCGCCGGGGCCTCGGCCCCGGTCGTCGAGCAGGCGCGCTTGAGCGAAGGCGGGCAGATGTTCGCCAACCGCCTGCAGAAAAACCTCAAGCAGTTGGGCAAGTGGGCCAGGCGCGAGAAGATCGAATGCTACCGCCTGTATGACGCCGACATGCCCGAGTACGCCCTGGCCGTGGACCTGTACCGCGACTGGGTGCACGTGCAGGAGTACGCCGCGCCCAAGTCCATCGACCCGGCCAAGGCCCAGGTGCGCCTGCTCGATGCCCTGGCGGCGCTGCCCCAGGCCCTGGGCATCCCCAGCGAACGCATCGTCATCAAGCGCCGCGAACGCCAGGGCGGCAAGCGCCAGTACGAGCGGCAGAACAGCGAAGGCCGGTTCATGGAAGTGGAGGAGGGCGGCGTGCGCTTGCTGGTCAACCTGACCGACTACCTGGACACCGGGCTGTTCCTCGACCACCGGCCGATGCGCCTGCGCCTGCAGCGCGAGGCCGCCGGCAAGCGCTTCCTCAACCTGTTCTGCTACACCGCCACGGCCACCGTGCATGCGGCCAGGGGCGGCGCGCGCAGCACCACCAGCGTCGACCTGTCGAAGACCTACCTGGACTGGGCGCGGCGCAACCTGTCGCTCAACGGTTTCTCCGACAAGCAGAAACTGGTGCAGAGCGACGTCATGGAATGGCTGCGGGCGGACCGCGGCGAGTACGACCTGATCTTCATCGACCCGCCGACCTTCTCCAACTCCAAGCGCATGGAGGGGGTGTTCGACGTGCAGCGCGACCAGGTCGAGCTGATCGACCTGGCCATGACGCGCCTGGCCAAGGGCGGCGTGCTGTACTTCTCCAACAACTTCCGCAAGTTCGAACTGGACCCGGGCCTGGCGGCGCGCTACCAGGTCGAGGACATCAGCGCCCAGACCCTGGACCCGGACTTCGTGCGCAATCCGAAGATCCATCGGGCCTGGCGCATCAGCGCACGCTGATTCGCCAGGCCCCCGCGGCCAGCATCACTGGCCGCGGGTGGAGGCGTGGAGGTCCAGCAGCACCTGGTCGAGGATGGACGAGGCGCCCCACGGCCGGTTGCTGTTGAGGATGGCCACAACCACCCAGTTGTTGCCGCGGGCATCGCGGCTGAACCCGGCCAGGGCGCGGACGGTGTTGAGGGTGCCGGTCTTGACGTGGGCCTCGCCGGTCATGGGGGTGTGGCGCAGGCGCTTGCGCATGGTGCCGTCGACGCCGACGATCGGCAGCGAGGAGATGTACTCCGAGGCGTAGGGGCTGTGCCAGGCGGCCTGCAGCATGGCGGCCATCTCGCGGGCGCTGACGCGCTCGTCGCGGGACAGGCCCGAGCCGTTCTCCATCACCAGGTGCGAGGCGGTGATGCCCTTGCGCGCCAGCCACTGGCGGATCACCCGCTGCGCCGCCAGGCCGTCGTTGGCGTCCGCGCTGGTGCGGTTCTGCGCGCCGATGCTGAGGAACACCTGGCGGGCCATGGTGTTGTTACTGTACTTGTTGATGTCGCGGATGATGTCCACGGTGTCCGGCGACAGCGCGCGGGCCAGCAGGGTGGCGTTCTTCGGCACGCTGCCCTGGCGGTCGGCGCCGCTGATGCTGCCGCCCAGTTCCTGCCAGATGCCGCGGATGGCGCCGGCGGTGTAGCCCGGGTGGTCGAGCAGCGACATGTAGGTCTGCGCGCTGCAGCCGCGGGGAATCTCGCCGGCGGCGACCAGCACGGTGCCCTCGGCGCGGGTCTCCGGCACGAAGCGCAGCTTCGGCCAGGCCGGGCAGTTGGCCGGGCCGCTGACCTTGATCTGGTTCTCCAGGCGCACGTTGGCCAGCGGCGGGTCCATCATCACCGAGGCCTGGTTGCCTTCGCTGCGCACCACCAGGCGCACGCTCTTGAGGTTGACCATGGCGGCGTCGGGGCCGACCAGGAACGGCTTGTTGTCGTCGCCGCCGTCATCGTTGAACACCGGCAGCTGCGGCTGGTTGAAGTAGCTGCGGTCCAGCACCAGGTCGCCGTTGACCTTGAGCACGCCGTTGGCGCGCAGGTCGCGCATCATCAGCCAGAGCTTCTCCAGGTTCAGCTTGGGGTCGCCGCCGCCCTTGAGGTAGAGGTTGCCGTTGAGCACGCCGTCCTGCAGCTTGCCGTCGGTGTAGAACTCGGTCTTCCACTGGTAGGTGGGGCCCAGCAGCTCCAGGGCGGCATAGGTGGTGAACAGCTTCATGGTCGAGGCCGGGTTCACCGAGACGTCGGCGTTGAAGTAGGTCGGCGTACCCGGGCCGTCCAGGGGGATCATCACCAGCGACAGGGCGTCGTTGGTCAGCTTGCTGGCCTTGAGGGCCTTCTCCACCCGTTCGGGCAGGACGGACTTGATCGGGGCGGCCAGGGTGGGCAGGGCGAAGGGCAGCAGGGTAGCGAAGGCGAGAACACGCAGTGACTTGAACATAGTTGAAGTGAAATCCCGGTTCAGGGCATAGACATGACTAAGGTGACGAAAGCAGACACTGACGATAGACGATTGCGCCAGTGGCGCGGCAACGCGCCGGCGCATTATGCCGCAAGCCGTTGTCGGATGCGCTGGGGTTTGCACGCGATGCGCGTGTGAGTGCCACCTTCGAGCTGCTAGAGTCTGTGCGGGGCGGCGCCCGCCGTGCCCCGCATGCCGTCATCAATCGAGGAGATCCGCCCCATGGCCAGCAACCGTTCCCGTCGTCTGCGCAAGAAGCTCTGCGTCGATGAGTTCCAGGAGCTGGGGTTCGAGCTGTCGCTCGACTACCGCGAAGGGCTCCCCGCGGAGCAATTGCAGGCCTTCCTCAAGCGCTTCGTGGAGCAGGCCATCACCGCCAATGGCCTGGCCTACACCGGTTGCGACGACTTCGGCTTCGTCTGCCTGGCGCGCCGCGGCTCGGTCACCGAGGCGCAGCGCAAGGCCGTGGAGGACTGGCTGAAGCAGCAGGGCGAGCTGGGCGGCAGTTCGGTCAGCCCACTGCAGGACGCCTGGTATCCGGAGCAGCCCATTCACCAGCCTGTCTGAGGGCGGGCCTGGCATACGCCCCGCGGCTCAGCCCGGCGGGGTGTGCGCGCCTTCCAGTTCCAGTTCGGCGCCGGCCTCCGGCGCGGGCGCCGGCAGGTCGACGCCCGCCCAGCGGCGATAGTCGTCCTCCGACATCGGCTGCGAGAACAGGAAGCCCTGGCCGAAGCGGCAGCCCAGTTCGCGCATGCGCTGCAGCTGCTGGCAGGTCTCGATGCCCTCGGCGATCACCCGCAGCTGCAGGTGGCGCGCCAGCACCAGGGTGCTGGCGACCGACTCGTGGGTGCGCGGGTTGTGCTGCATGTCGCGGATGAAGGAAGCGTCCAGCTTGATCTCGTTGCAGGGCAGGTCGCAAAGGCGCTGCAGCGAGGAGTAGCCGGTGCCGAAGTCGTCGATGGCGACGTTGCAGCCGAGCAGGCGCAGGCGGGTGAGGTTCTCCAGGCTGGCCAGGGGCGTGGTCGCCAGCCCCCCTTCGATGATCTCTATGGTCAGGCTGGCGGGATCGATGCCGGTCTGCCGCAGCTTTTCCTTCAGGTGGGTGGCCAGGTCGCGCTGCTGCAGCACCTCCAGGTCGATGTTGATCGACAGCGCCCGCTGGGTGCCCTGGCGCAGTTCGCGGCGGGCGAAGTCCAGGGCCTGGTCCAGGATCAGGTCGAAGAGGTCGGGCAGCAGTTTCATCCGGCGGATCGCGGCGAGGAAGTAGGCCGGGCGCAACAGCCCGTGGACCGGGTGGTCCCAGCGCACCAGCACCTCGGCGCCGACCTCCTGCAGGGTGTCGAGGTCGACCTTGGGCTGGTAGTAGGCCTTCAGTTCGCGGTTGCGCATGGCCTGCCAGACCTCCAGCGCCGAGGGCGTCGGCCGCGGTAGCGGCGGGGCGGCGGCAGGCGTGGCGCTGTAGTGGCGCAGGCGCGCCTGCAGGCTGGACATCTGCAGCGGCTTGGTCAGCTCGCCGAGCACCGACAGGCCGTACAGCGTGGCGATGTGGGCGATGGCCCGGCGCAGGTCGGCGGGAATCTCGCTGACCACGATGATCGCCCGCAGCAGCTTCTCCTGGGCCGCCAGGCGCAGGAACCCGAGCAGGTCCATGCCCGGCGGGAGCACGTCGCAGATGCAGATGTCGACTCCGCCTTCCCGCCTCAGCAGCTCGATGGCGCTGTCCCCGTCGCCGGCGGCCAGGACCTGCTCGTAGCCGAGGACCCGCAGGCCGTGCACGGTCGCCTCGCGCAGAAATGCATGGTCCTCCAGCACCAGCAGGCTGGATGGGATCGATCTGTTCATGGTCGCGCGTACCGAATTGGATAACGGGCGAAGTGTGCCGGCTGGCGGGCGCCATTTATTTAAAGAACTTCCATTTTTCTTGTGGGAATTTGCATCAGGGAATGTTGAAAAAGACCGATCGGAAAGTTAGGGGAAGTTGCCCAATCAAGTTTGTGTAGGAATTTATCCTTTGATGTATGGGAATTTACTTAAGATGTTCAAAGTGGCCCCAGTTAATCTCGACACCGATTCCCTAGACGATATCTTACGGCGCACTCTTGGGAAGTCTGTCGGAGATTGAAAATTGAGCAAGGTTCTTATCGTCGATGACCATCCGGTAATACGGATGGCAATGCGCGTCCTGCTGGAAAAGGAAGGTCACACCATCATCGGGGAGACCGATAACGGCGTGGACGCCCTGTCCCTGGTGAAGGATCTGCTGCCGGAGCTGGTGGTGCTGGACATCGGCATCCCCAAGCTGGACGGGCTCGAGGTCATCAGCCGCCTCACCGCGTTCAACCTGCCCCTGAAAATTCTCGTGCTGACCGGCCAGAGCGCCTCGCTCTATGCCATGCGCTGCATGCAGGCCGGGGCATCGGGGTTCGTCTGCAAGCAGGGCGGGCTGGCCGAACTGATCAGCGCGGTTAACGCGGTGATCGCCGGGTACAATTATTTCCCCAGCACCGCCGTGCGCCCGGCGCGCAAGAACAACGGCAGCATGGACGACCATGAACTCATCCAGCGGCTTTCCGACCGGGAAATGTCGGTATTGCAATACCTGGCCAATGGTTATTCGAACAAGGACATCTCCGAGCAGATGTTCATCAGCAACAAGACCGTCAGTACCTACAAGACGCGCCTGCTACTGAAGCTCAATGCCCATTCGCTGGTCGACCTGATCGAGTTCGCCAAGCGCAACGCACTGGTCTGAGATGTCCGCCATGGGGTCGAGGTGCAGGGCGCTGCTGGGTGCCGTTCTCGGTGCGATGCTGGCGATGGGGGCCTGGGCCGACGAGGCCCAGGCCCCCGCGCCCTGGACGCAGCTCGCGTTGCTGGCCCGCACGGCGGCGCTTCCCGAGAGACCGCGGGTCGAGCTGCCGGAGTCGGACTGGCAGTGGCTGCGCGAGAAGCGCACGCTGGTGGTGGGGGTGGCCGCGCCGGACTACCCGCCGCTGATCGTCACCGTCAGCGGCAGCGAGCTGGAGGGCGTCACCGCCGACTACCTCGGGCTGATCGGCGAAGCGCTCAACGTGCGCATCGAGATGCGCCGCTACCCGTCCAGGCGCCAGACCATCCAGGCGCTGGTGGACGGCGAGATCGACCTGATCGGCCGCGCCACCGGCTTCGAGGCGGAAATCCCCGAGCTGTTGCTGTCGCGCCCGTATTCCCTGAACCAGCCGGTGATCGTCGGGCCGCAGGACATGCGCCTGGAAGGCGACCTGCAGCTGACCGGCAAGCGGCTCGCCGTGGTGGGCGACTACTTCTCGCCGCAGGAGCTGGTCGAGCATTTCCCCGATGCCGAGGTCGTGCATTTCGACTCGCTGCGCCGCGCCCTGGAGTCCGTCGCCCTCGGGCAGGTGGACGCCTACGTCGGCGACGCCCTGAGCGCGCAGTACCTGATCAGCCAGGGCTACCTGGTCAACCTCAAGCTGCTGAACTTCGCCAACTTCAACGGCATCGGCTTCTCCTTCGCCGCGCGCAAGGACGGCAGCCCGCTGCTCTACAGCGTCAACGAGGCGCTGCAGAGCGTCAGCGCCCAGCAGCAGCTGTCGATCCAGCGGCGCTGGAGCGTGGGCGGGGTGTTCTCCATCTCCAACCACCGGCTGAACCTCACGCCCCAGGAGCTGCGCTGGCTGGAGCGCAACCCGCGGCCGCGGCTGGGCATCGACCAGTCGCTGGCGCCGCTGACCTTCTTCGACTCCCAGGGCAATTTCCGCGGCATAGTCGCCGACCTGCTGGACCTGATCCGCACGCGCACCGGCCTGCAGTTCGAGGTGCTGCCGACTTCGTCCATCCCCGGCATGTTCACCCAGGTGCGCCGGGGCCAGGTCGACGCCCTGGCGACCATGACGCCCACCGTCGAGCGCGAGGCGCAGGTGGACTTCACCCGGCCCTACCTGAGCACCTCCTTCGTGCTGCTCTCGCGCAAGGACGACACCCGCCAGGACCTCGCGGACCTCGACGGCAAGCGTGTGGCGGCGCCCCATGGCAGCGTGGTGGGGGCCTACGTGCGCGAGCACTTCCCGCAGGTGAAGCTGGTGGAGGTGGACAACTACAGCGACGCCCTGCCGCTGCTGGAGGAAGGGCGGGTGGACGCCGCCCTGCAGCCGATGCTCACCGCCACCTTCCTGGTCAACCGCTACTACCGCGACCTGCGCATCGCCGCGACCCTGGACCTGGAGCCGGCGCAGATATCCCTGGGGGTCTCGCGGGCCGACCCGGAGCTGCTGAGCATCCTCAACAAGGCCCTGCTGGCGATCTCGCCGGAGGACATGGCCAGCATCATCAGCCGCTGGTCCACCAGCGGCGCCTCGCCGGACAGCATCTGGGAAGGCTACCGCTCGCAGTTCTACTGGTTGCTGTGGGGCGGCCTGGCGCTGCTCGGGCTGATCCTGCTGTGGAACTGCTACCTGCTGTTCAGGGTGCGCGCGCGCCAGCACGCCGAGCAGGAGCTGCAGGACCGCCTGGCATTCAAGCGCGCGCTGATCGACGGCATTCCCCAGCCGGTCTCGGTACGCGACGCCGAAGGGCGCCTGATCACCTGCAACCGGGCCTTCCGCGAGGCCACCGGGCTGTCGGAGGAGACGGCGGCGGGGTCGCTGCTGCGGGACTGCATCTGGCTCTCCGCCGAACAGGCCGAGGGCCTGCACCGGGAATACCTCCAGGTGATGGCCAGCGGCGAGCCGGTCGCCGTCGACCGGGTGCTGGAGATCAACGGCGAGCCGCGCCAGGTGCACCATTGGCTCACGCCCTACCGGAGCGCGTCCGGCAAGGTTCGCGGCCTGGTCTCCGGCTGGGTCGACGTCACCGAGCGCGAGCGCCTGCACCAGCAGCTGGAGATCGCCAAGGAGCAGGCCGAGGAAGCCAGCCGGGCGAAGAGCACCTTCCTGGCGACCATGAGCCACGAGATCCGCACGCCGATGAATGCGGTGATCGGCATGCTCGAACTGGCGCTGACGCGCAACCGTTGCAGCGGTTGCGGCGAGCAGGGGCCCATCGAGGTGGCCTACGAGTCGGCCAAGTCGCTGCTGCTGCTGATCGGCGACATCCTCGACGTCGCCAAGATCGAGTCCGGCCGCCTGACGCTGCTGCCCGAACGGGCGCGCCTGCGCGAGCTGATCGAGTCGGTGGCCCGCGTCTTCGACGGCCTGGCCAGGCAGAAGGGCCTGCTGCTGAAGCTGGAGATCGAGACCGAGGCCGCCTGCGACGTGCTCATCGACCCGCTGCGCTTCAAGCAGATCCTCTCCAACCTGGTGAGCAACGCCATCAAGTTCACCGACCAGGGCAGCGTCTGGGTGCGGGTCTCGGGCGAGCCGCTGCCCAACGAGCGGCTGGCACTGGAGGTGTGCGTCGAGGACAGCGGCATCGGCATCGCCGAGGAAGACCAGAAGCAGCTCTTCGAACCCTTCAGCCAGGTGCAGCGCGAAGGGCGCGCCAACCACGGCGGCACGGGGCTGGGGCTGACCATCTGCCGCAAGCTGGCGGAAATGATGGGCGGCTCGGTGCGCCTGGAGAGCGTGGCCGGCGTGGGCACCAAGGTGCACGTCAGGCTGGTGCTGCAGGTGCTGGAGCCCCTCGCGCCGGAAGAGGATTTGATCATCCTGCGCCGCCCGGTGGAGCAGCGGACATTGCACGTGCTGGTGGTCGACGACCACCCGGTCAACCGCCTGCTGCTGGCGCAGCAACTGGAGCACCTGGGGCACACCGTGGCCATGGCCACGGATGGCGGCGAAGCCCTGCAGCTATGGCGGCCCGGCGAGTTCGACCTGATGATCACCGACTGCAACATGCCGGTGCTCAGCGGCTACAGCCTGGCCAGGCGAGTCCGCGAGATCGAGCGGGAGACCGGCGCGGCGCATTCCCCCATCCTCGGCTTCACGGCCAATGCCCAGCCCGACGAGATCGCGCGCTGCAAGGAGGCCGGCATGGACGATTGCCTGTTCAAACCGATCAGCATCGAGCAATTGCGCGACCAGCTGGAGCAACTGCAGTGCGGCGAGATGATGCCGCCGGGGCCGGTCCCGGCAGCGGCTCCGCAGGAGGAGGGCGACCTGGACATCGGCGCGTTGCTGGAGATGACCGGCGGCAACGCCCAACTGACGCGCAACCTGATGGCCGAGCTGATGTCCAGCAACGAGGCGGACGCCGAACAGCTCGAACCCCTGCTGCACGCGCAGGACCGGCGGCGCCTGGCCGAGCTGGCCCACCGAATCAAGGGCGCGGCGCGGCTGGTGGGCGCCATGGCCCTGCACGACCGCTGCGCGGAGCTGGAGAAGGCCTGCGCCGAGCGCGCCGAGTTCTCGACCCTGCGCAGTGCCGTGGAGCAACTGCGCAGGGCGCTGGATGCGCTGCAGGCCAGCCTGCATGGCCATCTGAAGCGGCTGGACGAGGAAGGCTGCATCCGGCCGGCGCCGTCGGCCACCGAGAACGACCCGGCCTAGGGCCGGGCTTCCCCACGGGCGCGGCGCAACCTCGACGCCTCACACCGGGCTGGAGCGCCCGGTCATCTCCCGCGCCATTTCGGTGGCATAGCTGTCGGTCATCCCGGCGATGAAGTCGATGACCCGCAGGAAGGCCTTGTGCAGCGGCCAGTCGGGGTCGGGGGCGTTGTGCCCGAGCAGGTCGAGGATGCGCTGGTTCTTGAACGACGGGCTGCGGCCGCCATGCTGTTCCAGGGCCGCGCCGCAGAAGGAGTTGAGCAGGATTTCCAGGGTGGTGTAGGCGCCGATCTCGTGCAGCGTCTTGCGCTTGTCCTGGAAGATCTTCTGCCGCGCCAGGGCCTTGGCCTGCTGCACGCAGCGCTTGGCCGGGCCGCTCATGTGCTCCACCAGGTCGCCACCCAGGCCGCCCTCCAGCAGGGCCCGCTTCTGCTCGACGAAGGCCCGCGCGGCGGCGTTGCTCAGGTGCTCGATGGCCTTGCCGCGGAGGATCGCCAGGCGCCGCCGACGGGAATCGCTGGGGCCGAGCTGGCGATAGGTCTCGGGAATGTCGTCGCCGACCAGGTCCAGCAACAGGGCCTCCACCTCGGGGTAGTCGAGCAGCTCCATCTCCAGGCCGTCTTCCAGGTCGATCAGGCCATAGCAGATGTCGTCCGCCGCCTCCATCAGGTAGACCAGCGGGTGGCGCGCCCAGCGCTCGTCGTCGAGCTTGGGCATGCCCAGCTTCTCGGTGATCTGCTCCAGCAGCGGCAGCTCGCTCTGGTAGCAGCCGAACTTGTGCTTCTTGTAGCCGAGGGAGTCGGCATGGCGCGCGGTCCAGGGGTACTTCAGGTAGCTGCCGAGGGTGGCGTAGGTCAGGCGCATGCCGCCGTCGAACTGGTGGTATTCCAACTGGGTGAGCACCCGGAAGCCCTGGGCGTTGCCCTCGAAATTGAGGAAGTCGGCGCGCTCGTCGGCATCCATGGCGTCGAGCCAGCCGCGCGCGGCGGCCTGCTGGAACCAGTGGCGGATGGCGTCCTCGCCGGAGTGGCCGAAGGGCGGGTTGCCGATGTCGTGGGCCAGGCAGGCCGACTGCACGATCACCCCGAGGTCGCTGGGGTCGCACCATTCCGGCAGCTCGCCGCGCAGCATCTCGCCGACGCGCATGCCCAGGGAGCGGCCGACGCAGCCGACCTCCAGGGAGTGGGTCAGGCGCGTGTGGATGTGGTCGTTGCTCGACACCGGGTGGACCTGGGTCTTGCGCCCCAGGCGGCGGAAGGCGCCGGAGAAGATGATGCGGTCGTGGTCCTTGTGGAAGGCGCTGCGGCCCAGTTCCGCGCTGCTGTGCACGGGTTTGCCGAGGCGCTCGCGGGGGAGCAGGGTATGCCAGTCCATTCGCTCGTCCGATTGCTCGTGGTGGGGCCAACGCTACCCCTTGCCCGCGGCAATCTCAATCGCGGCCTGTCACAGGCCTTCGGCGTCGATGTCGATCAGCAGCAGGCGGCGGCCCTGGTCGATGAACTGCCCGGCGGTCATGCAGTACTGGTTGGTGGTGGCGTCGCGGTAGGTATTGGACAGCGTCAGCCGGCGTTCTTCCCAGCCCTCGGCGAGCAACTGGTAGAAGTAGGGGCGCCAGGACCAGTTGTGGCCGACGTAACGCCGGTCTTCCTTCCAGAACAGGCCGTTCCATTCCAGGTTGGGCGAGATCTGCGTGCCGTGGCGGTCGCACTGGTACACCCGCAGCAGGCGCGGGAAGGCGTCGGGGGTGGGCAGGCTGGCCAGGCGCGCGCCGCCCTCGGCCCAGGGGCGCAGGCTGGCGACCAGTTCGGCCAGTTGCTGGCGCAGCTGCACCAGCCGGGCGCGCTCTTGCAGCTTGCGCTGTACGTAGCGGTCGCGCCACTGGCCGAAGGCGTCGAGGTAGGCGTCGCTGGCGGGGAAGTCCAGGGCCGGGCGGGCGAACAGGTAGCCCTGGACGAAGCGCGCGCCGCACTCCAGGGCGAAGTCCAGTTCCGCCTCGGTCTCCACCCCTTCGGCGATGATCCAGCAGCCGGTCTTCTCGGCCATCTGCGCCAGGGCCTTGACCACCTCGCCGCTGGGGCCGCCACGGGCCGCCTGCTGGAACAGGCGCATGTCCAGCTTGAGGATGTCCGGCTGCAGCGCCAGGACGCGGTCGAGCTGGGAGTAGCCGGCGCCGAAATCGTCGATGGCGATGCGCGCCCCGGCCTCGCGGTAGCGCGCCACCACCTCGGGCAGGCGCTGGTTGCCGCCGCCCAGTTCGGTGATCTCGAAGACCACCCGGTGCGGGTCGACGCCGTGCTGCTGCAGTTGCTTGAGGCTGGGCAGCGGCTGGTTGGGGCGCAGCCGGCTGATCCAGCGCGGCGAGATGTTCAGGCTGAGGAACCAGTCCGCGGGCGCTTCCGGCAGGCGCGCCAGGGCGTCGTCGCGGATCTGCCGGTCGAGGCGGCGCAAGGTCGCCGGGGGAATCTTCGGATCGACGAACAGCGGGCCCACCGAGAGCAGCTGGCCGTCGGCCTGGCGCATCCGGCCGAGGGCCTCGACCCCGGCGATCAGGCCGGTGGCGGTATCGATGAAAGGCTGGAAGCAGGCGACCGGTTGCCCGTCGATCAAGGGACACATCCTTAGTGAAGGGGAAGGGAGGGCGTTGCCGCCGGCCCGGGATTGCCTCCTAGCAAGAATGTAGCCAGGGCGCTCAGTCGCCCTGGCACGCCGGCGGCTTCTCCGGGCTGCCCGCGGCCGGCTGGCGCAGCTTCAGCAGCAGCGGCGCGAGCACGATGGCCAGGCGCAGCAGGCGCACCAGGCCGCGTTTGCGGCGCAGCATCAGGGCGGCCGCGGCCGCCGCGCCGCCGGCGGCCCACAGTGAGGCGCCGCCGCGCAGTTGCTGGCGCACGCCCTGGCCCAGGTCGCGGGCCTGGCGCAGCGGCTGCAGGAGCTTCTCGCTTTCCTGGCGCAGCTGCTGGCGCTGGACTTCCAGGCGCAGGCGCAGCACGGCCTTGCGCAGTTCCTGCCGCGTGGGGCGGGGGGAGAGTTGCGGCAGTTCACTCATGGCAGCAGTTGCTCCCGGTCACGGGCCAGTTCTTCCAGGGTGGCGCTGAATGGCGAGCTGTCGTCGTCCACCAGCTGGTACAGGCGCCAGGCGCACAGCCCGCCGCCCAGCGCATAGAAGGCGCACAGGCCGAGCACGGCGGCCAGCCGGTCGCTGTCCCAGAACAGCACCAGCACCAGCAGCGACAGGCCCAGTATCAGCAGCAGGGCGAACAGCAACGCCAGCCCGGCGAACAGCAGCAGCGCCAGGGTACGGCTCTTCTGCTCCTGCAACTCCAGGCCGAAGAGTTCGACGTGGCCATGCAGCAGGCCCAGCAGTGCGGCGCCGAAGCGCCGCACGGAAGGGCCCTGGTGTGGCGGGGCGTCCTTGGCGTCGCTCATCGGTCAGCGCCGCCCGACCAGCAGGCCGAGCAGGAAGCCGACGCCCGCGGCCAGGCCCACGGCCTGCCAGGGATGCTCGCCGACATAGTCCTCGGTGGCGTCCACCGCGGCGCGGCCCTGGTCGCGCACGGCGCTCTGCGCGGCGTCGATGCGTTCGCGGGCCCGGCCCAGCCCGGAGCGCAGCTGTTCGCGCAGGGCATCGGCTTCCTCGCCGGCCAGTTCCGCGGAGGTCTGCAGGAGTTTCTCGGTGTCGGCCACCAGGGCCTGGAACTCGGCCAGCAGCTCGTCCTTGGTGGTATTCGCGGTGCTCTTGCGGGGCATTGTGAGGCTCCTTGTGTTTGCGAGGGGTTCACTGGTTTCTGAGCCCCAGGGCGTTGGGAAGTTTCCCATAAATCGACGGCGAAGCGGCGACGTAGAGCAGGACTCAGGCCCGTTCAGTGAAGACCAGTCTGCGCCGCTTCGCCCGTCGGGCGCATGGTATGCCGCTTGCAACGCCGTGGTGCGTCATCCGGTGCGAGTGCCCCAGACGGGGGCGTTCAGGGACGTCCGAAGACCGCCGGAAAATCCATTAACCAACTGAAAGACAAAAGAAAAATCAAAAAAACAGAGGTGCCCCTCCGCGCCCTCGTGTGCCGTGTGGAGCAGGGGGCTGGACCTTATCGGTGCGCCTGCGCCTCATGCTGGTGCGGTGCGCCGGGGCGATGAGCTGTTTTGGTGCTTTTTCGGTCTGATCCGGGGCTGCCTGATTCATGGAAAACCTCAACAGTGCCGTGGAAACCCTGATCCACGGTTCCAATACCCTGTTCATCCTGCTGGGCGCCGTGATGGTGCTGGCCATGCATGCCGGCTTCGCCTTCCTCGAGGTCGGCACGGTGCGCCTGAAGAACCAGGTCAACGCCTTGTCGAAGATCCTCTCGGACTTCGCCGTGTCCTGCCTTGCGTACTTCTTCATCGGCTACTGGATCGCCTACGGCGTGGATTTCCTCAAGCCGGCCAGCGAGCTGAGCGCGGAGAACGGCTATGCGCTGGTCAAGTTCTTCTTCCTGCTGACCTTCGCCGCCGCCATCCCCGCGATCATTTCCGGGGGCATCGCCGAGCGCGCCCGGTTCGCCCCGCAACTGTGCGCCACGGCGCTGATCGTGGCCTTCGTCTACCCCTTCTTCGAGGGCATGGCGTGGAACGGCAACCACGGCCTGCAGGCCTGGCTGGCCCTGAAGTTCGGCGCGCCCTTCCATGATTTCGCCGGCTCCGTGGTGGTGCACGCCTTCGGCGGCTGGCTGGCGCTGGCCGCGGTGCTGCTGCTGGGCCCGCGCAACGGCCGTTACCGCGAGGGCCGGCTGGTGGCCTTCGCGCCGTCGAACATCCCCTTCCTGGCCCTGGGCGCCTGGATCCTGGTGGTCGGCTGGTTCGGCTTCAACGTGATGAGCGCGCAGACCCTGGACCACGCCAGCGGCCTGGTGGCGGTGAACTCGCTGCTGGCCATGGTCGGTGGCACCATCGCCTCGCTGCTGGTGGGGCGCAACGACCCCGGCTTCCTGCACAACGGCCCGCTGGCCGGCCTGGTGGCGGTGTGCGCCGGCTCCGACCTGATGCACCCGGTCGGTGCACTGGCCACGGGCCTGGTGGCCGGCGCGCTGTTCGTCTGGGTGTTCACTGCGGCGCAGACGCGCTGGAAGCTCGACGACGTGCTCGGCGTATGGCCGCTGCACGGCCTGTGCGGCGCCTGGGGCGGCATCGCCTGCGGCATCTTCGGCCAGCAGGCCCTGGGCGGCCTGGGCGGGGTGAGCCTGGCGAGCCAGGTGCTGGGCACCCTGCTGGGCATTGTCATCGCCTTCGCCGGCGGGCTGCTGGTCTACGGCGGGATCAAGGCGGCGGTGGGCATCCGCCTGAGCCAGGAAGAGGAGTACTACGGTGCCGACCTGTCGATCCACAAGATCGGGGCGATCAACCACGATTGAGCGCCGTTCGTGCCACCGCGGCGTCCGGCGCGGCCGGTGAGTCCAATCGCGGACGGAGTCCGCTCCTACGCCCGTGCCTCCTGGAACCAAGGAGCGGACCTTGTCCGCGATCATGGCGGATAACGCCGTAGGCGTTATGCGCCCTACGGGGAGCCCGGGAGCTTTGTGGTTTTGCATCACGCTCTCCCTGAAGGGAGAGGGGGCTGTCCCGAGCAAGCGGATAACGCAGCGTCAGCCGGCAAACTCGTAGGGCGAATAACCGTTCGCGGTTATCCGCCGTTAGCCCAAACACCGATGCCCGACGACGATGGCGGATAACGCCGTAGGCGTTATGCGCCCTACGGGTTTCCAGAGAAATATCCGAGCGCACCGGAACGCCCCTTCAGAAGGCCGAGCGAAACCGGCGCTCAGGAGGTCATGCGACATGGATGTCGCGA
>NZ_JAZAQP010000033.1:0-77768 GCF_036231725.1 Pseudomonas sp. JH-2 | reverse complement strand
CCCTGGGCATCTTCCCCGGCCACCTGGAATACCTTCTTCGCCAAATCCACGGCGACTGTCGTGCAAGCCGACACATCGACTGCAGACATGGGCTTCTTCGTCGTCGTATGCTTTTTCATGGCCTCACCCTCACTGTCGGCGGCTTCTTAGAATGCCACCGTGGCGCTTCGACGCCTCGGTGAGGGTGAGTCCATCCAATTACAGGTAGGCCGTGCGCGCGGCATCTATCCCCCGAGGGATATATACACCCCGAAAGCCCCATTGCTAGCGTGACCGGCAACAAGAACAGCCACCGAAGGGGCGTGCGGCGATGGATTCCAGCCAGGCTTTCGACATCGAGTTCCGCAACGTGGTCAAGCGCTACGGCAGCGTGCAGGCGGTCAACGGCCTGAACTTCAGGGTGCGCCGCGGGGCCTTCCATTCCTTCCTCGGCAGCTCCGGCTGCGGCAAGACCACCACCCTGCGGATGATCGCCGGCTTCGAGCAGCCCAGCGAAGGCGAGGTGCTGCTGGCCGGCCAGGCGGTGGCCGGGGTGCCCGCGCACCGGCGCCCGGTGAACATGGTGTTCCAGCACTACGCGCTGTTCCCGCACCTGAGCGTGGCCGAGAACATCGCCTACGGCCTGCGCTACCGCACCCCGCGCCCGGACCGCGCCGCGCAGCGCCGGATGGCCGACGAGGCGCTGGAGATGGTGCGCCTGTCCGGCTTCGGCGCGCGCAAGCCCCACGAGCTGTCCGGCGGCCAGCAGCAGCGCGTGGCCCTGGCCCGCGCGCTGGTCAACAAGCCCACCGTGCTGCTGCTCGACGAACCCCTGGCGGCGCTGGACCGCAAGCTGCGCAAGGAGATGCAGTCGGAGCTGCTGCGCCTGCAGCGCGAGGTCGGCATCACCTTCGTGCTGGTCACCCACGACCAGGAAGAGGCGCTGTCGATGAGCGACAGCATCAGCATCATGAAGGACGGCCTGATCATCCAGACCGCCAGTCCCGAGGCCCTCTACGAAACGCCGGCGAGCCGCTACGTGGCCGACTTCATCGGCGAATCCAACCTGTTCAGCGGCACCGTGCGCCGCGTCGACGGCGGCCGCGTGGTGCTCGCCACCGCCGCCGGCCTGGAGCTGAGCAGCCCGCAGACGCCCACCGGCCCGGCCCTGGCGCCGCAGAGCGAAGGCTGCATCGCGGTGCGCCCGGAGCTGGTCGGCATCGCCGCCGCCGGCGCCGAGCTGGCCCGCGAGGTGCGCCTGGGCGGCAGCGTGGAAGACCGCATCTACCTGGGCAACCTCACCGAATACCGGGTGCGCACCGAAGCCTTCGGCATCGTCTGCGTGCGCGTGCTGCGGCAGGGCGCCGAGGCCGGCGCGGCCTTCGAGCACGGCGCGCGGGTACAGGTCGGCTGGAACCAGGCCAGCGGCCTGGCCATGGGCCTCTGAGCAATGCGGCTGCGCCCGGCGCGGCCCTGGACGATCCAACCATAACCACAGCAGACAGGCGGGGAGTGACGATGGACAAGAAGAGTTTCATCAAGACGATGCGCAGTTGGGAGAAGGGCTCCATCACCCGCCGCGAGTTCCTCGGCCGCACCGGCCTGGGCCTGGCGGCGGCGGTGGTGGCGGCGAACACCCCGGGCCTGCTGCTGGGCAAGGCCTATGCCGGGCAGAGCGGCAACCTGGGCGACCGCGTGACCCTGGCCACCTGGCCGAACTACCACAGCCCGGAGAACTTCGAGGCCTTCGCCAAGGCCTCCGGCGCGCGGGTGCAGATGAACGTGTTCGGCTCCAACGAGGAGATGCTCGCCAAGCTGCAGGCCGGCGGCAGCGGCTGGGACGTCTTCGTGCCGACCAACTACACCATCAGCACCTACGTGAAGCTGGGGCTGATCGAGCCGCTGGACCTCTCGCGCATCCCCAACTTCGAGCCCGCGGCCTTCGAGGAACGCTTCATGGCCCAGGGCACGGTGGACGGCAAGGTCTACGCGGTGCCGAAGAACTGGGGCACCACCGGCATCGTCTACGACGCCAGCCGGGTCAAGGGCAGCCCGGACTCCTGGAAACAGTTCTGGGACCTGACCCTGACCAGCGCCTCGGGCCGCACCATCGTCCACGACTACCAGCTCACCGCCATCGGCAACGCCCTGAAGTACTACGGCTACAGCTTCAACTCGGTGGACGAGAAGGAACTGGCCGACGCCGAGAAACTGCTGATCAAGGCCAAGCCGCACCTGTTCGCCATCAACTCCGACATCCAGCCCTCGCTGCGCAACGGCGACGCCTGGATGGCCATGGCCTGGACCGGCGACGCCTCGCAGCTGCACCGCGACAACCCGGACATGACCTTCGTGCTGGGCAAGGAGGGCGGCGAGATCTGGAGCGACTTCTTCGCCATCCCCAAGGGCGCCGAGCACCGCGACGCCGCCTACGCCTTCATCAACTACCTGCTCGACCCGCAGCACAACAAGCTGGAGGTCCTGGCCCACGGCTACCCCAGCGGCGACAAGCGGGTGGACGCGCTGCTGCCCAAGGAGATGCTCGACGACCCGATCATGTACCCGGCGGCCGAGCGCCTGTCGCCCCTGGAGTTCGGCGCTGCGGCGACCCTCACCAGCCCGGCGCGGGCCGAGCTGATGGCGCGCTTCAAGGCCGCCTGAGGACGGCCCTTCGTAGGCGCGAGCCCGCTCGCGAACAGAGCCGTGCCGAAGCGGTTCGCGAGCAAGCTCGCTCCTACGGGGGCTCCGTGCAATTCCATGCGTAGGGAATCGAACATGAACATCGCTGTCAGCGCCCCCCTGCAGGCCGCTGCGACGCCCGTGGCCGCACCGGCGAGAAGCCTCGGCCGCCGCGTCACGCTGCTCCTGCTGCTGCCTTCCACCCTGTGGTTCCTGCTGTTGCTGCTGATGCCGCTGGTGATCATCCTGGTCTTCAGCTTCGGCGAGCGCAGCGCCGTGGGCGGCTACGGCGGCGGGCTGACGCTGGAGAACTACCTCAACCTCGGCTCGCGCGCCCAGGCCTTCTGGAACACCCTGACCCTGGCGCCGCTGGGCACCCTGGCCTGCCTGCTGGCGGCCTACCCGCTGGCCTACTTCCTGGCGGTGAAGGTGCGGCGCAACAAGTCGCTGCTGCTGACCCTGGTGATAGTGCCGTTCTGGACCAGCTTCCTGATCCGCACCTACGCCTGGATCTTTATCCTCAGCGGCAAGGGCATCCCGGCGCTGCTGGAGAGCCTGGGGATCGCCGACGTGCGCCTGATCAACACGCCCTGGGCGGTGCTGATCGGCATCGTCTACGGCTACCTGCCGCTGATGGTATTCCCCATCTATGTGACCCTGGAGAAGCTCGACAAGCGCCTGCTGGAAGCCTCCGGCGACCTCGGCGCGAGCGCCTTCGAGACCTTCCGCCGGGTGACCCTGCCGCTGTCGGCGCCGGGCGTCATCACCGGGGTGATGCTGGTGTTCATCCTGCTCATGGGCGAGTTCCTGATCCCGGCGATCCTCGGCGGCGGCAAGGTGTTCTTCGTCGGCAACGCCCTGGTCGACCTGTTCCTGCAATCGCGCAACTGGCCGTTCGGCAGCGCCGTGGCCATGACCCTGGTGGCGATGATGCTGGCGATCATCGGCCTGTACCTGAAACTCGCGGCGCGCTACGGCGGCCCGCGCAACGACGGGGTGCTCTGAGATGTGGCTGCGCAGCTATTCGACTTCGCTGTACCTGTTCCTCTACGCGCCCATCGCGCTGATCATGCTCTTCGCCTTCAACGCCGGGCGCAGCGGGCTGAGCTTCCAGTGCTGCTCGGTGCAGTGGTTCGGCCGCGCCTTCGGCAACCCCTTCATCATGGAGGCCCTGGGCAACAGCGCGCTGATCGCCCTGTGCTCGGCGCTGATCGCCACCTTCTTCGGCACCCTGGCGGTGTTCGGCCTGCAGCGGGTGGGCAAGCGCGTGCGCCTGCTGTTCGATGCGCTGACCTACTGCGCGATCATCGTGCCGGGGATCGTCATCGGCATCGCCACGCTGATCGCCTTCATCACCCTGTTCGACGTGCTCAACCCGCTGCTGCTGGCGCTGGACATGGGCCTGCCGAAGCTGCGCATGGGCTTCCCCACGGTGGTGGCGGCGCACTCGCTGTTCACCATGGCACTGGTGATGGTGATCGTCCGCACCCGCGTCGAGGCCATGGACAAGGCGCTGCTGGAAGCCTCCGCCGACCTCTACGCGCCGCCGCTGGAGACCTTCCGCCGGGTGACCCTGCCGCAGATCGCCCCGGCCATCCTCGCCGGCTTCCTGCTGGCGTTCACCTTCAGTTTCGACGACTTCATCATCGCCTTCTTCGTCGCCGGCTCCGAGACCACGCTGCCGATCTACATCTTCTCCTCGATCCGCCGCGGCATCACCCCGGAGATCAACGCCATATCCACCGTGATCATCTGCGCCTCGCTGGCGCTGCTGTTCACTTCCCGCTACCTGCAGAACCGCCGCGCCGGCGTTCAGGCCGCCTGATGGCCGCAGACAAGGAGACGTGCGATGCGTGACCAGCTGTACATCAATGGGCAATGGGTCAGCCCGGACCTGGGCGGGACCTTCACCAGCTTCGACCCGGCGACCGGGCGGCCGCTGCGCGAGGTGCCGGCGGCCACCGAGGAAGACGTCGACCACGCCGTGCGCGCGGCGCGCCAGGCCTTCAACCGTGGCTGGGGACAGAGCCGCG
Organism: Pseudomonas sp. JH-2; assembly: GCF_036231725.1. Classification (NCBI taxonomy): domain Bacteria; kingdom Pseudomonadati; phylum Pseudomonadota; class Gammaproteobacteria; order Pseudomonadales; family Pseudomonadaceae; genus Pseudomonas; species Pseudomonas sp. JH-2. Next base: position 73,077 of record NZ_JAZAQP010000033.1, on the reverse strand, counting down.
GCGGCGAGCGCGCCGAGTGGCTGGAGGCGCTGGCCGACGAGCTGGAACGCAACCAGGCCGGGCTGGCCGAACTGGAGGTGCGCGACAACGGCAAGCCGCTGCCCGAGGCGCAGTGGGACGTGGCCGACGCCATCGGCTGCTTCCGCTACTACGCGGAGCTGGCACGCGAGCTGGACGGCCGCCAGGACCAGGCGCTGGCCCTGCCCGACGAGCGCTTCCGCTGCCGCATCCGCCACGAGCCGGTGGGCGTGGCCGGGCAGATCATTCCCTGGAACTACCCGCTGCTGATGGCCGCCTGGAAGGTCGCCCCGGCCCTGGCGGCCGGCGCCACCTGCGTGCTCAAGCCCTCCGAGCTGACGCCGCTGAGCGCCCTGGAACTGGCCGCCGCGGCCGACGCCATCGGCCTGCCGGCCGGCGTGCTGAACGTGCTGCCGGGCCTGGGCGGCGAGGCCGGCGGCCCGCTCGCCCAGCACCCGGGGGTGGACAAGCTGGCCTTCACCGGCAGCGTGCCGACCGGGGCGAAGATCATGTCGGCGGCGGCCCGGGACATCAAGAACATCAGCCTGGAGCTGGGCGGCAAGTCGGCCTTCATCGTCTTCGACGACAGCGACGTGGAAGCGGCGGTGGAGTGGATCCTCTTCGGCATCTTCTGGAACCAGGGCCAGGTGTGCAGCGCCACCTCGCGCCTGCTGGTGCAGGAAGGCATCGCCCCGCGGCTGCTGGAACGCCTGGTGGAAGCCACCCGCGCCATCACCATCGGCAACGGCCTGCAGCCGGGCGTGCTGCTCGGCCCGCTGGTGAGCCAGGGGCAGTACGACAAGGTGCTGGGCTTCATCGAACAGGGCAAGGCCTGCGGCGCCCGCCTGCTCACCGGCGGCCGGCGCCCGGCGGGGTTGCCCGAGGGCTGGTTCGTCGAGCCGGCCATCTTCGACGAGCCGGCGGAGAACGCCATCATCTGGCGCGAGGAAATCTTCGGCCCGGTGCTCTGCGTGAAGCGCTTCAGGACCGAGGCCGAGGCCCTGCGCCTGGCCAACGACAGCCGCTTCGGCCTGGCCGGCGCTGTGATGTCCGGCGACCCGCAGCGCGCCGCAAGGGTGGCCGACGGGTTGCGCGCGGGGATCGTCTGGGTCAACTGCTCGCAACCGACCTTCACCCAGGCCCCCTGGGGCGGCATGAAGCAGAGCGGTATCGGCCGGGAGCTTGGGATGTGGGGGCTGGAGAACTACCTGGAGGTGAAGCAGGTGACGGAGTATGTGTCCGACCAGCCTTGGGGGTGGTACCTGTAGGGGCGGGCTTGCTCGCGAACGGAGCTTCCCGGCGATTCCGCTGCCTTGGCCTGGCCCCGCTCCCTCTCCCTAACCCTCGGCTGCGCGCCCCGCCCTGAAGGGAGAGGGGACCGTTGGGCATGCTCGGGTATTTCGGCGTCAGCCGGCTAGCACAGAGACTACCGGCTGAAACCAAGCCTCCTCTCGGCACGGACAAGCCCCCTCTCCCTTCAGGGAGAGGGCTGGGGAGAGGGCGCTCTTGAGGATACACACCGAACCTACCCGGCAGAACGCCGTTCGCGAGCAAGCTCGCTCCTACAAAAAGTCACGCCCCGCTCAATAAGGGAGGGGGGATCGTTCGGTGTATTTGGATGTTCCAGCGTCAGCCGGCTAGCACAGAGACTACCGGCTGAAACCAAGCCTCCTCTCGGCACGGACAAGCCCCCTCTCCCTTCAGGGAGAGGGCTGGGGAGAGGGCGCTCTTGAGGATACACACCGAACCACCCGGCAGAATGCCGTTCGCGAGCAAGCTCGCTCCTGCGAAAAGCCGCGACCCCGCTCAATCAAGATTGTGGCCGATACGCCACAACACCCCGCTCGGATCATGCAGGGTGAAATCCCGCATCCGCCAAGGCTGATCCGCAGGCCCCCCCAGCCGCACCCCGTAGCGCCCGGCGATATCGATCTCGCGCAGGCGCTGCCACCAGGCGTCGGCGTCCTCCACCAGCAGGTGCAGCATCAGGTTCTCGGCGAACTCCCTGACGTAGAAGTTCTGCAGCAGGAAGGCGCAGCGGTCGCCGTGGTGGAAGTAGCTCAGCTCCTCGGAACCCCAGGGGTTGGCGAAGCCGAGGTCGCGGTAGAAGGCCTGGGACCGGGCGTAGTCGCGGGCCGGGACGAAGACTTTCAGTTCGACGCTGTTCAGGTTGCTCATGGCGCTTCCTTGTCGTGGCACTGGCCGGCACGGTGGCGTTGCCGCCTCTGCGGGCGGCTGGCGCGCAGTCTAGCGCAGGCTCAGAGGGCGCGCTGCATGTAGCGGTGGCTGGCCACGCCGGGCAGGTCGGAGGTGCGCTCGGCCTGCACCACGAAGCCCAGGCGCTCGTACAGCGCCTGGGCCCGCGGGTTGGCCACCGACACGTCGAGGGCGGCCATGGGCAGGCCGGCCTGGCGGCCGCGTTCGAGGAAGTGGGCGATCAGCTGGCTGCCCAGGCCTTCGCCGCGCAGTTCCGGCGCCACGCCGAGGTGGGCGAGGTACAGCGTCCGCTTCGGCGGCGGGCAGATGATGCGCTCCAGTTGCAGGCCATGGTGGATCACCGGCAGCGCGCCCGGGCCGAAGAAGCCGAGGATCTGCCGGCTGGCGGCGAGCAGGTAGCCGAGGTTGGCCTCGCCGCCGAACAGGGTCCCCACCGCCACCACCCGCCCATCCAGTTCGCCCACCGTGTGCTGGCGCCAGCCGAACTGGCCGCCGCCCTGGACGAAGGCGTGGCGCAGGAAGTCCTGGGCACTGTTGCGGCCGGGGCGGGCGAAGGCGTAGTCGAAGGCGTCGGGGCCGGAACTGTAGATCAGCGGGACGGCGGCATCGACGTCCCCGGCGCGGGCCGGACGGAAGCTCAGGGGCATGGCGCGGACTCTGCCGGAAGGGAGTCCGCAATCTAGCACTAGGGTTCCAGTTTCAGCCAGCGCAATGCGCCCAGGCCGGCGGCGCGGCCGCTGGCGAAGCAGGCGGTGAGCAGGTAGCCGCCGGTGGGGGCCTCCCAGTCGAGCATCTCGCCGGCGCAGAACACCCCGGGCAGGGCGTCCAGCATCAGTTGCTTATCCACAGCCTCGAAGGTGACGCCGCCGGCGCTGCTGATGGCTTCGTCCAGCGGGCGAGCGCGCACCACGGGCAGCGGCAGCGCCTTGATCAGCGCGGCCAGGCGTTGCGGCTCGGCATAGTCCGCGGCTGTGGACAACTCGCGCAGCAGGCCGGCGCGCACGCCGTCCAGGCCCAGGCGGCCGCGCAGGTGGTTGGCCATGGACTTGGAGCCGCGCGGCTGGGCCAGGGCCTTGGCCACCTGCTCGGCGCTGCGGCCCGGCAGCAGGTCCAGGTACAGGGTGGCCGAGCCGTCGTGGGCGATGCGCTCGCGGATGGCGGCGGACAGCGCATAGACTAGGCTGCCCTCGATGCCGCCGGCGGTGACCACGAACTCGCCCTGGCGCGGCGCCTCGCCGTCCAGGCCCAGGGCCACCGGCTTGACCGGCGCGCCGGCGAACTTGTCGCGGAAGAACTCGCTCCAGGCCTCGACCTCGAAGCCGCAGTTGGAGGGACGCAGGGGCGCGACTTCCACGCCCCGCGCCTGCAGCAGCGGCACCCAGGCACCGTCGGAGCCCAGGCGTTGCCAACTGCCGCCGCCCAGGGCGAGGACGGTGGCGTCGGCCCGCAGCGCCTCGCGGCCGGCGGGGCCGTCGATGAGCAGGCGGCCCTGGTCGTCCCAGCCCTGCCAGCGGCTGCGGGTGTGGATAACTACGCCTTTTTCGCGCAGGCGCTTGAGCCAGGCGCGCAGCAGGGGCGCGGCCTTCATGTCGGTGGGGAAGACGCGGCCGGAGGTGCCGACGAAGGTGGTTATCCCCAGGCCGTGGATCCATTCGCGCAGGGCCTGGCCGTCGAAATCGGCGAGCAGCGCGCCGACTTCCCCGCGGCGCGGGCCGTAGCGGCCTACGAAGGCCTCGCGGGCCTCGGAGTGGGTGATGTTCATGCCGCCGACGCCGGCCAGCAGGAACTTGCGCCCCACCGAGGGCATGGCGTCGTACAGCGCCACGCGCACGCCGGCGCCGGCCAGCACTTCGGCCGCCATCAGGCCGGCGGGGCCGCCGCCGATGACGATGGCGCTGGGGGAGGGCGAGGAACGGTGCTCGGTCATGGGCTGGGCGGGGTCGGTGGCAAGGGCGCGCATTCTAGCCTAGCCGCTGCGGCGGGCGGCTGGTCAATTTGCCGGCAGCCGCGGCGAAGCCTTTGCTCACGGGCGGCCGGCGCGCTTGTTCCCAGGATATCCACAGGCGGCTCCACAGCATCCGTGGACAAGCCGATGCCTCGGGCTCTTGTAGGAGCGAGCTTGCTCGCGAACCCCCATTCCCTCCGCGGCGCCCTTCGCGAGCAAGCTCGCTCCTACGAAGAGCGCCCTGGTCATATTTTGTTCATTGGGCTGGAGGGCCTGAGGGGCGTGGCCTGCAGCGAAGGCCCCGCAGCTTATCCACAGTGGCTTCCACAGTATCCGTGGACAAGGCTCCGCTGCGTGCAAGCTTGCCTGGTCATCTTTCACCCAGCCGGCTGTGCCCCAGGCCGGGCGGGGGCCAGGGCGGACGCCCCCAAGCTTTTCCACAGGTTGTTCCACAGCCTGCGTGGACAACTCAGCTCAGGCCGAGGCGCTGCCAGACCCGCTGCGCGCTGTGGTGGAGGATGCCGTGGCGCCGCGCCAGGGCCGCGCGGTCCTTGTCGTAGCCGCCGCCGATCACCCCCAGCACCGGGATGTCGCGGGCCAGGCAGCGTTCGATCACCCGCTCGTCGCGGGCGGCCAGGCCGGCGTCGGTGAGGTTCAGGTAGCCCAGGGCGTCGTCCCTGTGCACGTCCACCCCGGCGTCGTAGAGCACCAGGTCCGGCTGGTACAGCGGCAGCAGGTAGTCCAGCGCCTCGTCCACCACCCGCAGGTAGTCGGCGTCGCCCATGTGCAGCGGCAGGGGATGTCCCAGTCGCTGCGCGCCTTGCGCGCGGGGAAGTTCTTCTCGCAGTGCAGCGACACCGTGACGGCGTCGGGGACGTTTTCCAGGATGCGCGCGGTGCCGTCGCCCTGGTGCACGTCGCAGTCGAAGATCAGCACCCGCCCGGCGCGGCCGCTCTCCAGCAGGTAGAGGGCGATCACCGCCAGGTCGTTGAAGATGCAGAAGCCCGAGGCGTGGTCGTGGTGCGCGTGGTGGGTGCCGCCGGCCAGGTGGCAGGCCAGGCCGTGCTTGAGCGCCTGGTCCGCGCCCAGCAGCGAGCCGCCCACCGCGCGCACCGTGCGCCGGGCCAGGGCCTCGCTCCAGGGCAGGCCGAGGCGGCGCAGTTCCTCGCGGCTCATGTCGCCGCTGCAATAGCGCTCGATGTAGCCGCGGTCGTGGGCCAGGGCGAGGATGTCCGCCGGGCAGGGCTCGGGGCGCAGCAGCGCCGCGTCGCAGGTCAGGCCGCTGGCCACCAGATGCTCCTTGAGCAGGCGGAACTTCTCCATCGGGAAGCGGTGGCCGGCGGGGAAGGGCGGGCTGTAGTCGTCGTGGTAGACCAGGGGCAACGGCATGGGACGGGGCTCGGGCTGTTCAGCGGCAAGGGTAAGCCGGCCCCGCGGCCGGGCGCCAGGGCCGCGCATGGGGCACAATAGGCCCCTGACGAGCATCCCGAGGCGAACCATGCACCTGCCCAGCCTGAGCACCCCGCGCCTGCTGCTGCGCATCAGCCGCCAGCAATGGCTGGAGGCGCAGACATGAACGCCGCCGAGGCCGTGCGTGCCTACCACGCCCTGAGCTGCCACGCCCCGGAGCGCTTCGCCCCGGGGCCCGGCCAGCTGGACTGGGCGACCCAGCCGGCGCCCTTCCGCCGCTATGCCGGGGCGCGCTCGATCGAATTGCTGCACCGCCCGCAGGAAGAATCGCCGGGCTACGACGGCGTGTTCGCCGGCCCCCTCGGCGAGCCGGCGCCGCTGGGCCTGGAAAGCGTCTCGCAACTGCTCTACGACAGCCTGGCCCTCTCCGCCTGGAAGCAAGCCGGCGGCAGCCGCTGGGCGCTGCGGGTCAACCCCTCCAGCGGCAACCTGCACCCCACCGAGGCCTACCTGCTGCTGCCGGCCGGGGCTGTGGACAAGTCCGCCGTGCTGGCCCACTACACGGCCGACGAACACCTGCTGGAGGTGCGCGCCGAACTGCCGCCCGCCCTGGCCGGGCAACTCCCCGGCGACGGCCTGCTGCTGGCGCTGGCCAGCATCCCCTGGCGCGAGGCCTGGAAGTACGGCGAGCGCGCCTACCGCTACTGCCAGCACGACTTCGGCCACGCCCTGGCGGCCCTGGCCATCGCCGCGGCCATCCAGGGCTGGGAAGTGCGGCTGCTGCGCGCGCTGGACGAACGCAGCCTGGACGCGCCCTTCGGCCTGGACCGGGAAGGCTTCCACGAGCGCGAGGCGGTGGATGCGTTGCTGTGGATAGGTCCGCCGCAGGACCGCGAACCCCGCGTGCCCGATGCGCTGCTGCGGGGCCTGGCGGCGCTGGAGCTGCAGGGCGCGCCCAACCGCCTCTCGCGCAGCTACCGCCACTGGCCGGAACTGGAGCGCGTCCACGCGCTGTGCCGTGCGCCGGCGCTGGCCCCCGCCGACTGGCGCCTGCCGCGCGCCGAGGCGACCCTGGACAACCCCGGCCTGCCGCTGCGCCCGATCCTCCACCGCCGGCGCAGCGCGCAGAGCCTGGACGGCCGCAGCGGCATCCACGCCGAGCTGCTGCTGGCCTGGCTGCGCCGCCTGCTGCCGGAGCACTCGCCGGTGCCCTTCGCCTGCACGGGCGAGCCGCCGCGCCTGGACCTGCTGCTGTTCGTCCACCGCGTCCAGGGCCTGGCGCCGGGGCTCTACTGGCTGGGCCGCGGCGGCCGCGCGCCGGGCGGCCTGCGCGCGGACTTCCAGTGGCGCCGGGCGGACGCCGGGCTGCCGCTGTACCTGTTGCTGGAAGGCGACGCCCGCCAGCTCTCGGCCTTCCTTTCCTGCGGCCAGGACATCGCCAGCGACGGCTGCGTGGCCTTCGCCATGCTCGCCGACCTGGACGCGGCGCTGGCCGAGGGCCCCTGGACCTACCCGCGGCTGTACTGGGAGGCCGGGCAGATCGGCCAGTTGCTCTACCTGGAGGCCGAGGCCGCGGGGCTCTCGGGCACCGGCATCGGCTGCTATTTCGACGAGGCGCTGCGGGAATTGCTCGGCGAGGGACCGGACCGCCCGGTCAGCCTCTATCATTTCACCATCGGCCGCGCGGTATGGGACACTCGTCTGAGCAGTTCGCCCGCCTACCCCCAGCCGCGCCGCCCGCATCCCATTCGCAGTACCGATTCCGAGGAAACGTCATGACCCAGATACTGGACAACCTGGTGGCTTTGCTGAGCCTGGAACCCATCGAGGAAAACCTGTTCCGGGGCATCAGCCAGGACCTCGGCTTCCGCCAGCTGTACGGCGGCCAGGTGCTCGGCCAGGCGCTGTCGGCGGCCAGCCAGACGGTGGAGCCGGCGCGCCACGTGCACTCCATGCACGGCTACTTCCTGCGCCCGGGCGACGCCAGCATGCCGGTGGTCTACCAGGTCGACCGGGTGCGCGACGGCGGCACCTTCAGCACCCGCCGCGTCACCGCCATCCAGAAGGGCCAGCCGATCTTCGCCCTGAGCACCTCCTTCCAGTACGACGAGGAGGGCTTCCAGCACCAGATCCCGATGCCCGACGTGGTCGGCCCGGAGAACCTGCCCACGGACCTGGAGCTCAAGCAGCGCAGCATCGCCCAGTTCCCCGAGCGCATCCGCGACAAGCTGCTGTACCCCAAGCCCATCGAGATCCGCCCGGTCACCCAGAACGACCCCTACGACCCGCAGGTCGGCGAGCCGATCAAGTACCTCTGGCTGCGCGCCGACGGCAAGCTGCCGGACGTGCCGGCGCTGCACAAGTACATCCTCGCCTACGCCTCGGACTTCGGCTTCCTCACCACCTCGCTGCTGCCCCACGGCCGCTCGGTGTGGCAGAAGGACATGCAGGTGGCCACCATCGACCATTCCGTGTGGTTCCACCGCGACCTGCGCGCGGACGAGTGGCTGCTGTACGCCATCGACAGCCCCTGGGCCGGCAACGGCCGCGGCTTCGTGCGCGGCAGCATCTTCAACCGCGACGGCCAACTGGTGGCCTCGGCGACCCAGGAAGGCCTGATCCGCCGCCGCGAGGACTGGACATGAGGCCGGGCCTGATCCGCCACTGGGTGTTCGACATGGACGGCACCCTGACCCTGGCGGTGCACGACTTCCCGGCGATCAAGCGGGCCCTGGGCATCCCCCAGGAAGACGACATCCTCAGCCACCTGGCGGCGCTGCCGGAAGCCGAGGCGGCGGCCAAGCACGCCTGGCTGCTGGCGCACGAGCGCGAACTGGCCCTGGCCTCCACCGCCGCCCCCGGCGCGGTGGACCTGGTGCGCGCGCTGCACGAGGCCGGCTACCGCCTCGGCATCCTCACCCGTAACGCCCACGAGCTGGCGCTGGTGACCCTGCAGGCCATCGGCCTGGGCGACTGCTTCGCCACCGGCGACATCCTCGGCCGCGGCGAAGCCCGGCCCAAGCCCAATCCCGACGGCCTGCTGCACCTGGCCGAGCGCTGGGGCGTGCAGCCGAAAGACATGCTGATGGTCGGCGACTACCGCTTCGACCTGGAATGCGGCCGCGCGGCGGGCAGCTACACGGCGCTGGTCAACCTGGCGGAGAACCCCTGGCCGGAGCTGAGCGACTGGCACGCCGTGGATTGCGCGGCGCTGGGGCGGCTGGCGGGGGTGTTGGCGTAGGGCGAATAACGCTCCGCGTTATCCGCCGTTTAACGGCGACCCCCGGCGGCGCCAAGGTTGGCCTGGGCGTGGTCCGCCCTGCCGGCGGAATCGCGGACAAGGTCCGCTCCTACAAGGAAATGCCGTGCCTCATGGCGAACATAGGGCGAATAACGCTCCGCGTTATCCGCCGTTCAGCGGCGATCCCCGGCGGTGCCAAGGTTGGCCTGGGCGCCGTCCGCCCTGCCGGCGGAATCGCGGGCAGGGCCCGCTCCTACAGGGAAATGCTGTGCCTCATGGCGAACGTAGGGCGAATAACGCTCCGCGTTATCCGCCGTTTAACGGCGACCCCCGGTGGCGCCAAGGTCGGCCTGGGCGCCGTCCGCCCTGCCGGCGGAATCGCGGGCAGGGCCCGCTCCTACAGGGAAATGCCGTGCCTCATGGCGAACGTAGGGCGAATAACGCTCCGCGTTATCCGCCGTTTAGCGGTGATTCCCGGCGGCGCCAAGGTTGGCCTGGGCGCCGTCCGCCTTGCCGGCGGAATCGCGGGCAGGGCCCGCTCCTACAGGGAAATGCTGTGCCTCATGGCGAACGTAGGGCGAATAACGCTCCGCGTTATCCGCCGTTTAATGGCGATCCCCGGCGGCGCCAAGGTTGGCCTGGGCGCCGTCCGCCTTGTCGGCGGAATCGCGGATGAATCCGCTCCTACGGGTGAGAATGCCATGCCTCACGGCAACCTGTAGGAGCGGGCCCTGCCCGCGAAATCGCGCGCAGGGCGCGCTCCTGCATGGGCCGATACCTACAACTCCGGCGTCCAGGTCAACGCCAGCAGCGCGGTGCGCCCGGCTTCCTTGTAGTGGAAGGTCTCGCTGGGGAAGCCCATGGGGTCGGTCGGGCGCTGGTAGCTGGCGCGGGCGTAGTCCTGGTCCAGCAGGTTCTGCAGCTTCAGGTCCCAGCGCAGCGTTTCGCTGAACTGCCAGCTGCCGCGCACGTCGAGCACGCCATAGCCGCCCAGGCGGTCCTGGTTGGCCGCGTCGGCGTAGCTGTTGCTCAGCGCGCGCCAGGTGCCGCCGACGCCGAAGGCGCCGAACTGGCGGTCCAGGTCCAGGCTCAGGGTGCGCCGGGCGCGGCGCGGCAGGGTGTGGCCGGTGTCGCGGTCGCGCGGGTCGATGATGCTCAGGCCGAGGTTGGCCTGCCAGCCGAGGACCTCGCGGGCCAGGCTGGCCTCGAAGCCGTCGATGCGCGCCTTGGCGATGTTCTGCGGCTGGTTGCTGGCGCTGTCCCAGGCGATCAGGTCGTCCACTTCCGTGCGGTACAGCGCGGCCTCCAGGTGGGTGCCGGCGAAGTCGCCGCGCCATTGCAGCTCGTAGGTCTTCGAGGTCTCGGCCGCAAGGTCCGGGTTGCTGGCGCCGGGGTAGTAGAGGTCGCTGAAGGTCGGCGCGCGGAAGCCCTCGCCGTAGCTGGCGATCCAGCTCTGGCTGGCGCCCACCGGCAGGGTGAAGGCGGCGTTCCAGCTGTTCTGCGAACCGTAGCGCTCATTGTCGTCGTGGCGCAGGCCCAGCTCGGTGGAGAAGGCCTCGCCCTTGAAACTGTGCTGGGCGAAGAAGGCGTGGTTGGTGCGGCTGTCCTCGGCGAAGGCGGTGCTGCCGTCGACCCGGTCCTCGTACCAGTCCGCGCCCAGGGCCAGCTGGTTGCGCGCATCCAACTGCAGGCGGTTGAACCAGCTGGCGGAATGCCGGGTGGTTTCCAGGGTGCCGTTGTTCCACACCTCGGCGGCGCCCACGGCCTTGTTGCGGTCGAAGCTGCGGCCCAGTTCCAGGCGGCTGTTCCACATCGAGGTCAGCTGGCCTTCGAGGTAGCCGCTGTAGCTGCTGACGCGGAATTCGTCGTGGGGCTCGGCGGGGGCGTAGCTGTAGGCGTCGTCGTATTCGCTGTCGCCGCGCTGGTCGTTGAGGCTGAAGCCGGCCTTCCAGTCCTCGTTCAGGCGGTGGTCCAGGTTCAGGTGCACGGCCTTGTTGCGCTGGCCGTCGTGGTCGCTGTCGGCGCCGACGTTGTCGCGGGTGTAGTCGTAGCCGCGGCTCTCGTCGAGGCTGGCGCCCAGGTCGAAGCGGGTGCGTTCGTCGCCGCCGGCGAGCGAGGCGCTGCGCTGGAAGGTGCCGTTGCTGCCGGCGGCCAGGCGCACCTGCGGGTGCAGGCCGGCTTCGCCGCGGCGGGTGAAGATCTGGATCACCCCGCCGATGGCGTCGGCGCCGTACAGCGCCGAGCGCGGGCCGCGGGTCACTTCCACGCGCTCGATGTTGTCGACGTTCAGGTAGTCCAGGCGGGCGATGCCGCTGCTCGCCGAGGCGATGCGCTGGCCGTCCACCAGCACCAGGGTCTGGCCGGGGTTGGTGCCGCGCAGGAAGTAGCTGGTCAGGCCGCCGGCGTTGCTCAGCTGCACGCCGGGCACCCGCTGCAGCAGCTCGGGGACGCTGCGTGCCTGCAGGCGCTCGATGTCGTCGCGGGTGAAGACGGTGTTGGCCGAGGTGGCCTGGCCGCGGGGTTCTGCCTGGCGCGCCGAGGTGATGACCATCGACGGCAGCTGGTAGGCCTGTTCGGCATCGTCGGTGGCGAAGGCCGCCGCGGGCAGCACGGCGGCGGCCAGGGCGAGACGGGAAAGTTTCATCGCTGGGGTTCCTCAAAAGTGGACTTTCGAGGAGGGCTGGGCAAGGGCGGGAGGGGCCGCGCTTGACGGTGCGGCCCTCCGCAACACCTGTCGTGCGTGTCGAGGGCGGTCTCCGGGCTGCCGACTCGCACGCTCCCGGCCTTCCCATGCGTGGCGCACAGTGGCGGATTGGAGCGCGGCAGGCGCGGGCCTGCGGTCGGTTACCGTTGCGGGGGCAGCGCAGGTCTTTCACCTGCTTCCCGTTACCTCGAACGAAAACGTGCGCACCTTACGAACAACGCCCCGGCCGGGCAAGTCGGGCTGATGCGGAACCTGTCTGTCAGATGCCCCTTTCCCCTACTCCCGCCACCGCCATGGCGGCGCCCCGCCTGTGCCCGGACGCCTCCTGCCGGCTGCGACAAAGTCACTCAGCACGGCGTCGGCCGCGGGTCGCAGGCCTCGGCGGGAAACCGTCGATGCGGCGTCCTGCGGGCGTTCCAACGGTTTCGCGTAGGAGTTTTCCGGTCTTGCGGGGCGGCGGAAAACTTTGCCGGATTTTGATAGGGCCACCGTCCGGGCACTTGTTAGCTTCCTAAGCAGTTAGAGGAGCAGAGCACGTGTCCAAAGAGCGCATCATCCAGGAATTCGTCCCGGGCAAGCAGGTGACCCTGGCGCACCTGATCGCGCACCCCCAGGAGGAGCTGGCGAGCAAGATCGGCGTGCCCGGGGCCGAGGCCATCGGCATCATGACCCTGACCCCGGGCGAGACCGCGATGATCGCCGGCGACTTCGCCACCAAGGCGGCGAACGTGAACATCGGCTTCCTCGACCGTTTCAGCGGCGCCCTGGTGCTGCACGGCAGCGTCGGCGCGGTGGAGGAGGCGCTGGCGCAGACCTGCGCCGCCCTCGGCCGGCTGCTCGACTACAGCGTCTGCCCGGTGACCAGGAGCTGATGATGAGCGCGCAGCGGTATGCCCTGGTCGGCGGCGTCGGCGCCGGCAAGACCACCCTGTTCAACGCCCTGTGCGGCAACCCCGCGGCGGCGCGCAAGACCCAGGCGCTGGAATACGACCCCAGCGGCGCGCTGGATACCCCCGGCGAGTTCGTCAGCCACCCGCGCCTGTACCGCGCGCTGATCACCAGCACCGACGACGTCGACACCCTGGTCTACGTGCACCCCGCCGATTCGCTGGAATGCCGGCTGCCGCCCGGGCTGCTCGACATCCACGCCGGCAAGCGGCTGATCGGGGTGATCAGCAAGTGCGACCTGCCCGGCGTCGACCTGCCCGCCATCGAGCGCCTGCTGCGCAGCCACGGCATCGACGGCGAGATCGTCCGCACCGCCAGCGACGACCCCGCCAGCATCGAGCGCCTGCGCGCGCTGCTGAACGCACGGAATCCGATCGAGGACCTGTTGAGATGAAGAAGCTGATTACCGCCAACGACATCCGTGAAGCCATCGCCGCCGGGCAGAGTTCCCTGGCCGTGGAACTGCCGCGCTGCATCGTCACGCCGGAGGCGCGCACGGTGGCCGAGCAGGTGGGCCTGGCGCTGGTCGAGCGGGTGGCCGGCAGCCCGGAGGCACAGGAAGCGCAAGCGGCCGCGGCCGGGCCCAGCGAGGACGAGCTGGCGCGGATCCGTGCCGAGGTGCTGGCGCGGCTGCCCGCCGAGGTGGACGCGCAACTGGTCGACCAACTGGTGCGCAAGGCCGCGCAGCAGGGCGGCGCCAGCGTGGCCCGGGCGGCCTTCGAGGCGCGCACCGGCGCCGGCGGGATCAAGCTGGTGAAGGGCGACAGCGTGCGCTTCGGCCGCCTCGACGGAGTGCCGGGCGACTGCCAGATCGGCATCACCGACGTGGTCGGCGCCGACGACGGCAGCAGCATGGGCGCCGGCTTCATGCAGTGGGAGAACGCCTTCTTCCCCTGGACGCTGAACTACGACGAGGTGGACCTGGTGCTGGAGGGCGAGCTGCACATCCGCCAGAACGGCGAGACCCTGGTGGGCCAGCCCGGCGACCTGCTGTTCATCCCCAAGGGCAGCGCCATCGAGTTCGGCACCCCCAGCCGGGTGCGCTTCCTCTACGTGGCCTGGCCGGCCAACTGGCAGGAACAGTGAGGCGGCCATGAGCACTTTCATCACCGAAAGCTGGCTGCGCGAGCGCCACGGCCTGAGCGAAGGCACCGAGCTGCGGCTGCCCGCCGACGCGCGGTTGACCCCCGCCGCCCGCGCGCTGATCGACGAGCGCCACCTGTCGCTGAAGTTCCATGACGAACAGGGCCGCCTGTACCGGGCGACCGAAGAGCCGGACGCGGACGGCGCGCCGTGCCTGCAGGCGGTGCACGGGCTGACCGGCAGCGCCCGGCGCGTCGCCGCGGCCTGCCAGCTGTGCGGCGAGACGCCGGCGCGCAAGCCCGCCGGCATGACCCACCTGAACGCCCACGAGCTGGTGGCCAAGAACGACCCGCGCCTGCAGTTCCGCGCCCAGCTGGACGCGGCCATCGCCCTGGCGGTGTGGTTGCAGGTGGAACTGGCGGAACCGGCCGGGCTGGCCGCCTGGCTGGCCGACATCCGTTCGCTGCTCGGCCAATTGATGCGCGCCGACGTGCTCGGCGAGGAACTGGCCGGGTTCGCCGTCGGCGGTCTCGACGAGACCGTGCTGCACCGCCTGTCCCACGCGCCGCTGAAATACCTGGGCCACGACCACCTGGTGCCCGAGTGCTGCCACGGCCGCGCGCCGGCGCTGCTCAACCTGCTGCGGGCCAAGGTCCGCGAGGTGGAAATCTGCGCCGCCCAGGTGTTCATGGAGGCCGGCTTCAGGCTGCGTCGCCCGGACCTGCTGCATGCCCTCAACCGGCTTTCCAGCGCGCTCTACGTGGCCATGCTGCTGAGCCTGCTGCACCTGCGCGGGCAACCCTGGCCGAGCGCCGCCGAGCTGGACCGGCGCGTGCAGGGGGAAGCGCCATGAAGCTGTTCGACGAATGCCGCCGGGTAGCCCGGCAGAACCCGCCGCGGGTGGTCTTCCCCGACGCCCTGGACCGCCGCGCCATCGAGGCGGCGCAGTACCTCAAGCGCGAGGGCCTGGCCGAGCCGCTGCTGCTGGGCAACCCCTTCGCCCTGCGCGGCTACTGCCTGGAGCGGCACATCCGCCTGGGCGATCTCGGGCTGATCGACCCGTCGCGCTCGCCCTGGCTGCACGGCTTCGCCCAGGACCTGGCGCAACGGCAGAACAAGCTCAGCCCCGAGCAGGCCCTGGAGCAGCTGCACGACCCACTGTGGTTCGGCGCGGCGCTGCTGGCGGCCGGCCAGGTGGACCTGTGCATCGCCGGCAACCTCAGCGCCACCGCCGACGTGTTGCGCGCCGGCCTGCGGGTGGTGGGCCTGGCGCCGGGCAACCGCACGCTGTCCTCGGTGTTCGTCATGCTGCCCGCGGACGGCGGCGCGCCCCTGGCCTTCGCCGATTGCGGCGTGGTGCCGCGGCCGACGGTGGAGCAACTGGCGGACATCGCCATCGCCTCGGCCGCCAACTTCGAGCGGCTGACCGGCGAGCCGGCGCGGGTGGCGATGCTGTCGTTCTCAAGCCACGGCAGCGCCAGGCATGCCGACGCCGAGGCGGTGCGCCAGGCCTGCGAGCTGGTGCGCGAGCGCCAGCCAAGCCTGTGCGTCGACGGCGAGCTCCAGTTCGATGCCGCCTTCGTGCCCGCGGTGGCCGCGCTCAAGGTGCCCGGCAGCCCGCTGGGCGGGGCGGCCAACGTGTTCGTGTTCCCCAGCCTCGAGGCCGGGAACATCGGCTACAAGATCGCCCAGCGGCTCGGCGGCATGAACGCCATCGGCCCGTTGCTGCAGGGCATGAACGCGCCGCTGCACGACCTGTCGCGCGGCTGCACGAGCGAGGAAATGATCCAGACGGTGCTGCTGGCCAACAAGATGGCCGGCGGCGCCGAGGCTGTCGGGCGAGTCGCCTGAGCCGGACGGCGGCCCCCGCCGTCCGGGGGTAATGCGAGTGGCTAGCCACTCCGATGAGGCCCTGCGAAGGGCGATCGATTGTTCGAGGAGAGTGAGATGGAAGCATTAGGCATGATCGAAACCAAGGGCCTGGTGGCGCTGATCGAGGCCTCCGACGCCATGGTCAAGGCCGCCCGGGTGAAGCTGGTGGGCGTCAAGCAGATCGGCGGCGGCCTGGTCACCGCCATGGTCCGCGGCGACGTCGCGGCCTGCAAGGCGGCCACCGATGCCGGCGCGGCCGCCGCGCAGCGCGTCGGCGAAGTGGTGTCGGTGCAGGTGATCCCGCGCCCGCATTCGGACCTGGAGGAAGTCTTTCCGATCAAGCTGGCGGGGGATCGCCCGGTGGATTGAGCGGCTCGCCGCGACAGTCCGAGCGGTGCCTGAGCGCGCCCTGCGCGTGCCGGGCACCGTCACCGAGGATCCATGCGTACGCCGCGGGGAACGCGGCCCGACGAGGTAACAGGCGATGAAACTGGCGATTGTCGTGGGGCAGGTGGTGTGCACCGTGAAGCATCCGGGCATGGGCCTGGACCGGCTGCTGCTGGTCGAGATGCTCGACCGCGCCGGGCAGCCCGGCGGTGAACGGCACGTGGCCAGCGACTGCCTCGGCGCCGGCAACGGCGAGTGGGTGATGCTGGCCGGCGGCAGCGCCGCGCGCCAGGCCCTGGCCGAGGAACGCGCGCCGATCGACCTGTGCGTGGTCGGCATCGTCGACGAAGCGGTGCTCGACGGCAGCCTGCTCTACCGCAAATAGGCCCGCCCCCGGCGGTCATTCACGACAAGCGTCCTCCACCGGCCCGCGCCAGGTGGAGTGACCCGGCTCATCCCTGAATTCTGTGAGGCACGACGTGGACATCAACCCGAAGGAAATCGAACAGGTGGTCAAGGCGGTGCTCGCCTCCATAGGGGCGACCTCCACGGCCGGGGGTTCCGCGCCGGGCGCGACCTGCGCCCCCGGCGTGTTCGTCGAACTGGACGCCGCCGTGGCCGCCGCCGCGCAGGCGCAAAAAGCATTGCGCTCGGTGGCCATGCGCGACCGGGCCATCGCCGCCATCCGTGCCGCCGGCGAGCGCCACGCCCAGGAGCTGGCGGAGCTGGCGGTGGAAGAAACCGGCATGGGCCGGGTGGCCGACAAGGTCGCCAAGAACATCGCCCAGGCCCGCCATACCCCCGGCACCGAATGCCTGCAGGCGCAGGTGCTCAGCGGCGACCGCGGGCTGACGCTGATCGAGAACGCGGCCTGGGGCGTGATCGCCTCGGTGACGCCCTCGACCAACCCGGCGGCCACCGTCATCAACAACGCCATCAGCATGATCGCCGCCGGCAACGCCGTGGTGTTCGCCCCGCACCCGGCGGCCAGGCGGGTGTCGCAGCGCACCGTCAGCCTGCTCAACGAGGCCATGGTCGCGGCCGGCGCGCCGGCCAACCTCATCACCACCGTGCAGCGCCCGGACATCGAGACCGCCCAGCGGCTGTTCCGCTACCCCGGCATCGGCCTGCTGGTGGTGACCGGCGGCGAGGCGGTGGTGGAAGCCGCGCGCAAACACACCGACAAGCGCCTGATCGCCGCCGGCGCCGGCAACCCGCCGGTGGTGGTGGACGAGACCGCCGACCTGGCGCGCGCCGCGCGGGACATCGTGTTCGGCGCCTCGTTCGACAACAACATCATCTGCGCCGACGAGAAGGTGCTGATCGTGGTCGACAGCGTCGCCGACGCCCTCAAGGCCGAGATGCTCAAGCACCAGGCCGTGGAGCTGAGCGCCGAGCAGGGCCGGCAGTTGCTGCCCTTGCTGCTGCCGAAGGTCGACGAGCAGGGGCGCGGCAGCGTCTCGCGCGACTGGGTTGGCCGCGACGCGGCGAAGATCGCCGCCGCCATCGGCCTGCAGGTGCCGGAACAGACACGCCTGCTGCTGCTGGAGACCACCGCCGACCACCCCTTCGCCATCACCGAGATGATGATGCCGGTGCTGCCGATGGTGCGGGTGGCCAACGTCGACCAGGCCATCGCCCTGGCGCTGAAGCTGGAGGGCGGCTGCCACCACACGGCGGCCATGCACTCGCGCAACCTCGACCATCTGGACCGCATGGCCAACGCCATGGACACCAGCATCTTCGTCAAGAACGGGCCATGCCTCGCCGGCCTGGGCTTCGGCGGCGAGGGCTGGACCACCATGACCATCACCACGCCCACCGGCGAGGGTGTGACCTCGGCGCGGACCTTCGTCCGCCTGCGCCGCTGCGTCATGGTCGACCACCTGCGGATCGTCTGAGGCGGCCATGCAACGCGATCTCGAGCACTGGCTGTTCCCGCGCCTGGAGCGCGCCGCCTACTGCCTGGCGCACCCCGTGGCCGAACCGGGCGACCGCGGCCCCCTGACCCTGGGCATCGACCTGGGCACCAGCGACGTGGTGTCCATGGTGCTCGACGCCCAGGCGCTGCCGGTGGCGGTGCGCCTGGACTGGGCCGACGTGGTGCGCGACGGCGTGGTCTGGGATTTCTTCGGCGCGGTGAACCTCGTCCGCGCCCAGCTCGACAGCCTGGAACAGCAGCTCGGCGTGCGCTTCACCCGCGCCGCCACTTCCTTCCCGCCGGGCACCGAGCCGCGCATCTCCACCCATGTGCTGGAGGCCGTGGGCCTGGAGATCGCCTGCGTGATCGACGAGCCCTCGGCGGTGGCGCGGATGCTGCGCCTGGAGCGCGCCGCGGTGGTGGACATCGGCGGCGGCACCACCGGCGTGGCCGTGGTCCACGACGGCGAGGTGATCCACAGCGCCGACGAGCCCACCGGCGGGCACCACGTCAGCCTGGTGCTGGCCGGCCACCTCGGCGTGCCGCTGGAGGAGGCCGAACGGCGCAAGCGCGAGGAGGGTGCGGCGCTGTGGCCGCTGGTGCGCCCGGTGTTCGAAAAGATGGCCGACATCGTTCGCGAGCATCTGCAAGGCCAGGCCGTGGACGAGATCTACCTGTCCGGCGGCTCCTGCAGCCTGCCCGGCGTGCAGCCGCTGTTCGCCGCGGCCTTCCCCGCGCAGCGGGTGATCCTGCCCGCGCCGCCGCTGTTCACCACGCCGCTGGCCATCGCCGCCTGCGGCCTGCAAGCCCTGGAGGAACGCTGACATGCACGAGCAGGACGTCGGCCGGGTGATCCATCGCGCCCTGGACATGCTCAATGCCCGCGCGGTGCGCGAGTTCCGCGTGCCGCCCAGCACCTACATCGGCCCCGGCGCCACCGTGCGCACCGGCGAGGCCAGCGCGGCGCTGGGCATCCGCCGGCTGTTCGTGATGGTCGACGGCCGGCTGCACGAGCAGGGGCTGGACCAGGGCCTGCTGCGTTCGCTGGACGACGCCGGGCTGGCCCATGAATGCCTGGTCTACGCCGGCGGCGAGCCGCACAGCGAGGTGGTGGAGGCCGCCGGCCGGCAACTGCTGGCCGCCGATTGCGACGGCGTGCTGGCTTTCGGCGGCGGTTCGGTGCTCGACGCGGCCAAGGCCACCGCGCTGCTGGCGGCCAACCCGGAGCGCCGGGTGAGCGACCTCGGCGAGGGCCCGGCGCTGCGCCGGCGCATGCCGCTGATCGCCGTGCCGACCACCGCCGGCACCGGCTCCGAGGCCACCAACGTGGCGGTCATCACCGACAGCCAGCGGCACCTGAAGCAGGTGCTGGTGCACACCGACCTGATTCCGGACCTGGCGATCATCGACGCCTGCCTGACCCTCGGCGTGCCGCCGGCGGTGACCGCCGCCACCGGCATCGACGCGCTGACCCACGCCATCGAGGCCTACGTCGCGCCGAACGCCACGCCGCTGACCCAGGGCCTGGCCCTGCGCGCCGTGGCGCTGATCGGCGAGGCCCTGCCGCTGGCGGTGGGGCAGGGCGGCAACGTCGGCGCCCGCGAGTCGATGATGCTCGCCTCGTACATGGCCGGCATGGCCTTTTCCAATTCCGGCCTGGGCCTGTGCCATGCCACCGCGCACCCCCTGGGCGCGCGCTACGGCATCCCCCACGGCCAGGCCAACGCGCTGATGCTGCCGGCGGTGATGCGCTTCAACCAGCTCGTCTGCAAGCGCGCCTACGCCGAGATCGGCCACGCGCTCAGCCGCGAAAGCCTGGATGCCGAACGCAGCATCGCCGCGGTGCAGCGCCTGATCGACGAAGTCGGCGCCGCCGGCCGCGACCTGCAGGCCCACGGCGTGCGCCGCGAAGACTTCGCCACGCTGGCCGAGGCGGCCCTGCAGGACATCTGCCTGGCCGGCAACCCGCGCAGCGCCTGCGCGCAACAGATCACAGCGATCTACCAGGATGCCTGGCAGCGCTGACGCGCCTGCCGTGAAGGAAACGACGTTGTTCAGGAGTAGGTGTCATGAGCGTTAACGAAATCATCCTCTACGTGATGATGGTCTTCCTGCTGATCGGGGCGGTGGACAGGGTATTCAGCCAGTTCGGCGGCTCCGAGAAGGTCCTCGGCCGCCTCGGCCTGGGGTGGCTCGGGCGCGGCATCGGCGGCTCCGGCGGGCAGTTCGAGGAAGGCTTCATGGCCATGGGCGCGCTGGGCCTGGCGATGGTCGGCATCACCGCCCTGGCGCCGGTGCTGGCCAACCTGCTGGGGCCGCTGGTGATCCCGCTCTACGAGAGCGTCGGGGCCAGCCCGGCGATGTTCGCCGGCACCCTGCTGGCCAACGACATGGGCGCCTTCTCCCTGGCCAAGGAACTGGCCGGCGGCGACACCGCCGCCTGGCTGTACTCGGGGCTGATCCTCGGCGCCATGATGGGCCCGACCCTGGTGTTCATCATCCCGGTGGCGCTGGGCATCATCGCCCCGTCCGACCGCCGCTACCTGGCCCTGGGCACCCTTGCCGGGATAGTCACCGTGCCGCTGGGCTGCATCGCCGGCGGTCTGGTGGCGATGTACTCGGGCATCGAGGTGAACGGCGAGCCGGTGCAGTTCAGCCTGGCGATGATCCTCGTCAACATGATCCCGGTGCTGGCGGTCGCGGTGCTGATCGCCCTGGGCCTGAAGTTCTGCCCGGAGAAGATCATCGCCGGCTTCGAGGTGTTTGCCAAGCTGCTGGTGGGGCTGATCACCCTCGGCCTGGCCGCCGCGGTGGTGCAGTTCACCGTGGGCTGGACGCTGATCCCGGGGATGGACCCGATCTTCATGAGCGAGGGCGACGAGCCCGGCGCGGTGATGCGCGCCATGGAGGTGATCGGCTCGATCGCCTGCGTGCTGCTCGGCGCCTACCCCATGGTGCTGCTGCTGACCCGCTGGTTCGGCACCCCGCTGATGAAGGTCGGCGGCCTGCTGGGCATGAACAAGGACGCCGCCGCCGGCATGGTGGCGACCCTGGCCAACGTGATCCCGATGTTCGGCATGTTCGGCAAGATGGATGCCCGCGGCAAGATCATCAACTGCGCCTTCGCCGTGTCCGCCGGCTTCGCCCTGGGCGACCACCTCGGTTTCACCGCGGCGAACATGTCCGCGATGATCTTCCCGATGCTGGTCGGCAAGCTGTTCGGCGGCGTCACCGCGGTGGTGGTGGCGTTGCTCATCGCGCCGAAATCCGAACCCCAGCCCGAGCCGGTGGCGTTGCCCGACGCCGACCTGCAGCGGGCCGAGTAAGGGCACGGCCATGAGCAGGCGCGAGCTGCGCAGCGTCGGCATCGACGTCGGCACCACCACCACGCAGGTGATCTTCTCGCGCCTGGTGCTGGTCAACCGCGCCTCGCTGTCGCAGGTGCCGCACTACGAGTTCGCCGCGCGGGAGGTCACCTACGTCAGCCCGGTGGCCTTCACCCCGATCGACTTCGAGGGCCACCTGCGCGAGGACGAGCTGCTCGCCTTCATCCTCGACCAGTACCGCGCCGCGGGGCTGGAACCTGCGCAGGTGGAATCCGGCGCGATCATCATCACCGGCGAGACCTCCAAGGCGCGCAACGCGCGCCCGGCGGTGCTGCGCCTGGCCGAGCGGCTGGGCGACTTCGTGGTCGCCAGCGCCGGGCCGCACCTGGAGTCGGTGATCGCCGGGCGCGGCGCCGGCGCGGCGGAACTGTCCGCCGCCTGCGCCGGGCGGGTGCTGAACATCGACATCGGCGGCGGCACCGCCAACTACGTGCTGTTCGAGGCCGGCCGGGTGATCGGCTCGGCCTGCCTGAACGTCGGCGGGCGCCTGGTGGAGACCGACAGCCGCGGCGCATTGCTGCGCCTGCATGCGCCGGCGCGGGCGATCTGCCGCGAGCTGTTCGGCAGCGAGCCGCAGACGCTGTCCGGCGAGCAACTGCGCGCGCTGGCGCGGCGCATGGCAGCGCTGCTGTACGAGGTGATCGACGGCACGCCGTCGCCGCTGGCCCGGGAACTGCTGATGACCGAGCCGCTGCCCGCGGTCGGCCAGCTGCAGGCGCTGACTCTCTCCGGCGGCGTCGGCGAGTGCTACTACCACGGCGCGGACCAGGCGCCGTTCCGCTTCGGCGACATCGGCCCGCTGCTGGCCGCGGCGCTGCACGACGACCCCGGCTTCCAGCGCCTGCCGCTGGCCGAGCCGAAGCAGACCGTGCGCGCCACCGTGATCGGCGCCGGCGCCCACAGCCTGTCGCTGTCCGGCAGCACCATCTGGCTGCGCGAAATGCAGCTGCCGATGCGCAACGTGCCGGTGGTGCCCTGCGCGACGAACTGGGCCGCCGGCCAGGGCGAGGGCCTCGCCGACGGCTGGCGGCAGAACCTGCGGCGCATGGACCTGCGCGCCGACGAAGACCTCTACGCCCTGGCCCTGCCGGCGGACCTGCCGGTGGCCTACCGGGCCATCCAGCGCTGCGTGGACGAACTCACCGGCTTCCAGAGCCATGCAACCCAAGCCCATCCGCTGCTGGTGGTGGCCGCCCAGGACCTCGGCAAGGTCCTCGGCATGCTCCTGCAGCCGCGCCTGGCCGGCCGCGCCCTGGCGGTCATCGACGAGGTGGCGACCAGCGATGGCGACTACATCGATATCGGCAGCCCGTTGTTCGACGGCGAGATCCTCCCGGTCACCGTCAAGTCACTGGCTTTCCCTTCCTGAGGTGGTGTTATGAAGCTCAAGACCCAGTTGTTCGGCAAGACCTATCAGTTCAAGGACGTCAAGGAGGTCCTGGCCAAGGCCAATGAGCCGCGCTCGGGCGACGTGCTCGCCGGCGTGGCGGCGGCCACCGCGCAGGAGCGGGTGGCGGCCAAGCAGGTGCTGTCGGAACTGACGGTGGCCGACGTGCGCATGAACCCGGTGATCCCCTACGAGGAGGACAGCGTCACCCGGCTGATCCAGGACGGCATCAACGAGAGCGCCTACGCGCGCATCGCCCAGTGGCGCATCGGCGAACTGCGCGAGTACATCCTCGCCGACGACACCGGCGCCGACGACATCGCCTTCCTGCGCAAGGGCCTGAGTTCCGAGGTGGTGGCGGCGGTGGCGAAGATCTGCTCCAACGCCGACCTGATCTATGGCGCCAAGCGCATGCCGGTGGTGAAGAAGGCCAACAACACCATGGGCCTGCCCGGCCGCTTCAGCGCGCGCCTGCAGCCCAACGACACCCGCGATGACGTGCAGAGCATCGCCGCGCAGCTGTACGAGGGGCTGTCCTACGGCATCGGCGACGCGGTGATCGGCGTCAACCCGGTGACCGACAACGTCGAGAACCTCAGCCGCGTGCTGCACACCGTCTACGAGGCCATCGACAAGTTCGCCATCCCCACCCAGGGCTGCGTGCTGGCCCACGTCACCACGCAGATGGAGGCGATCCGCCGCGGCGCGCCGGGCGGGCTGATCTTCCAGAGCATCTGCGGCAGCGAGAAGGGCCTGCGCGAGTTCGGCGTGGAGCTGGAGATGCTCGAGGAGGCGCGCGCGGTGGGCGCCGAGTACAACCGCATCGCCGGGCCCAACTGCCTGTACTTCGAGACCGGCCAGGGCTCGGCGCTGTCCGCCGGCGCCCACCACGGCGCCGACCAGTTGACCATGGAGGCGCGCAACTACGGCCTGGCCCGCCACTTCGACCCCTTCATGGTCAACACCGTGGTCGGCTTCATCGGCCCGGAGTACCTGTACAACGACCGCCAGATCATCCGCGCCGGCCTGGAAGACCACTTCATGGGCAAGCTCAGCGGCATCTCCATGGGCTGCGACTGCTGCTACACCAACCACGCCGACGCCGACCAGAACTCCAACGAGAACCTGATGATCCTGCTCGCCACCGCCGGCTGCAACTTCATCATCGGCATGCCTATGGGCGACGACATCATGCTCAATTACCAGACCAACGCCTTCCACGACACCGCCACCATCCGCCAGCTGCTGGGCCTGCGCCCGGCGCCGGAGTTCGAGCGCTGGCTCGAACGCATGGGCCTGATGAGCGACGGCCGGCTGACCGCCCGCGCCGGCGATCCATCCATTTTCTTCTGAGGGAAGCGACATGCATCAGCAGCAGATCGAGGACATCGTCCGTTCGGTATTGAATGAACTCCAGGCCCGCCCCGCCAGCGCCGCGCCCCAGGCGCCGGCCACTGCCGGCAGCGCCGTCGAGGACGGCCTGTGCGCCTGGGACCTGGGCTCGGAGCAGGCCCGGCAGTGGATCGGCGTCGAGGCCCCGCAGCGCGCCGAGGTGCTGGAGGAATTCCGCAAGGCCACCGCCGCGCGGGTGTGCCTGGGCCGCGCCGGCGTGCGCCCGCGCACCCAGGCGTTGCTGCGCTTCCTCGCCGACCACTCGCGCTCCAAGGACACCGTGCTCAAGGAGGTGCCCGCCGAGTGGGTAGCCCAGCAGGGCCTGCTGGAAGTGCAGTCGGAGATCGACACCAAGGACCAGTACCTGACCCGCCCGGACATGGGCCGCCGCCTCAGCGAGAAGGCGGTGGCGACCCTGCTGGCCGAGTGCAGGAAGAACCCGCAGGTGCAGGTGGTGATCTCCGACGGCCTGTCCACCGACGCGGTGACGGTGAACTTCCAGGAAATCCTCCCGCCGCTGCTGGAGGGCCTGAAGAGCGCCGGGCTGGACGTCGGCACGCCGTTCTTCGTGCGCTACGGGCGGGTCAAGGTCGAGGACCAGATCGGCGAGCTGCTCGGCGCCCAGGTGGTGATCCTGCTGGTGGGCGAGCGCCCCGGCCTGGGGCAGTCCGAGAGCCTGTCCTGCTACGCGGTGTACAAGCCGACCCTGGCCGGCACCGTGGAGGCCGACCGCACCTGCATCTCGAACATCCACCGCGGCGGCACGCCGCCGGTGGAAGCGGCGGCGGTGATCGTCGACCTGGCCAGGCGGATGCTGGAGAAGCAAGCCTCCGGCATCGCCCTGAACCGCTGAGCCCCATCCTGAGGAGCAACCCGACATGAGCATTCTCGATCCGATCAAACCGAGCGTCACGGCCATGCGCCTGATCGCCTCGTTGCAGGAAGATTTCCGTCGTGAACTGAAGGTGGGCGAGCACATCCGCAGCCTCGGGCTGATCAGCGTCGACTCCGACGACGTCGCCTACATCGCCGCCGACGAGGCGACCAAGCAGGCCCAGGTGGAAGTGGTGTACGGCCGCTCGCTGTACGCCGGGGCGGCCAACGGGCCATCGTCCACCGCCGGCGAGGTGCTGATCATGCTCGGCGGCCCCAACCCCGCCGAGGTGCGCGCCGGGCTCGACGCCATGAACGAGGTGATCGAGGCCGGGCCGAGCTTCCGCTGGGCCGACGACGCCCACAGCGTGGCCTTCCTCGCCCACGTGGTGTCGCGCACCGGCAGCTACCTGTCGGCCGGCGCCGGCATCGCCCTGGGCGACCCCATCGCCTACCTGGTGGCGCCGCCGCTGGAGGCCACCTACGGCATCGACGCCGCGCTCAAGGCCGCCGACGTGCAACTGGTGACCTACGTGCCGCCGCCCTCGGAAACCAACTACTCGGCGGCCTTCCTCGCCGGCAGCCAGGCGGCCTGCCGCGCCGCCTGCAACGCCTTCTCCGAGGCGGTGCTGGAGATCGCGCGCAACCCCATCCAGCGGGCCTGAGGAGGTGAGCGCCATGATCGATGCCCTGGGGTTGCTGGAGGTCAGGGGCCTGGCCTGCGGCATCGAGGCCGCCGACGCCATGCTCAAGGCGGCGTCGGTGCGCCTGCTGCGCCAGGCCGTGACCAACCCGGCGCTGGTCACCCTGGTGGTGGAGGGCGACCTGGCCGCCTGCCGCGCCGCGCTGGACGCCGGCGCGGCGCTGGCCAGCCGGCGCGGCTGCCTGGTCGGCCGCAAGGAAATCGGCCGCCCGGAAGACGACACCGCCTACCTGCTGGGCACCCTGCTGGACGCCGGGCAAGACCCGGCGCCGCGCCCTGCGCCGGCGCCGGAGGAGGCGCTGCTCGGCCTGCTCGCCCGGCGCAGGCAGGGCTACAGCGCCAGCGAGGTGGCGGCGGCCTTCGACATCCCGGTGGCGCAGGCCCGGGCCTGGCTGGAGGGCCTCTTCGCCCAGGGCCGGCTGCGCCGCCGCAGTAGCCGCTACCGCCTGCCGGGAGGGGCGCCGCGATGATCGCCGTGCAGGCCCTGGCGCCCGACGAGATCCGCCGCCGGGTGTTCGCCGCCGGCGTGGTGGGGGCGGGGGGCGCGGGCTTCCCGACCCACGTCAAGCTGCAGGCCGAGGCGGAGATCTACCTGGTCAACGGCGCCGAGTGCGAGCCCCTGCTCAAGGTCGACCAGCAGCTCGCCGTGGAACAGGCCGAATGGCTGCTCAAGGGCCTGCTCCACGGCATGGCCGCCACCGGCGCGAAGGAGGGGATCATCGCCCTCAAGGCCAAGTACCGGGCGGCCATCGACTGCCTGCAACCGCTGCTGCCCGAGCGCGTGCGCCTGCACATACTGCCGGACGTCTACCCGGCCGGCGACGAGGTCATCACCATCTGGCTGGCCACCGGCCGGCGCGTGCCGCCGGCGGCGTTGCCGCTGGCCATCGGCGTGGTGGTGAGCAACGTGCAGACGCTGATCAACGTCGGCCGCGCGGTGGAACGGCAGCAGCCGGTGACCCACCGCACCCTGACCGTGAACGGCGCGGTGCGCCGGCCGCTGACCCTCAGCCTGCCGCTGGGCACGCCGCTGCGCGAGGCCCTGGCCCTGGCCGGCGGCAGTACCGTGGATCGCCCGGCCTTCATCAATGGCGGGCCGATGATGGGGCACCTGCTGGACGACCTCGACGAGCCGGTGAGCAAGACTACCGGCGGCCTGCTGGCGCTGCCGGACGACCACCTGCTGGTGCGCCGCCGCCGGCAGGGCATGGACTCGGTGCTGGCCATGGCCCGCTCGGTGTGCGAGCAGTGCACGCTGTGCACCGAGCTGTGCCCGCGGCACATGATCGGCCACGAGCTGCCGCCGCACCTGATCGTGCGCGCCACCAACTACCAGCACGTGGCGCAGCCCAGCGTGCTGCTGTCGGCGCTGACCTGCTCCGAATGCGGCATCTGCGAGGCCTATGCCTGCCCGGTGGACATCTCGCCGATGCGCCTGAACCAGGCGCTCAAGGCCCGCCTGCGCGAAGAGGGCGCCCGCTACCAGGGCGAACTGCGCGGCGCCGACCCCATGGCCGAATACCGCCTGCTGCCGGTCAGCCGCCTGGTCTCGCGCCTGGAACTGCAGGCCTACAACCACAAGGCGCCGCTGCTGGCGCAGGAACACCACCCCGCCGAGGTGTGCCTGGCGCTGTGCCAGCACATCGGCGTGGCCGCCCGGCCCTGTGTCGCCGTGGGCCAGCAGGTGGCATTGGGCGATTGCATCGCCGAAGTGCCCGAAGGACAACTCGGCGTGCCGCTGCACGCCAGCATCGCCGGCCGCGTGGCGGAGGTCGGCGACGGCCACATCCGCCTCGTCGCCAACCCGCCAGGAGAAGCTTCATGCACCACGCCATAGGCTTGATCGAACTGACCAGCATCGCCCGCGGCGTGCAGCTCGCCGACCTGATGCTGAAGAGCGCCGACGTGCAGCTGCTGGCGGCCAAGACCATCTGCCCCGGCAAGTACATCGCCATGGTCGGCGGCGAGGTCGCCGCGGTGCGCCAGGCGGTGCAGGCCGGCGCGGCCGAGGGCGGGCAGATGCTGGTGGACCAGTTCGTCCTGGCGAACATCCACGAGTCGGTGCTGCCGGCCATCAGCGGCGTCAACCCGGTGGACGAGCCGCGCGCGCTGGGGGTGGTGGAAACCTTCAGCGTGGCGGCCTGCATCGAGGCCGCCGATGCCGCGGTGAAGGCGGCCAACGTCACCCTGGTGCGGGTACACATGGCCTTCGGCATCGGCGGCAAGTGCTACCTGGTGCTGACCGGCGAGATCGCCGACGTGGAGGCGGCGGTGCGGGTGGCCTGCGCCAGTGCCGGGGAAAAGGGCCTGCTGGTGCACGCCATGACGGTGGCCAGGCCGCACCTTGACCTGTGGCAACACCTGCTCTGACGAATTCTCCACAGTGTGAGGCAGCCACAGAGCTACCCACCTGGCCGTGCCTTGCAGACGAAACCCGACCCGCTCGCGCGGGTCCCTGAAGTCATCGGGCAAGGCGTCATGTCGGACAAGAAAAGCACAATCGATCTGCATCACCTGTGGGCGTGCGAAGGCGCGCCGGGCGGGCTGGACGAACCCCTGGGCCACGGCGACGGCGTGCGCCGGCGGCAGACCGGCGACGTCTACGCCCACGCCTGCAACATCACCGCCTGGCAGCAGCTCTACGACCAGCTCGACCCCGGGCCCTTCCGCGGCGAGCTGACCGAGGTCTGGCTCGACGGCCTGCAGTTCTTCCGCGAATACACCAGCCACGCGCTGCACCAGTCCTGCATGGTCTGGCCCGGCGCCTTCTGGTTCGGCATCCCCTACGGCGACAAGGACGTCGGCTACATCGGCCGCGACTGCATCGACGCCCAGGCCATCGCCGTGCGCCCGGGCGGGCGCGAGTTCGAGCTGAGCACCCCGGACGACTACAACATCCTCGGCCTGGTGGTGGAGCGCGAGGCGCTGCTGGAGCACCTGGAGCTGGAGGAGTTGCGCCACCTCGGCCTGCTGCTGGAGGAGTCGCGCCTGCTGCAGGTCGAGCCCGGCGCCCGGCGGCGCCTGTGCGACTTCATGCGCGCCGCGCTGGCGCTGGCCCAGGTCGAGCCGCTGAGCCTGCGCGAGCCCGCGGTGGCGCGGCAGCTGAACCACGACCTGCTGCTCTGCCTGCTGGACCTGCTGCAGGGCGCCGAAGCGGCCCGCCACGCCTGTTCCCGCACCCTGCTGCGCAAGCACTGGGTGGTCGCCAGGGCGCGCGAATACGTGCTGGACAACCCCGCGCGGCCGGTGAGCGTGCTGGAGCTGTGCCGGCTCCTGCACGTCAGCCAGCGCACGCTGCGCAACTGCTTCCTGGACGTGCTCGGGCGCAGCCCCATCCACTACCTCAAGGCCGTGCGCCTGAACGCCGTGCACCGCGAGCTGGGCAGCCCCCACTCGCCCTACGCGACCGTGCAGGACGCCGCCATGGCCTGGGGGTTCTGGCACATGGGGCAGTTCGGGCGCGACTACCAGCTGCTCTTCGGTGAGCGCCCCTCGGCCACCCTGGCCAATCGCGAACGCCTGAGCGCGGCCTGGTAGGCCGCACCTCTTCCTCCCGGCGCGCCCGTGCCCGGCCCTTCGCGGTCCGGGGCGGCGTGGCGCGTCGGGCTCTCCCTTGTCCTGCAGGAAACCCTTCCATGTCCGACCGAAGCATCCTCGTCATCAACTGCGGCAGTTCGTCGATCAAGTTCGCCCTGGTCGAGGAAAGCGCCGCCGAGTTCCGCGCCAGCGGCATCGTCGAATGCCTGGGCACGCCCCAGGCCAGCCTGCGCATCGTCGACGCCGGCGGCCGCGCCGACCTCGCCCTGCCCAACGCCGACCACCGCCAGGCCCTGGCGCGCCTGCTGCCGCTGGTGCAGGCGGCCGCCGAAGGGCGCCTGCAGGGCATCGGCCACCGCGTGGTGCATGGCGGCGAGCACTTCAGCCAGGCCTGCCGCATCGATCCGCAGGTCATGAGTACCATCCGCGACACCGTCGCCCTGGCGCCGCTGCACAACCCCGGGGCCCTGGCCGGCATCGAGGCCGCCCTGGCGCTGTACCCGCAACTGCCGCAGGTGGCGGTGTTCGACACCGCCTTCCACCAGAGCCTGCCCGAGCACGCCTACCGCTACGCCCTGCCGGAACGGCTGTACCGGCATTTCGGGGTGCGCCGCTACGGCTTCCACGGCACCAGCCACCGCTACGTCAGCCAGCGCGCCGCCGCCCTGTGCGACCTGCCGGCGGAGGACAGCTGCTGGCTGTCGGCGCACCTGGGCAACGGCAGTTCGACCTGCGCCATCGTCAACGGCCGCAGCCGCGACACCAGCATGGGCATGACGCCGCTGGAGGGGCTGGTGATGGGCACGCGCAGCGGCGACGTCGACCCCAACCTGCACGGCCACCTGATCCGCAGCCTGGGCTGGAGCATCGAGGAAGTCGACAGGATGCTCAACGAGGACAGCGGCCTGCTCGGCCTGTCGGGGTTGTCCAACGACATGCGCACGCTGGAGCAGGCGCGCGCCCGGGGCCATGCGGGCGCGGCCCTGGCCATCGAGGTGTTCTGCTACCGCCTGGCCAAGTCCCTGGCGGCGATGGGCTGCGCCATGCCGCGCATCGACGGCCTGGTGTTCACCGGCGGGATCGGCGAGAACTCGTCGCTGGTGCGCGCCAGGACCCTGGCCCACCTGGAATTTCTCGGTTTCGCCGTCGACGAGGCGGCCAACGACGCGTGCGTGGGCGGGCGCTGCCGGGCAATCCACCGGCCCGGCTCGCCGCGGGTGCTGGTGGTGCCCACCGCCGAGGAACGCATGATCGCCCTGGACACCCTGGCGCTGCTGGGCTGACGCGGCCCGGCGCCGCGCCGGGGCTCAGGCCCCGGGCGCGGGGGTGGCCAGCTGCGCCAGGCGCTCGGCGATGGCGCGCTCGATGCCGGCGGCGTCCAGGCCGCATTCGGCGAGCATCTGCGCCGGCTTGGCGTGTTCCACGTAGTAGTCCGGCAGGCCCAGGTGCAGCAGCGGCTGCTGGCGGTTCTCGCGGGCGAGGAACTCGCCGACCGCGGCGCCGGCGCCGCCCATCACGGCGTTCTCTTCCACGGTCACCAGCAGTTCGTGGCTGTCGGCCAGCTCACGCACCAGGGCCTCGTCCAGCGGCTTGACGAAGCGCATGTCGGCGACGGTCGCGTCGAAGCGCTCGGCCACCTGCAGGGCCTCGGCCAGTTGCACGCCGAAGGCCAGGATGGCGACCTTGCCCGCCTTGCCCTGGCGGCGCAGCACGCCCTTGCCGATTTCCACCGGCTCCAGCGCCGGGTCGATCGGCGTGTTCGGGCCGCTGCCGCGCGGGTAGCGCACCGCCGCCGGGCCCTGGAACAGGTAGCCGGTGGTCAGCAGCTTGCGCAGCTCGTCCTCGTCGCTGGGGGCCATCACCAGCATGCCGGGGATGCAGCGCAGGTAGGAAAGGTCGAAGCTGCCGGCGTGGGTCGGGCCGTCCTCGCCCACCAGGCCGGCGCGGTCGATGGCGAAGAGCACGTCGAGGTTCTGCACGGCGACGTCGTGGATCAGTTGGTCGTAGCCGCGCTGCAGGAAGGTGGAGTAGATCGCCACCACCGGCTTGATGCCGTCGCAGGCCATGCCGGCGGCGAGGGTGACCGCGTGCTGCTCGGCGATGGCCACGTCGAAGTAGCGCTCCGGGAAGCGCTCGGCGAAGGCCACCAGGTCGGAGCCTTCCTTCATCGCCGGGGTGATGCCGACCAGGCGCGGATCCTGCGACGCCATGTCGCACAGCCACTGGCCGAAGACGTTGGAGTACTTCGGCCCGCCGGCCTTCTTCGGCGCGGCGCCCGCCGGCTCCAGCTTGGTGATGGCGTGGTAGCCGATGGGGTCGGCCTCGGCCGGGGCGAAGCCCTTGCCCTTCTTGGTCACCACGTGGAGGAACTGCGGGCCCTTGAGGTCGCGCATGTTGCGCAGGGTGGCGATCAGCGTGGGCAGGTCGTGGCCGTCGATGGGGCCGATGTAGTTCCAGCCCAGCTCCTCGAAGAGGGTGCCGGGGACCAGCATGCCCTTGGCGTATTCCTCGGTGCGGCGGGCGATCTCCCAGGCCCCGGGCAGGCGCGAGAGCACCTTCTTGCTGCCCTCGCGCATGCTGCTGTAGGTGCGGCTGGAGAGGATCTTGGCCAGGTAGTTGGACAGGCCGCCGACGTTGTGCGAGATCGACATGTCGTTGTCGTTGAGGATCACCAGCATGTCGGCCTGCACGTCGGAGGCGTGGTTCAGCGCCTCGAAGGCCATGCCGGCGGTCAGCGCGCCGTCGCCGATCACCGCCACCGACTTGCGCCCCGAGCCCTGCATGCGGGCGGCGATGGCCATGCCCAGGGCGGCGCTGATGGAGGTGCTGGAGTGGCCGACGCCGAAGGTGTCGTACTCGCTCTCGGAGCGGCGCGGGAAGGCGGCCAGGCCGTCCTTCTGGCGCAGCGTGCCCATGCGCTCGCGGCGGCCGGTGAGGATCTTGTGCGGGTAGGCCTGGTGGCCGACGTCCCACACCAGGCGGTCGTCCGGGGTGTCGAAGACGTAGTGCAGGGCGATGGTCAGTTCGATCACCCCCAGGCCCGCGCCGAAGTGGCCGCCGGTCTGGCCGACGCTGTAGAGCAGGTACTGGCGCAGTTCGTCGGCGAGGGTGACGAGCTCCGCCTCGCCCAGCCGGCGCAGTTCGACCGGCGTGCCGGCGCGGTCGAGCAGGGGGGTGGCGGGGCGCTCGCGGGGAATCTCGTGGAACGTCGTGGGCATCAGGCTGATCGTTATGAGAGGCAAAGATGCGGCAGTTTACCTGATGCTTCTGACAGGCCCAAGCAAGGCGGTCGTGCCGTTTGCCCGAGAAAGCGGGTGGTTTGCGTCCGGTTGTTCGTGTGGGGTGGGGCAGGGCTTTGCTTGCGGACCTAGGTCCTTCGCCCTGCCACGCCGGCGAAGACGGCAACCTAGAGCTGTCGGCGTGGATATGGCGCGCTCCTGCAGCTCCAGGAAAACACGGTCGTAGGAGCGGACTCCGTCCGCGATTGGTCCCCGCCACGCCGGACACCCCGGTGGCACGGCCAACGGCGGATAACCGCGAACGGTTATTCGCCCTACGTCATGGGTGGGCCTGGCGTTATCCGCCGGATCGCGGACGGAGTCCGCTCCAACGCGGGCCGAGCCATGCCATTCCCCTGTAGGAGCGCGCCCTGCGCGCGAATCGCGGGCAGGGCCCGCTCCTACAGTTCCAGGGGAGTGCGGTTATAGGCGAAACGACCGGTCGGTCAGTTGCGCCGCTCGACGATGTAGCGGGCCAGGTCGCGCAGTGGCTCGGCGCCGGCGCCGAAGCCTTCCAGGGCCGCCAGGGCCTGGTCGCGCAGGGCCAGGGCGTAGGCCTTGGCGGGTTCCAGGCCGAGCAGCGCGGGATAGGTGGGCTTGTCGTGGGCCTGGTCCTTGCCCTGGGTCTTGCCCAGGGTGGCGGTGTCGCTTTCCACGTCGAGGATGTCGTCCTGCACCTGGAACGCCAGGCCGACGGCGCCGGCATAGCGGGCCAGGGCCTCCAGGCGCTCGGCGTCGGCGTGGCCGCTGGCCAGGGCGCCGAGGCGCACGCTGGCTTCGATCAGCGCGCCGGTCTTGTGCCGGTGCATGGTTTCCAGGGCCGCCTGGTCGATGCGCCGGCCCACCGCCTCGAGGTCGATGGCCTGGCCGCCGACCATGCCGGCGGAGCCGGCGGCGCGGGCCAGGGCGCTGACCATGGCCAGGCGCGTCCCGGCGTCCTGCGGGTTCAGCCGGGCATCGGCCAGCACCTCGAAGGCCAGCGCCTGCAGGCCGTCGCCGGCGAGGATGGCGCAGGCCTCGTCGAAGGCGATGTGGGTGGTCGGCTGGCCGCGGCGCAGGGCGTCGTCGTCCATCGCCGGCAGGTCGTCGTGGACCAGCGAGTAGGCGTGGATCAGCTCCACCGCGCAGGCCGCGCCGTCGGCCCGGGCGGGGTCGCCGCCGAGGGCCTCGCAGGCGGCGTAGGCCAGCAGCGGGCGCACGCGCTTGCCGCCGTTGACCACGCTGTAGCGCATGGCCCGGTAGAGGCGCTGGAGGTCTTCGCGGGGCGGGGTGAACAGGGTTTCCAGGGCGGCATCGACGCGCGCCTGGCAGCGCGCCTGGTAGGCGGCGATCATGCGTCTTCGCCTTCGCTGTCGAAGGGCGCCTCGCTCAGCTCTCCATCGCGCTCCAGCAGCACCTGCACCTTCTGCTCGGCCTGGCTCAGCGCCGCCTGGCATTCGCGGGTCAGGCGGATGCCCTGCTCGAAGGCGCCGAGCGAGTCCTCCAGGGACAGCTCGCCGCTCTCCAGGCGTTCCACCAGGGTTTGCAGTTCGGCGAGGGACTGTTCGAAATCGACGGCTTTCTTGCGGGCCATGGGACATCTCGGCGGGGTATTCGGAACCCGGCGACACTAGCAGAGACGGGCCTTGCGGGCAAATCCGCGGGCCCGCCCGCACCCCGCCGCGGCCGCTTTCGCGCTAAGCTTGGACGATGAACTACCTCGCCCACCTCCACCTCGGCGGCTCGCAGCCGGCGCAGTTGCTCGGCAGCCTCTATGGCGACTTCGTCAAGGGGCCGCTGGCCGGGCGCTGGCCGGCGGACGTCGAGGCGGCCATCCGCCTGCACCGGCGCATCGATGCCTTCACCGACAGCCATCCGCTGGTGCACGCGGCGAAGCTGCGTTTTCCCGCCGAGCGGCGGCGTCTGGCCGGGGTGCTGCTGGACGTGTTCTTCGACCATTGCCTGGCCCGCGACTGGGACACATTCAGCAACGAGCCGCTCAGCGAATTCACCCGCCGCGTCTATGGTGTACTGAACCAGACCCCGCAACTGCCCGAGCGCCTGGCGCGTATCGCCCCGCGCATGGCGGCGCAGGACTGGCTGGGCAGCTACCGCGACTTCGCGGTGCTGCAGGACGTGCTCGCCGGCATGGCCCGGCGGCTGTCGCGCCCGGGCCTGCTGGACGGCGCCTGGGAGGAGCTGGCCGAGCGCTACCAGGTGCTGAGCGACGACTTCCGCGCCTTCTACCCGCAACTGCTGGCGCTGGCCGGGCGGTGCGACGATTTGCCTGGGGATCGCCCCCGGCTTGATATGCATCAAACGTAGGAAAGCCATGAAAGGATGCAATAGAACCCACGATGGAGAGGGAGGTGCTGCATGCTCAAATCATTGATGATCGCCACGGACTTGTCGTCGCGCTCGGAGAAGGCCCTGCAACGCGCCGGGGCCCTGGCCAAGCGCTTCGGCTGCCCGTGGACGGTGCTCTGCGTGGTCGACGAGGACCAGCCGGCGGCGCTGGTCGAGCAGGAGGCGACGCAGGTCCGGCTGCTGCTGGAGGCGCGCCTGGTCGAGCTCACCGCCTTGGGCGGCAGTTGCCCGCGCATCCGCGTCGAGGTGGGCGACCCGAACCAGAAGATCGTCAGCTGCGCGCTGGAGGAGGACGTCGACCTGCTGGTGATGGGCTCGCACCGCAAGAGCGTATTGCGCGACATCTTCGTCGGCACCACGGTGGAGCGGGTGGTGCGCGCCGGCAAGCTGCCGGTGCTGATGGTCAACCAGCCGGCCGCCGGCGAATACCGCGACCTGCTGCTGGCGCTGGACACCTCGCCGGCCTCGGCCAACGCGGTGCGCGTCGCCGAGCGCCTGGGCCTGCTGCAGGGCGCGGTGCGCCGCGCCATCTACGCCTTCAGCCCGCTGGCCAAGGGCATGATGCAGTACTCCGGGGTCAGCGAGGAGCGCATCGACGAGTTCGTCGGCACCGAGACGCGGCAGGCGGTGGACGAGTTCAAGGCGTTCCTCAGGGACCAGCGGCTGGAGCCCTGGATCGACGAACAGCTGGTCGCCGTCGGCCTGCCGGGCAACGTGCTGGAGCGCATGTCCGAGAAGCACCGGCCGGACCTGCTGGTGATGGGTACCCGGGGCATGGGAGGGATCAAGCGTGCCCTGATCGGCAGTGTTGCCGACTACGCCCTGCGCGAACTGGATTGCGACATCCTGGTCGTGCCGCCGGACACCGACGTATAGGGCGGCGCCGCGCAGGCCCCGCGCGCCACTGGAACGACGGCGCCCGCCAATGGCGGGCGCCGGTCTTTCCGGGGGCCTGGGCCTGCTCCGCCGTCCGGGGCGGAACCTGCCAGCCGTGGCGCCCGGCAGGTTCGACTTCCTTCCTGTTTCAGGCGGCCAGCGCCTGGTCCCGAGCGATTTCCCCGTAGATCACCGTGCCGATGGCGGCGTGGGCCTGCTGCGCCAGTTGGGCGCGGTCGCGGCCCTGGCTGGGCAGCGGCGCGAGCAGGTGGATCTCCACGCAGCCGCGGTCGTTGCGCAGCAGCCGCAGCAGGTGGCTGAGCAGGTCGTCGTCGCCGATGAAGGGCGCCAGCGGGTCCGGTTCGCCGTTGCGCAGGTAGCGCAGGGCCACCGGCTGCAGCGGCACCCCGGCGTGGATGGCGCCGGCCAGCAGGCGCGGGTGGAAATTGCGCAGGCCGCGGCCGTCGGTGGTGGTGCCTTCGGGGAAGATCAGCGTCGAGCGGCCCAGCTGCAGGGCCCCGGCGATCTGCTCGCCGAGGCGGCTGCCGTCGCCCGAGCCGCGGCGGATGAACAGGGTGCCGGCCTTTTCCGCCAGCCAGCCGGCCAGCGGCCACTGGCGCACCTCGGCCTTGGATAGGAAGGTCAGCGGGGCCAGGGCGCCGAGCAGCGGGATGTCGAGCCAGGACACGTGGTTGCTGACCCACAGCGCCGGGCCCCGGGGCAGCTCGCCATGGACCGTCACCCGCAACGGCAGGGCGCGGCGCAGGCGGGCCAGCCACCAGCGCGTCAGGCCCTGGCGCAGGGCGGTCCAGTCGTAGCCGGGCAGGCGTTCGAGCAGCGCCACCGCGGCGGCCAGCGCCAGGCCCAGGCCGACCACCGCCAGCAGGCGGGCGGTTCGCCAGGCGCCGCGCATCACACGGCCGCCTTGAAGTGGCGGGCGTAGCGCGGGCACAGCTCGTCGCGCTTGAGCAGGATGAACACGTCGGCGACCTGGAAGTCCGGGTCCCAGCAGGGCTCGCCGCAGATCTTCGCGCCCAGGCGCATGTAGGCCTTGAGCAGCGGCGGCAGCTCGGCGGTGAGGTTGTCCGGCAGTTCCCGGGCCGGCAGCGGCGTCTTCGGCTCGGCGCGCAGGTGCTCGCGGCACAGGTAGCGCTCGCGCAGGCGCTGCATCACCGCCAGGGCCTGGACGCCGCCGTCGCGCATGGGGATGCTGGCGCAGCCCATCAGGTAGCGGTAGCCGCCCTCGTTGAGCACCTCGGCCAGCTCGCCCCAGAGCACGGCGATGGTGGCGCCGTTGCGGTAGGCCGGGTCGACGCAGGTGCGGCCGATCTCCAGCACCGGGCCCTGCAGCTCGGCCAGGCCGTCGAGGTGGAATTCCTCTTCGCTGTAGAAGCGCCCCAGGCGTCCGGCGGCGCGGTGGTCGAGCAGGCGGGTGGTGGCCACCAGGGCGCCGCTGGCCAGGTCGCGCACGCCGATGTGCAGGCAGTGGCTGTCGTAGTCGTCCAGGTCCAGGCCGAGTTCGGCCCCCTTCAGGCGCGCATCGAACTCGGTGCTGAACACGCGGAAGCGCAGGGCCTGGGCTTCGCGCAGGGCGCGGGCGCCGCGCAGGCGCACGGCCTTGAGGCGGCGTTCTTCGCGCGGGGTGTCGCAGGCGTGGGCGGTCTGACTCATGCGGAGGCCTCCATGGGCCGGCCAGGCGGGTTGCGGCCGGTCGCCTTTGTTGTGCAAGCTCAGGCTAGGAAGCGGCGGTGTCACGCTCGTGACCCTGGCGTGATGCTTGTATGACAACCACCCCCTGGATGAGGATCGCCCCATGCCCTGGAACCGCCTGCTCGGCCCACTGGAGCCACTGCCCGCCGGCCTGGCCCTGGAGGACTGGTACGCCGAACTGCTGGCCTGCGCCGACGGCGCCGGGCCGCTGGAGCTGGCGGTGCTCGCCGGGCGCCTGGCGGCCACCCCCGGCCTGGCCTTCCTCGGCGGCTACCAGGCGGCCCTGCGCGCCCTGTGGCCGGCGGCCCCGGCCGGCCTCGGCGCGCTCTGCGTCAGCGAGGGCAAGAGCCTGCGCCCGGCGGACCTGGTCACCCGCCTGGACGGCCTGACCCTGCACGGCCGCAAGGACTTCGCCACCGCCGCCGACAGCGCCGCCTGGTACCTGGTGGCGGCGCGCGACGAGCCGGCCGGCGACGCCCCGCGCCTGGCGATGACCGTGGTGCTGGCCGGCGCCCCCGGCGCGCGCCTGGAGCCGATGCCGGCCATGCCGCTGATCCCCGACATCCCCCATGCCCGGCTGATCCTCGACGGCGCCCACTGCGAGCGCCTGCCGGGCGACGGCTGGGACGCCTACAGCAAGCCGTTCCGCGGCCTGGAGGACCTGCACGTGATGGCCGCGCTGCTGGCCTGGCTGTACGGCGTGGGCCTGGCCAGCCGCTGGCCGCGCGAGCTGCCGCTGCGCCTGGCGGGGCTGCTGGCCGGCTGTGCGGAGGTGGCGCGGCACCCGGTCGGCGACCCGGCCACGCACCTGCTGCTGGGCGGCCTGTTCGCCCAGTTCGACGCCCTGACCCCGGCGCTGGACGCCGCCATCGCCCAGGGCCCGGAGCACTGGGCGCAGCTGTGGAAGCGCGACCGCGCGGTGCTCGCCCTGGGCGGCAGCGCCCGCGCCAGGCGCCTGGACAAGGCCTGGGCGGCACTGGGGCTTGACCCAGGTCAGTGAGGCCTGCGCCCGCGCCTGGGTACCCTGCGCGACATTCCGCCGCCCACCGGCATGATCCGCAGGAAGCTCCATGCGTCGCGAACCCATAGTGCTGTTCGACAACGGCACCCACCAGTGCCTGTGCTTCGATGACCTCGTTACCGGCGACGGGGTGCAGTCCAACCAGTTCCTCATCGTCGACCACGGCCAGTACCTGCTGCTGGACCCGGGCGGCGACCTGACCTACACGCCGCTGTCGCTGGAACTGTCGAAGCTGATGCCGCTGCAGGAGCTGGACTACATCTTCGCCTCGCACCAGGACCCGGACATCATCGCCGCGCTGGACAAATGGCTGCTGCACACCCGCGCCAAGGTCATCTGCTCCAAGCTCTGGGCGCGCTTCCTGCCGCACCTGACGGCCAACTACCTGGCGGTCAGCCACGGCATCTCCACCTACGACCGCGTCATCGCCGTGCCCGACCGCGGCCAGTCGCTGAACCTCGGCCGCTGCCAGCTGAAGATACTGCCGGCGCACTTCCTGCACTCGGTGGGCAACTTCCAGATCTACGACCCGGTCAGCCGCATCCTCTTCTCCGGCGACATGGGCGCCTCCCTGGTGGACGACGCCAACCCGGTGCAGGACTTCGCCGAGCACCTGCCGCACATGCTCGGCTTCCATCGCCGCTACATGGCCAGCAACAAGGTGTGCCGGCTGTGGGCGGACATGGTGCGCACCCTCGACGTGCAGATGATGGTGCCGCAGCACGGCCGGCCCTTCGCCGGCAGGCCGATGATCGACGCCTTCCTCGACTGGATAAGCGGCCTGGAGTGCGGCATGGACCTGCTCGGCCCGGCCGACTACCAGGTGCCGCGCTGAATCCGTCCGCCATTACGGCGTGATCGGCGCTTATGGCCGTCATGGCGCCGTGCTAGGGTTCCGCCGGAGCTGAAAACAAGAGGCCCGCCGATGCCCATGCCCTGCCTGCGCCCGCTGCTGCGTGGCGCCACCCTGGTCGCCAGCCTGTGCCTGCTGGCGCCGGCCCACGCGCAAACCTGGCCGGAGGCCGACTGGCAGCCCGGCCCCGCGGCCAGCGGCCCGGCGTTGCAGGCCTTCGAGGCCTATGCCTTCCCGGCGCGCGACGACGCCACCCGCCAGGGCGTGCGCAGCGACGCCGTGGTGGTGATCCGCGACGGCCAACTGGTCTACGAGCGCTATGCCGGGCCGACCCGCGCGCAGACCCCGCACCTGGCCTGGTCCATGAGCAAGAGCATCATGGCCTGCGTGCTCGGCGTGGCCTACGGCGAGGGCCGCTTCCAGCTGGACGACGCGGTGGCGCAGCACTTCGCGCCCTTCGCCGCGCACCCGCAGGTGAAGATGCGCCACCTGCTCAACTGGGCCTCGGGCCTGGCCTGGGAAGAGGACTACGAATACGCCCCGCTGAAGTCCTCGGTGGTGGCCATGCTCTACACCCGCGGCCGCGACGACATGGCCGGCTTCGTCGCCGGCTTCCCCGCCGACGCCGAGCCGGGCCAGCGCTTCCGCTACTCCAGCGGCGACAGCAACGTGCTCGCCGCCAGCCTGAAGCAGATGGTCGGCGAGGCCTACGCGGACTATCCCTGGACCGCGCTGTTCGAGCCCCTGGGCATCCGCTCGGCGGTGTGGGAGCGCGACGCCAGCGGCACCTTCGTCGGTTCCTCCTACGCCTACATGACCGCCCGCGACCTGGCGCGCATCGGCCTGCTGATGCAGCGCGGCGGGCGCTGGAAGGAACGCCAGCTGCTGCCCCAGGCCTGGATGCAGTTCGCCCTCACGCCGTTCGCCAACTACCACCCCACCGCGGAGGACGCCGCCGACGGCGTGCCCGGCGGCCAGTGGTGGCTGAACCGCGCCCCGGCCGGCGCCGGCCTGCCCTGGCCGAACGCCCCGGAGACCACCTTCGCCGCCCTCGGCCACTGGGGCCAGGCGCTGTACGTGCTGCCCGACCAGAAGCTGGTGATAGTGCGCTATGCCGACGACCGCGACGGCAGCTACCGCCACGACGACTTCCTCAAGCGGGCCCTCGCGGCCTTCGCCCAGCCGGAGGCCAAGCCATGATCCGCCGCCACCCGCTGCTCAGCCTGCTGCTCCTGCTGCTGGTCGCCCTGGCCGGCTGGGCCTGGGCCAACCGCGTGCACCTGGAATCCTTCCCGCCGATCATCGGCGCCTACACGGCCAAGGAGTACTGCTCCTGCCGCTACGTCATGGGCAACAGCGCCGAGTACTGCCAGGGCTACACGAAGCAGTACGTGCCCACCAGCGCCTTCCTCGACGACGCCGAGCACAAGCGCGTGACTGCCCGCGGCCTGGGCAGCACCCAGACCGCCGCCTGGCTCGGCCCGCGCGAGGGCTGCCGGCTGCTGCCCCAGGCGGACGCTTTGTAGGGCGAATAACGCCTACGGCGTTATCCGCCGCTTGGCCTCGGTCCCCGGCGGCTCCGGGGTTGACCTGGGTGTTGGCCATAGCCTCGGTGTATCCGGCGGATAACCGCGAACGGTTATGCGCCCTACGCCTGGTGTAGGGCGCATAACGCCTGCGGCGTTATCCGCCGCTTGGCCTCGGTCCCCGGCGGTTCCGGGGTTGACCTGGGTGTTGGCCATGGCCTCGGTGTATCCGGCGGATAACCGCGAACGGTTATGCGCCCTACGCCTGGTGTAGGGCGCATAACGCCTACGGCGTTATCCGCCGCTTGGCCTCGGTCCCCGGCGGCTCCGGGGTTGACCTGGGTGTTAGCCATGGCTTCGGTGTATCCGGCGGATAACCGCGAACGGTTATGCGCCCTACGTTCTCGCCTGGGATTGCCGCGCTGCCGGCCGACTGAACCATTGGCGCTGCCGCCTGCCCAATGGGCTCGCCGGTCGGCCGGTTTGCAAGGCGGCGGCGGGCCGCTATCGTTGGCCTGATCCAGCCGTTTTTCATGTAAGGGACTTCATGCGCTCGCTGTTCGCTTTCCTCCTCGTGGCCTGCTTCGCCGCTTCCGCCCAGGCGGCCTGGTACCTCGACTACGAATCCTCGCGGTTGAACTTCGTCACCGGCCGCGGCGCCGCCGGCGCCGACAACAACCGCTTCCTGGTCATGCACGGCGCCGTCGACGACCACGGCAAGGCCAGCCTGCGCATCGAGCTGGACTCGGTGCTCAGCGGCGTGCCGCTGCGCGACGAGCGCATCCGCGAGCTGCTGTTCGAGACCGAGCGCTACCCCGAGGCCACGGTGGACGCGCAACTGGACCTGGGGCCGATCCTCGGCCTGGCCAATGGCGCGCAACTGGAGATGCCGCTGCCGCTGCGCCTGGACCTGCGTGGCACCAGCCACGGCTACCGCGCCGAAGTGCTGGTGACGCGCCTGGACGAACGGCGCTTCCAGGTGGTGACGCTGTCGCCGCTGATCCTCGACGCCGCCGACTTCGGCCTGGCGCCGGGGCTGGAGCGGCTGCGCAAGCTCGCCGGCCTGCAGACCATCAACCTGGCGGTGCCGGTGGGCGCCGTGCTGATCTTCGCCCAGCGGTGAGCGGGCCGGTCTTCCCCTGGCGCAGCGGCAACCGCTTCGCCCTGCTGGTGGACGGGGAGAACTTCTTCCCGAGCATGCTCACGGCCATCGCCCGGGCGCAGCACCAGGTCGACCTGGAGCTGTACCTGGTGGAAGGCGGCACCTGCGCCGAGCTGCTGCTGGAAACCCTGATCGACGCCCTGCGCCGCGGCGTGGCGGTGCGCTGCCTGTTCGACGGCTTCGGCGCCCTGCGCCTGGGTAGCGCCTGGGGCCGCCGGCTGCGCGAGGCCGGCGGCGAGCTGCGGCTGTACAACCCGCTGCGCTGGCGCGGCGGCTGGCGCAACCTGTTCCGCGACCACCGCAAGCTGCTGCTGGTGGACCAGGACGTCGGCTACGTCGGCGGCGCCGGCGCCACCGACGAGTTCTGGTCGGTGCCGGAGAACACCAGCGCCTGGCACGAGGTGATGGTGCAGATGCAGGGCCCGGTGCTGGCCGACTGGCTGGTGCTGTTCGAGCGCCAGTGGCACGCCTGCCTGCAGGCCAAGGCCTGGCGCCCGCTGGAAGCGGTGCACCCGGCGCGCCTGCCGCCCACGCCCATCGGCAGCAGCGGCCTGGGCCGGGTGGCCTACGCCGACGCCCGCCAGCACCGCGACATCCTGCAGTCGCTGGTGCGCAGCCTGAACGGCGCGCAGCAGCGCATCTGGCTGGCCACGCCGTATTTCCTGCCCACCTGGAAGGTCCGCCGGGCCCTGCGCAAGGCCGCGCGGCGCGGGGTGGAGGTGCGCCTGCTGCTGACCGGGCGGCTCACCGACCACGCCCCCGTGCGCTATGCCGGGCAGCGTTATTACCCGCGCCTGCTGCGCGCCGGCATCCGCATCTTCGAGTACCAGCCGCGCTTCCTGCACATGAAGGTGGCGCTGGTGGACGACTGGGCGAGCGTGGGCTCGTGCAACTTCGATCATTGGAACTTGCGGTTCAATCTGGATGCCAATATCGAGATACTGGACGCCGACTTCACGGCGGCGGTGGCCGATTGCCTGATCGCCGACTTCGCCGCCAGCCGGGAGATCGATTTCACGCTGTGGCACGGCCGCTCCCTGTGGATGCGCCTGCACCAGCGGTTGTGGGGCTGGCTCGACCGGGTGGTGGTGAATTTCCTCGACCGCCGCCGTTGAGCCGCCCGCCGGGGCAGGCACCCGGGGAAACGGGAGAAGGTCGTGAACAAGATCCGCAAGGAAAGGTTCATCGGGCTGGAGTGGTTGCGCTTCCTGCTCGGGATGTACGTGGTGGTCTACCACACCCTGCACGTCTACCCGGCGGAGCAGAAGTTCCGCGGGCTGGACGAGCTGACCAGCCTGGGCTTCTTCGCCACCAGCACCTTCTTCGTGCTCTCCGGCTTCCTCCTGGCCCACGTCTACGTCACCGACGGCCAGCTGCGCGAGAGCCCGCGCAGCTTCCTCACCAAGCGCTTCTCCAACCTCTACCCGATCCACATCTTCTCGATCCTGCTGACCATCGGCGTGCTGCTGCTGATCAGCCAGCTGGGCATCGGCCCGGACCTGGACCAGGCCACCCCGCGCTTCGTCGTCTACGATACCCATGACCACCTGGGCCAGACCCACCCGGAGCTGTTCCGCCACTGGATGAGCGACCGCGAGCTGCTGTTCAACAGCATCCTCCAGCTGACCATGCTGCAGGCCTGGAACCCGCTGTACCTGACCTTCAACGCGCCGCTCTGGTCGCTGTCGACGCTGTTCTTCTTCTACCTCTGCTTCCCGGCGCTGGCGCCGCGGCTGATGCGCATCGGCAACAAGCGGCGGGCGCTGCTGGCGCTCTGGCTGCTGTACCTGGTGCCGCCGCTGCTGCTGGCGCTGCACCAGCAGTACGGCATGCCCTGGACCGGCCTGTTGCACCGCAACCCCATCCTGCGCCTGCCGGAGTTCCTCGGCGGCATCCTCGCCTACGGCCTGTTCCGCGAGCACAAGGACGGCGGCCGCCTGCCCGGCACCGGCGCGGTGCTGGCGCTGGGCGGCTTCGTGGTGGCCAACTTCCTCGCCGCCGACTACCTCTATACCCAGGGCGCGCGGCACTGGTACTTCCTGCTGCACAACGGCCTGCTGCTGCCGGCGCAACTGGTGCTGGTGTACATCAGCGCGTTGCCGCGCGACCCGCACAGCCCGGCGATCCGCCACTGGTCGCCGCGCCTGGGGGCGGCCTCGCTGTCGCTGTTCGCCCTGCACGTGCCGCTGTTCACCCTGTTCTCGCGCACCGAGAAGCTGATCCGCGCGCCGGGCGATTGCCTGGCCGACTGGGCCTACTGCATCACCGCGGCCACCGAGCAGCAGCTGTCGCTGTGGCTGTACCCGCTGTTCCTGCTGTTCATGGTGGTCAGCTGCGTGCTGTTCCAGGAACGCTTGGTGGTACCCACGCGCAAGTGGCTGGTGCGCCACCTGTTACCGCAGGCGGCGCAGCGGCGCCCGGCGACCCTGCCCTGAGGCGCCGCCACCCGGACTTTCGGCGGGTGGTCTGGCGGCCGTCGCTGGTTATGCTCAAGGCATGACCACAAGAAGGGACTGA
Organism: Pseudomonas sp. JH-2; assembly: GCF_036231725.1. Lineage (NCBI taxonomy): Bacteria > Pseudomonadati > Pseudomonadota > Gammaproteobacteria > Pseudomonadales > Pseudomonadaceae > Pseudomonas > Pseudomonas sp. JH-2. The sequence continues at coordinate 28,764 of NZ_JAZAQP010000033.1, read as the reverse complement.
CGCATGTTGCGATCGCTGCTGGGCCTGGTTCTCCTGCTGCTGGCCGGCTGCAGTACCCCCGGCGCCTTCTTCGGCGCCACCGACGGCCAGGCCTTCGCGCCGCTGCAGCCCAGCGATGCGCGCCATGCCCTGGTCTACCTCTACCGCCCGCAGAACCAGTGGGCCGACGAGGAGCTGGAGGCGCCCGGGCTGTTCCTCAACAACGAGCAGATCGGCAGCCTGCCGAGCAACGGCTACCTGGCCCTGGAGTTCGAGCCGGGCAGCTTCAAGCTGGAAATGCGCCGCCCGCTGTTCGGCAGCTTCTGGACCTTCTTCGCCGACGGCCCGCTGGACTTCACCCGCATCGCCAGCTTCATGCTCGAAGCCAGGGCCGGCGGCGTCTACTACCTGCGCTACGACGAGGACCGCGTGCCCGGCAAGCGCAGCCACAGCGAGGGCGACGGCCCGCTGCAGCTGATCGAGGCGCGCCTGGCCGAGCCGGAGATCGCCCGCACCCGGCTGGTCCAGGAACCGGCGCAGATCGCCGCCAGCGGCTACGAGGTGCGCCGCCAGCAACGCTTCTGGCAGGGCGTGGGCAAGGCCCTGGACAAGGTCGGCATCTGATCCCCCGGTTATGAGTTGAACTCATAGCTCCTTGAGTTTTTATGCTTACCGGCCCGCAACGGGCCGGTGCTAAAAAATTGCGCAACGGCTCCCGACAACAACAACGAGCGATTGCGCCATGCCTTCATTCCTCCTGCTTTCCCGCTTCCCGCTCGTTCCCCCGCCAGCCCCGTCGCGAACCGATCACTGAACCCGGCTGCCCCGCAGCCTTGCGCACGGACCCCCGCGGCCCGCGCCCCCGCTCGCCCCGACTATCCCACGAGGTACCCATGAAACAGCTCGCCCTCTACATCGGTGAAGGCTTCGAAGGCCCCGGCGTCAACGCCGCGCACATCAACATCCTGCTCGGCCCGCGCAACGGCCCCGCCGGCCAGGCCTTCGCCGGCAGCCTGGCCTCGCCCAGCCAGGGCCATTGCCCGTTCATGGTGATCGCCCAGCCGAACATCCCGGTCAAGCCGATGACCCTCTACGTGAACAAGGCCCCGATCGGCGGCGACCTGCACGCCAACGCCACCTGGGGCGCGTCCCAGGCCGGCATCGCCAAGGCGGTCACCGAGGCGCTGCTGGACGGCACCCTGCCGGCCGAGGCCGAGGACGAGTGGGCCATCGTCACCGCCAACTGGGTCAACCCGGCCTGCGACGACCTGGATGCCGTCTACCTGAACAACTACAACGCCTGCCGCACCGCCATCCGCGCGGCGCTGGCCTGCAAGCCCGAGCGCGCGCAGCTGGCCGACGTGGCCGGGCAGATCGCCAACCCCTTCTACACCCCCAAAGCCTGAGGGCCGCGCCATGCAATACATCCGTCTCGGCAACTCCGGCCTGCAGGTCTCCAAGCTGTGCCTGGGCACCATGAACATGGGCACCCCGGACTGGAAGCCATGGATCTTCGACGAACAGAAGAGCGAGCCGATCGTCAGGCACGCCCTGGACGCCGGGGTGAACTTCATCGACCTGGCCGACTTCTACTCCGCCGGTGTTGGCGAGGAAGTGGTCGGGCGCATCCTCAAGCGCCTGGTGCGCCGCGAGGACATCGTCGTCACCACCAAGGTCGGCTACGGCACCCGCCAGGGCATCAACGCCAGCGGCCATTCGCGCAAGCACATCATGGACAGCATCGACGCCTCCCTGGCGCGCCTGGGCATGGACTACGTCGATATCTACATGCTGCATTTCTATGACGTGAACACCCCGGTGGAAGAGGTGATGGGCGCGCTGAACGACATCGTGAAGGCCGGCAAGGCCCGCTACATCGGCGTGTCCACCATGCTCACCGGGCAACTGGCGAAAATCCTCATGGCCTGCGAGCGCAACGGCTGGGTCAAGCCGATCAACATGCAGCTGCAGCTGAACTGCGCCTACCGCGAGGAAGAGCGCGAGATGATCCCCTTCTGCCGCGACCAGGGCCTCGGCGTCTCGGTGTTCAGCCCGCTGGCCCGCGGCCTGCTGACCGGCGATGCGCAGTCCACGCGCAACCAGACCGACTTCTTTACCCAGCAGATGTACGCCGACGAGGCCTCCTTCGAGATCGCCCGCTCGGTGCAGCGCGTGGCCCGGCGCCGCGACGTGAGCAACGCGCAGATCGCCCAGGCCTGGGTGCTGAACCACCCCGGCGTGGACTGCATGCTGGTCGGCGCCGACACCACCGCGCAGTTCGACAGCGCCCTGGCCGCCCTGGAAACGCGCCTGGACGAGGAAGAACTCTACGAGCTGGAACGCAACTACACGCCCTGCGACGTCATCAACGACTATACCGCCGGCAAGCGCATCCTCCGTGTGGCCCGGCCGATGCGCGAGACCTTTTCGCTGACGGAGGCCGTGGCATGAGCGAACTGCTGAGAGCCGGCCACTACATCGACGGCCAATGGCGGGCCGGCGGCCCCACCTACGCGGTGCGCAACCCGGCCAACGACGAGGTCATCGCCCAGGTGCCGCACGGCGGCGCCGAGGAAACCAACGCCGCCATCGCCGCCGCCGAGCGCGCCCTGCCGGCCTGGCGCGGCCTGCTGGCCAAGGAGCGCGGCGCGCGCCTGCGCCGCTGGGCCGAGCTGATGCTGGCCAGCCAGGACGAGCTGGCGCGCCTGCTCAGCCGCGAGCAGGGCAAGCCGCTGGCCGAGGCGAAAGGGGAGGTGGCCTACGCGGCGAGCTTCCTCGACTGGTTCGCCGAAGAAGCCAAGCGCGTGTACGGCGACGTGATCCCCTCGCACAAGACCGACGCGCGCATCGTCGTCACCAAGCAGCCGGTGGGCGTGGTGGCCGCCATCACGCCCTGGAACTTCCCGCTGGCGATGGTCACCCGCAAGGTCGGCCCGGCGCTGGCGGCCGGCTGCACCCTGATCCTCAAGCCGTCCGAGGAAACCCCGCTGTCGGCCTTCGCCCTGGCCGTGCTGGCCGAGCAGGCGGGCATCCCCGCCGGGGTGTTCAACATCGTCTCCGGCGATGCCGCGGCCATCGGCGGCGCGCTGCAGGCATCCCCGGTGGTGCGCAAGCTGACCTTCACCGGCTCCACCCGCACCGGCAAGCTGCTGATGCGCCAGGCCGCGGACACCCTGAAGAAGGTCTCCCTGGAGCTGGGCGGCAACGCGCCCTTCATCGTCTTCGCCGACGCCGACCTGGACGCCGCGGTGCGCGGCGCCATGGCCTCGAAGTTCCGCAACACCGGGCAGACCTGCGTGTGCGTCAACCGCTTCTACGTGCAGGACGAGGTGTACGAGGCCTTCACCGCCAAGCTGGCCGAGGCGGTGCGCGCGCTGCGCGTGGGCAGCGCCCTGGAGGGCGAGACCGAGCAGGGCCCGCTGATCAACGCGGCGGCCCTGGCCAAGGTCGAGCAGCACGTCGGCGACGCCCTGGAGAAGGGCGCCCGGCTGCTTTGCGGCGGCCAGCGCCACGCCCTGGGCGGCACCTTCTACGAACCCACGGTACTGGCCGAGGCCAACGCGGACATGCTGATCGCCGGCGAGGAAACCTTCGGCCCGGTGGCCGCCTGCTTCCGCTTCCGCGACGAGGCCGAGGTGCTGCGCCTGGCCAACGACACGCCCTACGGCCTTTCCGCCTACTTCTACAGCCGCGACATCGGCCGCGTCTGGCGCATGGCCGAGGGCCTGGAGGCCGGCATGGTCGGCATCAACGAAGGGATCATCTCCACCGAGGTGGCGCCCTTCGGCGGCATCAAGGAATCCGGCCTGGGCCGCGAGGGCTCCAAGTACGGCCTCGACGACTACCTGGAGATCAAGTACCTGCTGCTCGGCGGCCTGGCCGACTGACGCCGCCGCGCACGCAGCCGCGGCCACGCCGCTAAGGAGTTCCGCCAACCGCCGCCGCCCCGACCGGTGCGGCGGTCACCCTTCCGTTCAGACAACAAGAAAAAGACTCGGAGACGATCATGTCGGGTAACACAGTCAGAATCGATGACCTGCCCATCGGCAGGTTCCACATCAAGATCGCCGGCCTCACCTTCGGCGCCCACTTCACCGACGGCTACATCCTCGGGCTGATCGGCATCGCCTTCACCCTGATCAACCCGCAACTGAACCTCGACCCCTTCTGGCAGGGCCTGATCGGCAGCTCGGCGCTGCTCGGCCTGTTCTTCGGCAGCCTGTTCTTCGGCTGGATTTCCGACCACCTGGGGCGGCAGAAGATCTTCCTCATCAGCTTCGTGCTGATCACCCTGGCCTCGCTGCTGCAGTTCTTCGCCGAGACCGCGCTGCAGCTGTTCCTCTGCCGGGTGCTGATCGGCATCGGCCTGGGCGGCGACTTCAGCGTCGGCCACGCCATGCTCGCGGAGTTCTCGCCGAAGAAGCACCGCGGCGTGCTGCTGGGCTCCTTCAGCGTGATCTGGACCTTCGGCTACGTCGCCGCCACCTTCGTCGGCAGCGCCATGCTCGGCCTTGGCGACGACGCCTGGCGCTGGATGCTGGCGTCCTCGGCGATCCCCGCCGCGCTGATCCTGATCGCTCGCATCGGCACCCCGGAATCGCCGCGCTGGCTGGTGCACAAGGGCCGCATCGAGGAGGCCCGGGCCATCGTCCGCAAGCACCTGGGCGCGCACGTGGTGCTCGACGACGAGATCGCCGAGGACCACAAGGGCGGCTTCCGCCAGCTGTTCAGCGCGCAGTACCGCAAGCGCACCGCGTTCAACTGCCTGTTCTTCATCTGCATCGTCATGCCGTACTTCGCCATCTACACCTTCCTGCCGTCAATCCTGCAGAAGATGGGCCTGGCCGAGGGCTTCGGCACCGAGATGCTGCTCAACGCGCTGCTGGTGGTGGGCGCCCTGCTGGGCATCTGGTGCACGGTGAAATTCACCCGCCGCGGCTTCCTCATCGGCGCCTTCCTGATCCTCTCCGCCGCGCTCTTCCTGCTGGTGCTGCTGCCCGGCAGCCTGGCCTGGCTGATGGTGGCGACCTTCGGCCTGTTCACCCTGGTGCTCTCGGCGGTGAGCAACCTGGTCGGCGTCTACCCGGCGGAAAGCTTCCCCACCGAAGTGCGCGCCGGCGGCATCGGCCTGGCCACCGCCGCCAGCCGCCTGGGCTCGGCGCTGAGCACCTTCCTGCTGCCGGTCAGCGTGGCCGGCATCGGCCTCAACCCGACCATGGCCATCCTCGCCGGCATCCTCCTGTTCGGCGCGCTGATCTCCATGGCCTGGGCGCCGGAGACCAAGTACCTGACGCTGACGGATGCGGGGAAGGGGGAAGGCGAGGCGGGGCCGGTTCAGCCGTCGGCGAAGGCGGTGACGGTGCTCTGACCGGTCATGTCAGGGAGCCTGCGAAGGGGGCTCCCTGTTCATATCGGGAGACAAAAATAGCTATCCTGCCATTCATGATCAGGACGCTTCGGACATGGGGTAGGGATGCACGCACTCTACGAGCCAGTGCAAAATTGAGCACCGCACGAGGTGCCTCATGACTGCGAAAGCGAAGACGGAGAAGGAAAAGAAGGGGAACCAGCCCCCAGCGTTTCCCATTGAGGTGCATGTTGCCGGTCCTGAGGAGACCGGACGGTACCTGCCTGTCCATCTGGACGACGAGGGTGAGCAGAGGAGCCTCTACGCCACCCTCGTTCGTGCTTCGGGCAGACCGGAAATCGTGGCGGAACATATCGAGCCGTACAGTCATGCCATGCGGAGTTTCCAACACAGCAGTAGTCGGATTGCTAGCGCCTTGTCCGTGGCGGTGAGGGGCCATGACATGGCGATGCCCCTGTCGGGGGATGCGTCGCGGGCTACAGATCGACTCGCCTCCTGTGGTGAGACGGTTCTGAATGTTCGGCGGGCGCTGGAGATGCTGGAGAGTCCACCGAAGGCTAACAGGGCCTTGAAGAAGATCCTCTCGCTGCGCTGACTGCTGGTGCTAAAAGAGTCCAGAGAGTAAATCCGTCTCCTTTCCAGCCTGCGGAGCGAAGCGTCATCCGGCAACGGCGGATAACGCTTCGCGTTATGCGCCCTACGGTGGGGGCGTTCCTCTGCGGCGGCATGCAGCCTCTTGGCATCGGTGGTCAGGTATTCCGGCGCGCTCCGGAAATGCGGGCGCCGCCGATCACCGCCGGCCCTGCCGATCCTCCCGAGCCTGTACCTCATGCCCAACCGCTACGCCGGAAACTGGTGCGCGCTGTTCCGCGGTGGCGGCTGGCGGGGATCGGTCATGGGGGCTCCTCGTAGGGCTCTGCGGGCTACGGGCCTGGAAAGGTAGCAGCAAAGCCCCGGCGATCGCCTGCCGGCCCCGGCGCAGGCGTGGGTTCAGGGGCTCATCAGCCCGCGGATCCGTTTGGTGAGGCTGTCCAGCTGGCGGAGGGTGCCCACGTCGTGGGCGCGTTCGTCCTCGGCCTGCGACAGGCCCAGGGCGACGTTGGCCAGGGCGTGGACCCGCGCCGGCTCCACGCCCAGCATGTGGGCGACGCGCTTGGCGGTGGCGGTGTCGTTGAGGGCTTCCTGGGCGGCGTCGAGCAGTTCCTTCAGCAGCCGCTCGTCCAGCAGGTTCAGTGTGTGCTTGATAGACATGGTCTTGTCCTTGCGGTGGAGGTTTCCGGCGTCCGTGAGCGGGGGCGGACTCCAGCGCATGATCTTGGACCTGCGGGCCCTTGGGAGGAGCCCGAAGGCCTGTGCAACTCCTCCGAGTCGGACGGGGGAGATTTCCCCGCATGGCGCGAAGCTGTCGGCAAATCCTCAAGCGGCTAGGGGTTGCTCACCAATTCCAGCCAGTCCTGGAAGCGCTGCACCTTGGACAGGCCGCGCTTGTCCGTGGAGATGTCCAGCCAGTAGCCGTAGGGGCCGATCACTTCCACCGGGGTGATCGGCAGCAGGCTGCCGGCGGCCAGTTCGCGCTCGATCATCTGCCGGTCGATCACCGCCAGGCCACCGCCGGCCAGGGCGGTGTGGATGACCTGGTCGAGGGTGCTGAACTCGATGCCGCTGCCGGCGTCGACGTCGTTGCGGCCCACGGCTTCCAGCCAGTTCTCCCAGACCTTCAGGCGCTTGCCCTCGTGGAGGATGTGCAGCAGCGGGTGGGCGTCCAGCTCCGGCGCCCGCTCGCCGTCGAACAGCTCCGGGCTGGCCACGGCGATGTGCCGTTCCATCACCAGCAGGCGGCTGTGGCAGTGGGGGGCGGCTTGCAGGCCGAAGCGGATGCGGCAGTCCAGTTCGCCGGGGTTGTCCGGGTCCTGGGCGTTGGTCACGCTCAGGCTGATGTCCGGGTAGCGCTGCAGGAAGCTGCGCAGGCGCGGCGACAGCCAGCGCGTGCCCCAGGTGGGCGGGGCGAGGATGCGCAGGCGCTGGCGCAGGTTGGGCACGCGCACCGCCTGCAGGGCGCGCTCGATGCGGTCGAAGGCCTCGCCCAGGTGCGGCGCCAGGGCGCTGCCGGCCTCGGTGAGGCTCAGGCCGCGGGGCGTGCGCACGAACAGGCTGACGCCCAGGTAGTCCTCCAGTTGCTTGATCTGCCGGCTCACCGCGCCCTGGGTGACGTTGAGCGCCTCGGCGGCGCGGTTGAAGCTGCGGTGGTGGGCGACTTCCTCGAAGACCCGGAGCATGTTCAGGGGCGGCAGGCTGCGCATGGGGCGGCTTCCCAAAGGGCGCGCGGGGGCGCGCGGGCTTGTCATCGTGCGCCGATTCTAGCGCCGGGGCAGTCCTACAAACATGCGCTTTTCTCGGGTTGGGGCGGCGATTTAGTCGTTTGTGCGCGGCTCGCGCCAGCGGCTAGTTTCGGCCGCGCACAAGGTGTGGGGGGAGTGTCCGCGCCAGGTGCGCCGAATAACGACAAGAACTTCGCCGAGGCTTTCCATTGTGGCCATATTGCTCCTGCCGCGCCGCTGTGCGCACCTGCTGTTTCCCGCCCTGCTGACCTGCAGCGCCGCCGCCCTGGCGGTGCCGGTGACGGACGAACTCGACGTCGGCGGCGCCCTTCGCGCGCGCTTCGACCACGACCCGGACCGCGACATCGACAAGGCCGGCTTCGACACCCTGATGCTGCGCGCCACCTACACCTCCGACAGCTGGATAGGCGCGGCGCGCTACCGTTTCTATGGCAAGCAGTACCCCTACCAGTACACCGACCACATCGGCGATGTTGCCTTCGCCGAGTACGCCTGGGTCGGCTACCGCTTCGACGCCGAGCGCCAGGTGCAGGTCGGCCTCAACCAGGTCCCCTTCGGCCTGCAGCCATACTTCGGCAGCACCTTCTACGAGACCCTCGGCAACGTGGTGGGCCTGGAGGACGTGGCCGCGGTGGGCGCCAAGTACATCCAGCAGCAGGGCGACTGGAACCTGCAGGCGGGCCTGTACGGCCGCCCGGCCTGGCCGGGGCGCGGCACCAGCAACGGCAGCACCTACTCGACGGTGGTGACCTCCGCCGACGACTACGTGCCCGAGGGCACCCGCAACCAGGAGCGGCAGATCGTGGTGGCCCGCCTGGCGCGCTCGCTGCAGCTGGGCGAGTGGAAATCCGAGGTCGGGGTTTCCGCGCTGACCTCGCGCCTGGAGAACAAGGACACCCACGACGCCGGTCGGCGCAACGCCTACGCCCTGCACTACCTGGGACAGAACGGCCCCTGGGGCGTGCAGCTGCAGGCCGGCCGCCAGCAGATGTCGCCGCGCAACCCGGGCAGCGACGAGGTGGTCAGCTTCGGCGGCTACGACGGCACCTTCAACGTCGCCAGCCGTGGCAACCTCTACGTCGGCGACCTCAGCTACAGCTTCCCCGGCACCTTCGTCGGCGGTTGGGTGAGCGGCATGAAGGTCTACGGCAACTACAGCCGCTTCGACAAGTCGGCCAGCGGCTTCGACGCCTCCGAGCGCTTCATCCTCGGCACCTCCTTCTCGGTGCACTCCTTCTACATCGCCGTGGAGTGGCTCAACGGCCGCAACGACCCCTACATCGGCGGCAGCAGCTACACCGACAGCCTGGCCCAGGGCGGCACCGACCACTGGGAGAACCAGCTGTACGCCAACGTCGGTTATTACTTCTGAGTGAGCCTCGGCAGCGGTCCCGGTGACTCCGGGGCCGCTGCCATACTCCAATGCGCATGCCGCGTCCAACGGGGCGCGAGGGGAGGGCCAGCGATGAAGCGCAAGATCCCGGCGCTCAATGCACTCAAGGCGTTCGAGGTGGCCGGCAGCACCGGCAGCTTCACCCGCGCTGCCGAACTGCTCAACGTCACCCAGAGCGCGGTCAGCCGCCAGGTGCGCCAGCTCGAGGCGCAACTCGGCGAGCCGCTGCTGCAGCGCCGCCACCATCACCTGCAGCTGACCGATGCCGGGCGTATGCTGCTGCGCGCGCTGCAGCAGTCGTTCGACCGCATCGAGCTGACGGTGCGTGGCATCCAGCAGCGCCAGCACCTCAACCGCCTGCGCCTGAACGCCCCGCCGACCTTCGCCAGCCGCTGGCTGCTGCCGCGCCTGGGGCGCCTGCGCGAGGCCCACCCGGGGCTGGAGGTGACCCTCACCACGCACCTGCAGGACAGCCTGGCCGAGACCGGCACCCTGGATTGCGCCATCCGCTTCGGCAACGGCGAGTGGGAGGGCCTGGACAGCTCGCTGCTGATGCACGAGAAGCACATCGCCGTGTGCGCGCCGGGCCTGCTGGCGCAGCGCGAGGAGCAGGGCCTGGACCTGAACGACATGACCCTGCTGCACGTGCTGGCCCGCGACGACCAGCGCTACCTGACTTGGAGCCACTGGCTGGCGGCGGCGAAGATCCAGGGCGTCGACCTGCAGGGCGGCTACGAGTTCGACCTGCTGGACATGGCCATCCGCGCCGCCATCGACGGCCTGGGCGTGACCATGGCCGACCGCCAGATGGTGGCCCGCGAACTGGTGGCCGGGCAACTGGTGCAACTGCTCGACGTGCAGGTGGACGGCCACCAGTCCTACTGGTGGGTGAGCCGCCCCGGGCAGGAGCTACCGGAGCACGTGGAGCGCTTCCGCGACTGGCTGCTGGAGGAGGTGCGCCTGGCCGAGCGCAGCCTGGACAACGCCGCGCACATCGTCAGCCCGCGCTGAAGCGCCGCCGGGTAACATGCGAAAAATGCAGGTTACCCGGCGTTATTAATCGTTTGTCCGGCCTGCCGCGCCTGTCGAAACTTGGCCCATCCAAGAACGACAAGAGTGTTTCCCATGCCTGCCCGCACCCGCCTGCCGGCGCGGCTTCGCGCCCGCCCCGCGCTCCGCCTGTCGTTCCTCCGCCACCGCGCTGCTTGAACCACAGGAATGCCCATGCGTACTGACCAGAACTTCATCGACGGCCGTTTCCACGACTCCGGCGTGGCCGCGCGCATCGCCGTGTTCGACCCGGCCACCGAGGCCTGCATCGCCGAAGTGCCGGCGGCCACCGAGGCCGAGGTGCTGAGCGCGGTCGAAGCCGCGCAACGCGCCCAGCGCGAGTGGGCCAGGCTGCCGGCCATCGAGCGCGGCGAGTACCTGCGGCGCTTCGCCGAGGCCATCGAGCGCAACGCTGCAGGTATCGGCGCGGCGCTGGCCCGCGAGTCCGGCAAGAGCGTGCAGGACGCCACCAGCGAAGCGTTCTACGCCGCGCAGATCACCCGCTACCACGCCGAGTGGGCGCGGCGCATCGAAGGCGAGGTGATCCCCAGCGACTCGCGCGACGAGACCATCCTGCTGCAGCGCGAGCCGATCGGCGTGGTGGCCTGCCTGATCCCCTTCAACTACCCGGTCTACACCCTGCTGCGCAAGGTCGCCCCGGCGCTGATCGCCGGCAATACCGTGGTGGTGCGGCCGAGCAACAACACCCCGACCTCGGCCTTCGAGATCGCCCGCGCCGCCGCCGAGGCCGAGCTGCCGGCCGGCGTGTTCAACGTGCTGACCATGGTCCACGAGGTGGCCGCCAGCCTCTGCCAGCACCCGGCGGTGGGCATGATCACCCTGACCGGCAGCGTCGGCGCCGGGCGCACCGTGCTCGACTACTGCAAGGCCAACATCGCCAAGCCGTCCCTGGAGCTGGGCGGCAAGACCCCGGCGATCATCGAGGCCGACGCCGACCTGGAGCAGGCCGCCAGCGCCATCGCCGCGTCCAAGACCACCCACTGCGGCCAGTTGTGCACCGCCATCGAGCGCGTGTACGTGCAGGCCAGCGTGCACGACCGCTTCCTCGACCTGCTGCGCGAGAAGCTCGCCGCCGTGCGCATCGGCGACCGCGCCGAGGATGCTTCGCGCATGGGCCCGCTGGTCAACGCCCGCGCGCGCCAGGACGTCCACGCCAAGGTGCGGCGCGCCCTGGCCGAAGGCGCGCGCCTGGAATGCGGCGGCGTGCTGCCGGAAGGGCCGGGGCACTTCTACCCGGCCACCCTGCTGAGCGAGTGTCGCCAGGACATGGAGATCGTCCAGGAGGAAATCTTCGGCCCGGTGCTGCCGGTGCTGCGCTACGAGACCCTCGACGACGCCCTGGCCATGGCCAACGACCACCAGTTCGGCCTGGCCTCGGTGCTCTACAGCGAGAACTACCGCACGGCGATGAAGGTGGCCAACGCCATCGAGGCCGGCGAGCTGTACGTCAACCGTACCCCCGCCGATCCCTACCAGGGCTACCACGCCGGCTGGAAGCGCTCGGGCCTGGGCGGCGACGACGGCAAGCACGGGATGCTGGAGTTCACCCAGACCCGCCTGGTGGTCCTGAAGTACTGACGAGCCGCGCGGGGCGCCTGCCTGCGCCCCGCGTCGCCGCGCTTTTCCGACAACCCGCCGGTGCCGCCACCGGCCACGAGACGCATGATGAAAAAAACAATAAGTGCAGAGGCCATGCCCATGGCCGTTCCGTCCAGCGCCAACCTGACCCGCTACCTGCAGCTGGCCCTGCTGGTGCTCGCCGCCGGCGCCATCTACCCCATGCTCTACCTGCGTCAGGTGTACCAGAGCACCATGCTCGAGGCCCTGGCCATCAGCAACAGCGAGCTGGGCTACCTGTATTCCATCCTCGGCACCGCCTTCCTGGTCAGCTACCTGCCCAGCGGCTGGCTGGCCGACCGCATCTCGCCGCGCTTCCTGATCAGCTTCTCGCTGCTGGGTACCGGCGCGCTGGGCCTGTGGTACGCCCAGTTGCCAGGCTTCCGCACCCTGCTGGCGATCTTCTGCGGCTTCGGCATCACCACCGGGCTGACCTTCTGGGCCTCGCTGATCAAGCGGGTGAAGATGCTCGCCGGCGACGACGAGCAGGGCCGCTTCTTCGGCGTGCTCGACGGCGGCCGCGGGCTGGTGGAGGCGCTGCTGGCCACCGTGGCCATCGCGCTGTTCGCCTACGTCACCGAAACCCGTGGCGAGCGCAACGCCGAGGGCCTGCAACTGGTCATCCACTTCTACGCCGCCTGCTGCATCGCCCTCGGCGCCGCGCTGATGCTGCTGCGCGACCCCCGGGGCGCGCGTGGCGAAGCGGCCATCGAGAAGGGCAACCTGTGGCAGGACCTGCGCACCCTGGCGCGCATCCCCGAGTTGTGGCTGGTGACCGCCATCGTCTTCTGCGGCTACCACTTCTTCTGGGCCACCTACAGCTTCTCGGCCTACCTGCAGGAAGGCGGCTTCGGCCTCAGCGCCACCATGGCCGGGCTGATCACCACCATCAAGCTGTGGATGCGCCCGGTCGGCGGCATCGGCGGCGGCTGGCTGGGCGACCGCTTCTCCCGGACCGGCGTGCTGACCTGGGCCATGCTGCTCTCGGCCCTGGGCATGCTCGGCCTGGTGCTGCTGCCGAGCCTGCACGTGCTGGGCGTGCTGGTGTTCCTGGTGATCTTCATCGGCCTGATGACCTACGCCATCCGCGGCCTGTACTGGGCCATCCTCGACGACTGCCACATCCCCCTGCGGGTCACCGGCCTGGCCATCGGCATTATCTCCCTGGTCGGCTACTCGCCGGACGTCTTCCTGCCGCTGCTCAACGGCTGGATCACCGACCGCTTCCCCGGCTTCGTCGGCTACCAGATCTACTTCTCCTACGTCGTGGCGGTGGGCCTGCTGGGCGTCGTCGCCACCCTGATCCTGAAGAAACGCATCGACAAGAGAGCGCGCCAAGCATGAAAGTCGTCTCCCTGCAGACCCACGTGGTCGCCGTCCCGCCGCCGCACGTCGGCGGCATGTACTGGCTGTTCGTGACCCTCAAGACCGACTGCGGCATCGAGGGCGTCGGCGAGATCTACGCCGCCACCTTCCACCCCAGGGCCATGGTCCCGGTGATCGAGGACGTGTTCCAGCGCTACCTGCTGGACCAGGACCCGCACCACATCGAGCGCTTCTTCCGCCGCGCCTATTCCAGCGGCTTCACCCAGCGCCCGGACCTGACCATGATGGGCGTGGTCAGCGGCCTGGAAATGGCCTGCTGGGACATCATCGGCAAGGCGGCCAACAAGCCGGTGTACGAACTGCTCGGTGGCAAGGTCCACGAACGCCTGCGCTCCTACACCTACCTGTACCCGAAGAACGCCCGGGGCGAGTACGACTACTCCGACCCGGACCTGGCCGCCGAATGCGCGGTGCGGAACATGAACCTGGGCTTCACCGCGCTGAAGTTCGACCCGGCCGGGCCCTACACCGCGTTCTCCGGCCACCAGCTGTCGCTGGAAGTGCTGGAGCGCTGCGAGACCTTCTGCCGCAAGGTCCGCGAAGCGGTGGGCAACCAGTGCGACCTGCTGTTCGGCACCCACGGGCAGATGGTGCCGTCCTCGGCCATCCGCCTCGCCAGGCGCCTGGAGAAGTACGACCCGCTGTGGTTCGAGGAACCGATTCCGCCGGGCCAGGAAGAGGCCATGGGCCAGGTCGCGGCCAAGACCAGCATCCCCATCGCCACCGGCGAGCGGCTGACCACCAAGTACGAGTTCTTCCGCCTGCTGCAGGCCGGCGGCGCATCCATCCTGCAGATGAACCTGGGGCGCTGCGGCGGCCTGCTGGAAGGCAAGAAGATCGCGTCCATGGCCGAGGCCTTCTACGCGCAGATCGCCCCGCACCTGTACAACGGCCCCATCGGCGCCGCGGCCAGCTTCCAGCTGGCGGCCTGCACGCCGAACTTCCTGATCCAGGAAAGCATCGGCACCTGGGACGGTTTCCACGCGGAAATCCTCAAGAAGCCGCTGTACTGGGAAGACGGCTACATCATCCCCTCCAGCGAGCCCGGCCTGGGCGTCGAGCTGGACATGGACGTGGTGCGCCGGCATTCCCCCTACACCGGCGAGCGGCTGCACCTGCAGATGGGCCCGGATCCGGTCGATGTCAAGGACACCGCCCCGGCCAAAGGCTGACCCCGCGCCCGCGCCGGCCGGCGCGGGCCCCCTCACTTGCGGTACGAGATTCATGAAATACGACTACATCATCGTCGGCGCCGGCTCGGCCGGCTGCATCCTCGCCAGCCGCCTGAGCGAATCCGGCGAGCACAGCGTCCTGCTGCTGGAAGCCGGCGGCAAGGACGCCTCGCCCTGGTTCAAGGTCCCGGTGGGCTTCGCCAAGCTCTACTACAACCCGGCGTACAACTGGATGTACTACAGCCAGCCGCAGGCGCAACTCGCCAGCCGCCAGCTGTACGCACCGCGCGGGAAAGTGCAGGGCGGCTCCGGCTCGATCAACGCGATGATTTACGTGCGCGGCCAGGCCCACGACTTCGACGACTGGGCGGCGAACGGCAACGACGGCTGGTCGTTCAAGGACGTGCTGCCGTACTTCCGCAAGCTGGAGTCCCACCCGCTGGGCGACAGCGAGTACCACGGCGCCAGCGGGCCGATCCGCATCAGCCCGATGAAGGGCCACACCCACCCGATCTGCGATGCCTTCCTCAAGGGCTGCGGGGAGCTGGGCTACCCGCGCAGCGAGGACTTCAACGGCGAGCACTTCGAAGGCGCCGGCATCTACGACGTCAACACCCGCGATGGCCAGCGCTGCTCCAGCAGCTTCGCCTACCTGCACCCGGCGCTGGGCCGGCCGAACCTGCACATCGAGCACCACGCTCTGGCCGAGCGCATCCTGTTCGACGAGCACAAGCGCGCCATCGGCGTCAGCATCAGCCAGCACGGCGTGCAGCGCGAATTCCATGCCCGCCGCGAAGTCATCCTGGCGGCCGGCGCGGTGGATTCGCCGAAGCTGCTGCAACTCTCCGGCGTGGCCGACCGCGAACTGCTGCAGGAGCACCGCATCCCCGAGGTGCTGCACCTGCCGGCAGTGGGCAAGAACCTGCAGGATCACCTGTGCGTCAGCTACTACTACAAGGCCAGCATCAAGACCCTCAACGACGAGTTCGGCTCGCTGTTCGGCCAGCTGAAGCTGGGCCTGGAATACCTGCTGACGCGCAAGGGCCCGCTGTCGATGAGCGTCAACCAGAGCGGCGGCTTCTTCCGCAGCGACGACAGCCAGGCGCACCCGAACCTGCAACTGTACTTCAACCCGCTGTCCTACCAGATTCCCAAGAGCAACAAGGCCAGCCTCAAGCCGGAGCCGTACTCGGGCTTCCTGCTGTGCTTCAACCCGTGCCGCCCGACTAGCCGCGGCGAGGTGCGCATCGCCTCGAAGAACCCGGCCGACGCGGCGCTGATCGACCCCAACTACCTGAGCACGCAGAAGGACATCGACGAAGCCATCCAGGGTAGCCGGCTGATCCGCAGGATCATGAATGCCCCGGCGCTCAGGGCGGTGACCGTGGAGGAAGTGCTGCCAGGTGCGGCGGTGCAGTCCGACGAGGCCATGCTGCGCTATTTCCGCGAGAACTGCGGCTCCATCTACCACCTGTGCGGCAGCTGCGCGATGGGCGCCGACCCGCAGACCTCGGTGGTCGACAAGCGCCTGCGGGTGCATGGCATCGAGGGCCTGCGGGTGGTGGATGCGTCGATCTTCCCCAACGTCACCTCCGGCAACACCAACGCGGCGGTGATGATGGTGGCGGAGAAGGGCGCCGAGCTGATCCTGGAGGATGCCCGCCAGGTCCGGGCCGAAGTGGCGCAGCGCCTGGCGGTGTAGTAGCGGCCTATTACCCGCCGCGGCGGGGAGTGGCTAACCTGTCTGGCATGCCCGGCCGCCCATGGCCGGGCCCTGCCTGGAGGAATGCCGCGATGGCCGCGAAGAAAATCCTGATGCTGGTCGGCGACTACGCCGAGGACTACGAAACCATGGTGCCGTTCCAGGCGCTGCAGATGGTCGGCCACGTGGTCCACGCGGTGTGCCCGGACAAGAAGGCCGGGCAGAGCGTGCGCACCGCCATCCACGACTTCGAGGGCGACCAGACCTACAGCGAGAAGCCGGGGCACAACTTCGCCCTCAACGCCGACTTCGCCGGCGTGCGCGCCGAGGACTACGACGCCCTGCTGATCCCCGGCGGCCGCGCCCCGGAGTACCTGCGCCTCAACGCGAAGGTGATCGAGCTGGTGCAGGCCTTCGACGCCGCGAAGAAACCCATCGCCGCGGTCTGCCACGGCGCCCAGCTGCTGGCCGCCGCCGGCGTGCTGAAAGGCCGCGCCTGCAGCGCCTACCCGGCCTGCGGCCCGGAAGTGAAGCTGGCCGGCGGCGAGTACGTGGACATTCCGGTGGACGCCGCCCACGTCGACGGTAACCTGGTCAGCGCTCCGGCCTGGCCGGCGCACCCGGCGTGGCTGGCGAAGTTCCTCGAAGTGCTCGGCACGAAGATCAGCCTGTAGACTGGCATTCGCATCGACAAAGGAGGCGGAGCATGTGCGAGCTCTACGTGAAGGCCGACCCCATCCTCTACGAGTCCCGCTCGCGCTCCCTGCGCATTCGCGGCGTGGTCACCACCCTGCGCCTGGAGAACCAGTTCTGGGACATCCTGCGGGAGATCGCCGAGGTCGACGGCATGACCACCAACCAGCTCATCGCCAAGCTCTACGACGAGGTGATGGACTACCGCGGCGAGGTGGTCAACTTCGCCTCCTTCCTGCGCGTGAGCTGCACCCGCTACCTGGCCCAGCGCCGCGACAACATCGTGGAGCTGAGCCGGGTGCCGCGCAGCGCCTGAGCCCCGACCCTGTAGGAGCGGGCCCTGCCCGCGATTTCGCGCGCAGGGCGCGCTCCTACATGGGAATGCCGCAGGTGGGGCCAGCTCACGTATAATGGAATTTCAGCCCCTGAAGCGAGGCATCGACTGGTGAAACCCCCCAGCCTGGAAGCCAAGAAAGCCTACTGCGCCAAGACCCGTCGTTCCAACTACGCGGCCAGCCTGCGTCTGGAAGGCTACGAAGTTACTGAGAGCGACGCCGCCCGCGAATTGCCCAGCCGCGAAGCGGTCCTGCGCGCGTACCGCAAGCAGGCCTGAGCCTGGACAAGTACGGCGCCGGCCAGGACCCGTACTGCTATCCGGGTACGAGCGTCCTGCGCAATCACCTCGATCTTCACAGCGATGACCTGCTGTCCCGCGCCGAGCGCGACCTTTCCGAAATCGCCGCCAGCCATCTCGACTTCGAACCGCCGCCTTACGACTTGGCGTACCTGAAACGCATCCACCATGCCCTGTTCCAGGACCTCTACGACTGGGCCGGGCAGATTCGCAGCGTGGATATCTCCAAGCGCGACACCCATTTCTGCAACGTCAATCGCATCGAGCCGGAAGCCGACAAGATTTTCCGCACCATGGCGCGAGCCAACTGGTTCGAGGGCTACGAGCGTGAGCGACTGATAGTGGCCGTGGCCGAGCATTACGGCGACCTCAACATGATCCACTCGTTTCGCGAGGGCAATGGCCGGGCCCAGCGCATTCTGTTCGAGCACCTGATCGTCAACGTCGGATTCGAGGTCAACTGGTGGGCGGTGGAAGAGAACGAGTGGATCGGCGGCAACATAGACGCAGTGCTCTGTGATTACAGAGCGCTGGAACGCATCTTCGCGCACTGCATCGGCCAACCCATCGGATCGTAGGGCGGATAACCGTTCGCGGTTATCCGCCGGTGGCGTTGGCGTCGAGGCCTGTAGGAGCGAGGGAGCCGCCTGGTTCTTGTTCGCGAACGAACTCCGCGGCGGGACATCAGGTTCGCGAGCAAGCTCGCTCCTACGAAGATCTGTCGCGCGGGCATGAAAAAGCCCGGCACATGGCCGGGCTTTTTCCTGGCGCTGAAGGGAAGGCTTACTTCACTTCCACCGCCAGGCTGTGGGCGATCTTGTCTTTCCAGATCGCAGGGCCGGTGATGTGCACCGACTCGCCGTTGGTGTCGACCGCCACGGTCACCGGCATGTCCTTCACGTCGAACTCGTAGATGGCTTCCATCCCCAGTTCGGCGAAGGCCAGGACCCTGGACTTCTTGATCGCCTGGGCCACCAGGTAGGCGGCGCCGCCGACGGCCATCAGGTACACGGCCTTGTTGTCCTTGATCGCCTCGATGGCGATGGGGCCGCGCTCGGACTTGCCGATCATGCCCAGCAGGCCTGTGCTCTCCAGGATCTGGCGGGTGAACTTGTCCATGCGGGTGGCGGTGGTCGGGCCGGCCGGGCCGACCACTTCGTCGCCTACCGGGTCGACCGGGCCGACGTAGTAGATGAAGCGGCCTTTCAGGTCCACCGGCAGTTCTTCGCCCTTGTTCAGCATGTCGACCATGCGCTTGTGCGCGGCGTCGCGGCCGGTGAGCATCTTGCCGTTGAGCAGCAGGGTCTCGCCCGGCTTCCAGCTCTGCACTTCTTCCGGGGTGATCTTGTCCAGGTCGACGCGGCGCGCGGAGGGGCCGGCTTCCCAGACGATTTCCGGGTAGGCGTCCAGCGGCGGGGCTTCCAGTTCGGCAGGTCCCGAGCCGTCGAGCACGAAGTGGGCGTGGCGGGTGGCGGCGCAGTTGGGGATCATGCACACCGGCAGCGAGGCGGCGTGGGTCGGGTAGTCCATGATCTTCACGTCGAGCACGGTGGTCAGGCCGCCCAGGCCCTGGGCGCCGATGCCCAGCTGGTTGACCTTGTCGAACAGCTCCAGGCGCAGTTCCTCGATGCGGTTCTGCGCACCGCGGGCCTTCAGCTCGTGGATGTCGATCGGGTCCATCAGGACTTCCTTCGCCATCACCGCGGCTTTCTCGGCGGTACCGCCGATGCCGATGCCGAGCATGCCCGGCGGGCACCAGCCGGCGCCCATGGTCGGGACGGTCTTGAGCACCCAGTCGACGATGGAGTCGGACGGGTTGAGCATGGCCATCTTCGACTTGTTCTCGGAGCCGCCGCCCTTGGCCGCGACGTCGACCTCGACGGTGTTGCCGGGGACGATGGAGTAGTGGATCACCGCCGGGGTGTTGTCCTTGGTGTTCTTACGCGCACCCGCCGGGTCGGCCAGGATGGAGGCGCGCAGGACGTTCTCCGGCAGGTTGTAGGCGCGGCGCACGCCTTCGTTGATCATGTCGTCGACGCTCATGGTGGCGCCTTCCCAGCTCACGTCCATGCCGACGCGGACGAACACGGTGACGATGCCGGTGTCCTGGCAGATCGGACGGTGGCCGGTGGCGCACATGCGCGAGTTGATGAGGATCTGCGCCATGGAATCGCGGGCGGCCGGCGATTCTTCGCGCAGGTACGCCTCGTGCATGGCCTGGATGAAATCGACCGGGTGGTAGTAGGAGATGAACTGCAGGGCATCGGCGACGCTCTGGATGAGGTCGTCTTGCTTGATCACGGCCATGGAGCACGGTCCTCTTCAGGCGGGAATGTCAGGCGGGTATTTCAGGCGGCTAAGCCACGTACACCGAACGCGTCCGGTCAGGCACCGGCGCAAAAAGGGCGCCGTAGTATAGCGCCGTGCCAGGGCCGGGCGCACGCGCCGGCGATCCGACCTTGGTCGGCAGGGGCGGCAAGCGCCCACTTTCCGGTCGGCTAGGCATGCTGTGGCTTTGATAGTAGAGTGAGGGCCAAGTGCCATTACGGGATGGAGCCCCCATGAGCACACCGAGTTCCCCGCTGAAGCAGCGCGCCCTCCAAAAGCTCTTGATCAGGCGGTTCGGCATGGCCCTCGGCACCTACGCGATGGCCCTGCTGCTGCTCTGGCTGACCGTGATCGGCGACTTCTACCATGGCTCCCTGGCGTTGGCGGTTTCCGCCAGCCTGTGCGCCGTGGCCAGCCAGGCGGTGTT
Organism: Pseudomonas sp. JH-2; assembly: GCF_036231725.1. NCBI lineage: Bacteria > Pseudomonadati > Pseudomonadota > Gammaproteobacteria > Pseudomonadales > Pseudomonadaceae > Pseudomonas > Pseudomonas sp. JH-2. Next base: position 8,655 of record NZ_JAZAQP010000033.1, on the reverse strand, counting down.
CCTCTGGCTGTTCGTCAGCGGCCGCAACCAGCGCTTCGTCGACGCCAGCCTGACCGAGCCGCAGGTGCTGGTGGCGCTGGTCTGGACCACCTTCTTCCTGGCCCACGTCGACAGCGTGCGCGGCACCCTGATGGTGCTCTACGTGCTGATCCTGCTGTTCGGCGTGTTCCAGCTGCAGCCGCGGGTGTTCGCCCGCTGCGCGGGGCTGGCCTTCATCGCCTTCGCCGGCCTCAACCTCTGGGAGGCCTTCCGCCAGCGCCTGGAGCTGCCCGGGCAGGCCGTGCTGCAGTTGCTGGTGCTGTTCAGCGTGCTGGTCTGGCTGACGCTGTTCGCCGGCTACGTGCAGGCCCTGCGCCAGCGCATGCGCCAGCGCCGCTACGCGCTGCAGGCGCACCAGGACACCCTGCGCGGGATGATGCGCCAGCTGGAAGACCTGGTGGCTACCGACGAACTCACCGGGCTGTTCAACCGCCGCCACTTCCTGCGCCTGGCCGGGCGTGCCCTGGACGACATGCAGGCGGACCAGCGCCACGGCCTGGCGCTGATCGACCTCGACCACTTCAAGCGCATCAACGACATCCACGGCCACTCCGCCGGCGACCGCGTGCTGCAGACCTTCGCCGCGGTGGCGCGGGCCTGCCTGCGCCAGGGCGATGTGCTGGCGCGCTACGGCGGCGAGGAGTTCGTGCTGCTGCTGCCCGACGCCGACAGCGACCGCCTCGCCGCCTGCTGCGAACGCCTGCGCCTGGCCTATGCGGCGGCCGAGCCGATGGGCGTGGAAGTGCCGGTGCTGAGCCTTTCCGCCGGCATGACCCTGCTGCAATACGGCGACGACCTCGACGAGGCCTTGCAGCGGGCCGACCAGGCGCTCTACCGTGCCAAACGCAGCGGACGCAATCGCTGCGAGGCGGCATGGGAGGAGAGCGATGCCTGAACTGCGTGCCGGCGGCCGGCACTGGGAAGTGGCCGCCGGGAGCAACCTGCTGGACGCCCTGCGCGCCGAGGGGATCGCCATTCCCTACAGCTGCCGCGCGGGCAGTTGCCATGCCTGCCTGGTGCGCTGCAGCGGCGGCGAGCTGCTCGACGAGCGCCCCGAGGCGCTGGACGCCGCGCGCCGCGCCGAGGGCTGGCGCCTGGCCTGCCAGTGCCGGGTGGTGGCGGATTGCGCCATCGAGGTCTTCGACCCCGAGCGCGACGGCCTGCCGGCGACGGTCGCCGAGCTGCACTGGCCGGCGGCGGACGTCCTGCGCCTGCGCCTGCAACCCCAGCGGCCCCTGCGCTACCGTGCCGGCCAGCACCTGGTGCTGTGGCTGGGCGAGGTGGCGCGGCCCTATTCCCTGGCCAGCCTGCCGGACGAGCCCTGGCTGGAGTTCCACATCGCCTGCCAGGCCCCCGGTGCCTTCTGCGACGCGGCGCGCAACCTGCGGGTGGGCGACGAACTGCGCCTGGGCGAGCTGCGCGGTGGCGCGCTGCACTACGACCCCGAATGGCAGGAGCGCCCCCTGCTGCTGCTGGCCAGCGGCACCGGCCTGGCGCCGCTGTGGGGCATCCTGCGCCAGGCCCTGGCGGCGGACCACCAGGGGCCGATCCGCCTGCTGCACCTGGCGCGCACGCCGGCCGAGCACTACCTGGCGGCGGAGCTGGCGGCCCTGGCCGCGGCCCATCCCGACCTGCAGGCGAGCCTGGCGCTGCCGGCCGATCTGGACGCGCATCTGGCGCAATTCCGCCTTGTCTCGCGGCGAAGCATCGCCTTACTCTGCGGCCAGCCCGCCAGCGTCGAGCGCTTCGCCCGCCACCTGTACCTGGCCGGGCTGCCGCGCGGCCAGACCCTGGCCGACCTGTTCCTCTCCCACGCCTGAGCCGGGCCCGCGAACCCGGCCGCCACAGCCTGCTGCCAAGGAGTTGCCATGAGCCAACAGATTCTCGTCGAGCGCGAACAGGGCCTGCTGACCCTGCGCCTGAACCGCGCGGACAAGATGAACGCGCTGACCCGGGAGATGTACGCCGCCCTGGCCGACGCCCTGGAGGCCGCCGAGCACGACCGCAGCGTGCGCGTGGTGCTGATCGCCGGCAACGCCGAGTGCTTCACCGCCGGCAACGACATCCACGATTTCCTCCAGTACCCGCCCAGCGGCCAGGACAGCCCGGTGTTCCGCTTCATGCGCGCGCTCATGGAGTTCAGCAAGCCGGTGCTGGCGGCGGTGGCCGGCCCGGCGGTGGGCATCGGCACCACCCTGCTGCTGCACTGCGACCAGGTCTTCGTCGCCCGCGGCGCCAAGCTGAAGATGCCTTTCGTCAACCTCGGCCTGTGCCCTGAATTCGGCTCCAGCTTCCTGGTGCCGCGCCTGCTCGGCCACGTCCGCGCCGCCAGCCTGCTGATGCGCGGCGACGGCTTCAGCGGCGAGCAGGCGGTGGCCTACGGCATCGCCAACGAGGCCCTGGCCGACGGCGCCGCCGCCATCGAACGCGCCCGCGAGGCGGCTCGGGCCCTGCAGGCCCTGCCGCCGGCGGCCCTGGCGCTGAGCAAGCGCCTGCTCAAGGCGCCATACATCGAGGAGCTGCGCAAGGTAGTGGCCCAGGAGGGCGAGCTGTTCGTCCAGCGCCTGAGCTCGCCGGAAGCCCTCGAGGCGCTGGGCGCCTTCACCCAGCGCCGCCAGCCGGACTTCTCGCGCTTCGCCTGAGCTGGCCAGCTGCCCACAGAAACTGTGGGCAGAGCTGTGCATAACCTTGGGGCCAACTGCCCGGGCGCCCGCTGCGCCTGGGTTGCGCGGCGTTGTGCGGTATTTGATCCATCGCCCGTTGCGCCGTCCTCCCGGTTCGTCGCAAGTGCCTGATTTCGTGGGATTGTCCGACAGCCGGGCAGCAGGCCGGGCTGTGCGATCAGCGCACGGCGCTTGCCCACAGTAACTGTGGGAAGGGCTGTGGATAAGCTTGGGGCGGAAGCGTTGGAGGCGCGTGGTTGCTGGGTTGCGCGGAGCTGTCCGGGTTTTGACCAGCGTGTGGGAGCCGTTGTCTTATAGGCTGCGCCGAGGTGCTCTTCGTAGGAACGAGCTTGCTCGCGAAAGCGAAGCCTGTTCGCGAGCAAGCTCGCTCCTACGAAAAGCCGTGCCCCCTGCAACGTAGGAAGCGGACGGTCTTGCCGACTGCGCCGAGGTGCTTTCGTAGGATGGGTTGAGTTTTTGCGAAACCCATGCGGTCATGGCGGTGGAGGCGTGTGCCGGTTGGTCTTGGCGTGTGGCTTGGCCGCTGCCCTCTCCCTAACCCTCTCCCTGAAGGGAGAGGGGACCGTTGGGCAGACGCTGGTGCTCCTGAGCCAGCCGGCGACGCCGAAGGTTTCCGGCTGAAACCATTCCTTCTCTCGGCACGGACAAGCCCCCTCTCCCTTCAGGGCGGGGCGCGCAGCCGAGGGCTGGGGAGAGGGAGCGGAGTTGGGCGAAAGTAATGAACTACAGGTGACTTCCCCCAAAAACAAAGGCCGCCCAAAGGGCGGCCTCCGTCACTCACCATCCCACTCAGACCAACAGGTCCCCCACATGCAGCACCTTCATGGTGTTGGTGCCGCCCTGGGTGGTGTAGCTGTCGCCCTTGGTCAGGATCACCCAGTCGCCCTTGGTCACCACGCCGCGTTGCAGCAGCGCGTCCACGGCTTCCTGGCTGACGCGCTCCGGCGGCAGCGCGGCGGGGTCGAAGGGGATGGTCTCGACGCCGCGGAACAGCGCCACGCGGGCCTGGGTCTCGCGGTGCGGGGAGTAGGCGAAGATCGGCACCGAGGAGCGGATGCGCGACATGATCAGCGGGGTGTAGCCGCTCTCGGTGAGGCAGATGATCGCCTTGATGCCCGGGAAGTGGTTGGCGGTGTACATGGCCGCCAGGGCGATGCTCTCGTCGCAGCGCTCGAAGGTCTGGCCCAGGCGGTGGCTGGATTTCTTGGTGGTCGGGTGCTTTTCCGCGCCCTGGCAGATGCGCGCCATGGCCTGGACCGCTTCCACCGGGTATTCGCCGGCGGCGCTCTCGGCCGAGAGCATCACGGCGTCGGTGTAGTCGAGCACGGCGTTGGCCACGTCCGAGACTTCCGCGCGGGTCGGCATGGGGTTGTGGATCATCGACTCCATCATCTGCGTCGCGGTGATCACCGCCTTGTTGTAGCGGCGGGCGTGCAGGATGATCTTCTTCTGGATGCCCACCAGCTCGGCGTCGCCGATTTCCACGCCGAGGTCACCGCGGGCCACCATGACCGCGTCGCTGGCGCGGATCAGGCCGTCCAGCGCCTCGTCGTCGGCCACCGCCTCGGCGCGTTCGATCTTGGCCACCAGCCAGGCCTTGCCGCCGGCCTCGAGGAGCAGGCTGCGGGCGTATTCCATGTCCTTGGCGTCACGCGGGAAGGACACGGCGACGTAGTCCAGGTCCATGCTCGCGGCCAGCTTGATGTCGGCCTTGTCCTTCTCGGTCAGGGCCGGCGCGGTCAGGCCGCCGCCGCGGCGGTTGATGCCCTTGTGGTCGGACAGCGGGCCGCCGATCAGCACTTCGCAGACCAGCTCGTCGGCCTTCACCTGCTTCACCACCATGACCACGCGGCCGTCGTCCAGCAGCAGCTCGTCGCCCACGCCGCAGTCCTTGACCAGGTCCGGGTAGTCGATGCCCACGACTTCCTGGGTGCCGGCGTCGCGCGGGTGGCTGGTGGAGAAGCGGAAGCTGTCGCCCACGGCCAGTTCGATGCGCTTGTTGGCGAACTTGGCGATGCGGATCTTCGGCCCCTGCAGGTCGCCGAGCAGGGCGACGAAGCGGCCATGCTTGGCGGCCAGGTCGCGCACCAGCTGGGCGCGGGCACGGTGCTCGTCGGGGGTGCCGTGGGAGAAGTTCAGGCGGGCGACGTCGATCCCGGCGAGGATCAGCTGCTCGAGGACTTCGGGGGACTGGCTGGCTGGGCCGAGGGTGGCGACTATCTTGGTGCGGCGGACGGACATGCGGGACTCCTTGGAAGACGAGCGTGCGGGCCGGCGGCGTGAGCCGGGCCGGCCCGGCGGCCATCTTACCCCTTTTCCGATGACGGTTCGCGTGCCGGCTTGAGCACCAGCAGGTCGCACTCGATTTCTTCCAGCACGCGCTCTGCGGTGTGGCCGATCAATGCGCTTTCCAGCTGGCTACGGGCCACCGCGCCCATCAGCAGCAGGTCGATGCCCTGGTTGCGGACGAACTCGGGGATCACCTCCTCAGGGAAGCCCTGCAGCAGGTGGGTGTCGCCGGCGGCCATGGCCGGGTGGGCGGCCATCAGCCTGTGCAGGGCCTGACGGTGGTGCGCCTCGGTGGCCTTCAGGTGCTCGTCGTAGCTGCCCAGCAGCTGGGCGTCGAAGGCCAGAGTCTGCGGCAGCGCCACGTAGGCGTGCAGGTAGCTGGCGTGCAGGCTCAGGCGGCGGTTCAGCTCCAGCGCCGTGGCGATCAGCCGGCGGTCCAGCGCCGCCGGCTTGTCGCCCTCGTGCAGCGGGTCGAGGGCGGCGCACAGCTTGCGCCCTTCCCAGGCGCCGTGGTGGACCAGCCACAGCGGCGCCTCGCAGTGGCGGATCAGCTGCCAGTCGGTGTTGGTCAGGAACAGGCGCTTGAGCAGGCCGTGGCGGCTGCTGGACTTGAGCACCAGGTCGGGTTGGTGCTCGGCCACGGCGGCGAGTATCTCGCGGTACAACGGCTTGCCCCAGCGGGTGTGGCAGCGCGCGTCGATGCCGGCCTGGCGCAGCGGTGCGGCCAGCTTGTCGAGCCAGTCCAGGCGCTCGGTCTGCTGCAGGATGCGCACCCGCTCCAGCTCGTGCTGCGGGATCAGCAGGCCGTTGTCCAGCGCCGGGTTGTAGTCGCACACCAGCAGGGTCACGCTGGCGCCGCTGCGCTCGGCGATCCACTGGGCACGGGTGAGGGCGGGCTGGTCGTCGCGGGTGGGGTCGATGACCACCAGCAGGTGCTGCAGTTTCATGGTCGGCTCCTCGCTTGGCTGCTGCCATTGCAGTGCAAGCGTAGCCGGCCCGGCTTGACCTGCGTCAGTCGCCGCCCTGGTTCAGCGCCTGGTCCAGGTGGCGCGCGGCCTTGTTCGCCAGCTCGCCGTCGGGGTAGTCCACCAGCAGGTGGCGCAGGTAGCCGATGGCCTTGCTGCGGCTGGGGTGCGGGTTGTCGGGGGCCATGTACATCAGGCCCAGCTGGTACAGCGCCTTCTGCTTGATGTCGGCGGGGATGGCCGGGTCGTTGACCGCCAGCAGGTACAGCTGCTCGGCCTCGGCGACGCGGTCCTTGAGCACGGCGCGGCGCGACAGCAGGGTCATGTCCGGGTCCAGGCTGGTCTTGTTCAGGTCCAGGTTCTGCTGCGGCTTCCAGGTGGCCAGCAGCTCGCGGGCGTTCTTCTGCACCGGCTCCCTGGCGCGCTGGCGGATCATCAGGATGCGCGCGTCGGCATGGCTGGCCGCGGCGGTGCCGGGGAACTCGCGGTCGATGCGCTGGAAGTAGTCCAGGGCCTTGGCGTCGTCGCGCTGGTCGTTGTAGCGGCTCATGTAGATCAGGCCGATCTGGTACAGGGCGATGGCGCGCACGTCGGGGCTGTAGCGGGTATTGTCGTAGCCGGTGAGGTAGAGCTTCTCGGCCTCGGCGCTCTTGCCGTCGCGGATGGCCTGGGCGCTGTAGGTGAGCAGGTCGCCTTCCTCTTCCACCGCGGCGGTCATGCGGTCGCTCTTGAGCTTCTTGTACTCGGCGACTTCGCCGGTGGTGACCTGGGCGACGAACAGCGGCGTGGTCGGCGAGCAGGCCGCCAGCAGGCCCAACAGGGCGACCAGGGGCAGGGCGGGGTGCAAGCGCATGGCATCTCCTTGGCGCCGGGGCGGGTTCCCTGCGCAGTCTAGTGATGCCCTTCAGCGCGGCCAAGGCGCGCCGATACAGTTCCCAACGGAGGATATGCCCCATGCGAATACTGTGCGTCCTGGCCCTGGCGGCGAGTGTTACCGGCTGCAACAGCTGGTCGACCAACAAGAACCTGGACAGCGCCTACCGCGCCTACGATCGCGGCGACTGCGAGCAGGTGATGCTCGACCTGTCGCGCACCGAGCGCAAGAGCCGCGCGCGGCCCTGGCTGCAGCCGGAGATCTCGATGCTCCGTGGCCTGTGCCTGGAGCGCCAGAAGTACTACGTCGACGCCGCGCAGACCTACGACTTCATCATCGCCCGCTACCCGGCCAGCGAGTACGCCTACCGCGCCAAGGCGCGCCTGGAGACCCTGCGCCTCAACGGGCGGCTTGGCAGCGGGGCGGCACAACCGTTGCCGGCGCGTCCGTGACCGTCGGTCGTTGCCGGCTTGAGCGGGATGGGCCGCTCGCTAAGCTCAGTTAGCTGGCTTCAAGGAGGAGGTTGCGATGCGTTCGTTGCTGTGCCTGTGTATGGCCCTGGCTCCCTTGCTGGCAGCGGCCGACATCTATCGCTGGACCGATGCCCAGGGCAAGGTGCATTTCAGCGAAACCCCGCCGCCGGGGGCGCAGCGCGTCGAGGTCAGGCCGCAGGTGGTCGAGCGCGATGCCGCCACGCGCGAGCGCGAGGAGCGTACCCGCCAGTTCTACCAGGCGCGCAGCGAGGAACAGGCCGCTGCGCGCAGCCGCGCCGCCGAGCAGCAGGCCAAGGCGGGCGCCGAGTGCGACCGCCTGCGCGACCAGTTGGCGACATTGCAGCGCGGAGGTCGCTACTACTCCACAGATACCCGGGGCGAACGCCTCTACTATAGCGACGAGCAGATCGATGCCGCTCGTCGCTCGCTGGCCGCGCGGGTAGCCGAAGGCTGCCGTTAGTGCTGGCCGTGGCGGGGTTGCATCGTCATACTGGGTAAAAATCATAGCGAATAGCCATTATGCGTCATCAACGACACATAGAGCGCCATCAGCTGCCGTACTACCTGAAGGTGTTCAATAGCATCACCGACAAGCCCATGGGCTACCTGGGCAACGTATCGCTGGACGGCATGCTGCTGATCAGCCAGCTGCCGATGCTGGTGGGCGGGCGATTCGACATGCGCCTGAAGATCCCCGGGCAGGACGGCAAGGTCCAGCACATCGACTTCAGCGGCACCTGCCAGTGGTGCCGCGAAGACGTCACGCCGGGCAGCTTCGATTCCGGCTTCAGCCTGGTGGCGCCGCCGCCGGAGTATGCCGAGCTGGTCGAAGCGCTGCGCCGTTATTTCAGTTTTCGCCGCCAGGTGGAGTCGGTCTGAGCCGCGGGATGCGCTGAACCGACCTGGGCGGTAGTTGAAGGAAAGGGAAACATCGGCGGTACGCGAATGATACGTGTAGGAGCGGGCCCTGCCCGCGATTCGCGCGCAGGGCGCGCTCCTACATGGGCGTGGCTTGTGGGGCGACCCGTAGGAGCGGATCTCATCCGCGAATCGCGCCGATACGCCAGGCTATCGCGGACAAGGTCCTACATCGATGCTTCCCTGGAACCGTAGGAGCAACTGTCTATTGGGTTTGGGTGTAGCGCGCCGCTCCGAGTGCGTTGATGTCTCTCGTTTCGCCCCCTCGGGCGAGTCACTTTTGTCAATCGGTGGAAGGCCACCCCCGCAAAAAGTAACCAAAAAGGCTTGCCCCGACATACGGGCCCGATGGAGCCGGGCTACCCTCGCGAATTCCCCCGCCACGGAGGCCC
>NZ_JAZAQP010000032.1:0-78397 GCF_036231725.1 Pseudomonas sp. JH-2 | reverse complement strand
TACACCCACTGCTGCTGGCGCACCAGGCTGCCGCTGGCGTCCTTCAGCCGCTGCGCCGTGCGGTTGCCCTGGGCGTCGACGTCGTATTCCAGACGCTCGCCGAGGTTGTTGGCGATGGCCACCAGGCGCCGCGCATCGTCGTAGGTGTAGGCCAGCCAGCTACCGTCGCCGCGGGTCAGGCGGGTGATCTGCCCAACTGCGTCGTAGTCGAAGCTGGTGGTGCTGCCGGCGCTGCTGATGGAGGCCAGGCGCGCGTCGATACCGCTGTAGGTCAGGGTACTGACCACGCCGTTGGCATCGGTGAGGGTGCCAGGGTTGCCACGCTCATCGTGCTCGCCCAGGCGGGTGACGTGGCCCAGGGCGTTGGTCACCGTGGCGAGGTTGCCCTTGGCGTCGTAGCTGTAGCGGGTGACGTCCCGCACGTCGGTGCGCGGACCGTCGGCGCTCTCGACCAGGCCCAGGGCGTTGTAGCTATAGGACCAGCTGCGCTCGGCGGCCTGGACACCCAGGCTCAGGAAACAGGCCAGGGCAAGCGCCCCAAGCCGGAAGGTTTGTGGCTTACGCATGATCGACATCCTTGTTCAGTGAGTGGAGAAGGTCTGGCTGGTCTGCCGACCTTGTTCGTCGTACTGGTAGCGGATGGTTCGTCCGGGCTCCTCCACCTGGCTCGGCAGGTAGAAGCGGGGATGCCACTGCGTGAGGATGGTGCGTTCCTGGGGCGCGCCCAGGGCTTCGCGGCGCGAGGTCTCCAGTCCGCGCTCGTTGTATTCGTAGGTGGTGACGTTGCCGTTGTTGTCCGTACGACGCTTCAAAAGACCGCGCTCGTCGTAGGCGAAGGTGGAGTTGCTGGCAGGGCAGTTCGGCGAAGGCTCGCCCTCAACGGCCACCAGCTTGCGAATCCCCTGGATCACCTGAAAACGGTAGGTGGCCTTCTTGCCGTATTCGTTGGTGACCGTGGTCGAGCCGTCCTGGTTGTATGCCAGAACGATTCTCTCGGCGCCATTGGCGTGCTCGCTGGAAATGGCACGCCCCTGGCTGTCGTATGTCCAAGTTGCGTAGCGGACTCCGTTTTCGTCGACGATGCCAGTCAGGAATCGGGGATACAGCTTGTTCTCATGGAGGTAGCGGCGTTCCCCGGTACTACCCTGGCCGAATCGCTTGACGCCGATCAGGCGCCTGGTCGAGTCATAGGCATAATCCACTGTCGAATCCGCTGCCACGAAGGACAATGGCTGATACTTCTCGTCCTGGGTGAACCTGAAGCTTTTGCCATGATCATCCGTGACCGTTATCTCCGCGGCCGAATAATCCAGCGCCACGCCTCTCCCTGATGCGTCCCGCCAGGACAACAGGCGCCCCTGCCCATCGAACGTGCCCTGCTCCTGGTCAGCCGAGGCGAACAGCCATTTTCCCGCCTCATGCTTCAAGCTGCCCACCTCATCGGCCGGAGGTGTGGCCACGTTACCGGCCAGTGCAAATTCGACTTCTCTTCCGTCCGCATGGACAAGGCGAATGCTGGTCTTTCCCACGACCAGGCGCGTCGAGAAGTTATGCCGCCAGTATCCGTCGAAGCTGTTGTACGCTCTGGCGAACTCCATGAGCGGCGAAGACTTGTCGAGATAGTCGACCTCCCGCTGATACTTGTTCCCGACGGCCAGGTTGATCGGATTCCCGATGCAGGCTTCCGGAGGTGGCGCCCCCTTGTTCTTCGCCTGGGTCACCTCGGGATCGTAGGTCACGGTCATAGTGTCCGATGCGGAACAACTACCCGCGCTACCGCTGACGAATAGAAAATTCTGCCCCGGCCTCAGCCTGACCGGCACACCGCGACTCTCGAGAAAGGAAACCGCAGCGGTAAATGAGCCGGAATAGCTGAAGAAGGGGACGCCATTGAGCGTGGCAGTCACCGTTCCCTGATCGCCTTCCTGGGCATTCGCCCCGCCTTGGCCATAGACGGTAATACCCGGACTGCGAACCGTTGCGCCATCCCCTGGAGAGGTGAAACTCAACGAACAGGCCTGGGCCGTGAACGGCGCCATGACCGCGACCGCAAGCAGAGTGAACCCGTGCATACGCCTACCTCCATGTGCTGAATTGACCGACCACACAGTGGTAAATCCATCGGCCCAAGGAGCGATGTCAGACGCATGTAAAGAAGTATTTCAAGACGAAAGATCAGGCCACGCTGAACAGACAATGCTCATTAGAAGGAAAACAGAAGAAAATGATTGAATTGATCTTTCACCAAGAAAGGTAACCAAGGAGAGAGAAATAATTAATTACATACGCCAGCAGCAAAGAATTTCCGCATGCACAAAAGAAAAATAAAGAACAGAACGCAACCCTATACATGAGTCGCAAGTATCAAAGGGAACAACAGATTTAATCTGTAGGAAACTCCCTCAAATCATATCCATACCTAGAGTAGCGACAGCCCTCTCCTGTTTCGTCCAAATTCAAATGCGAGCTTCTATCACCCGCACCAGGCTCGGCATGCGCCCGCGCGGCAGGCACAGCTCGGCGCCGTGCACCTGTGGGTCGAGCACCTCCACGCCGCTGAAGCCGCAGCCGCGGAAGGCCGCGGCTATTTCCGCCTCGCTGCGGTAGTGCAGCGGGTAGCCGCCGCGGGTCAGCCGGCCGATCAGGCCGACGCCCCAGCGGATCTGCCGGTAGCGCGGGTGCTCGCGCAGGTCGGGGTAGAGTTCGGTGAGGTAGGTGGCCGCCGGGAAATCGGCCAGGGCCGCCGCCAGGCGCGTCCAGAAGCTCTCGATCAGCGGGCGCTGGAAGTAGTTCACCAGGCCTTCGGTGATCACCACCAGCGGGCGCTGGCGGTCGAGCTGGGCGAAGAGCGCGGCCAGGGTGTGCGGGCCGTCCTCGGCGAGGATGTCCACGGGGTGCACCCGGTGCCGTTCATCCAGCCAGCCCTGCTGATGCAGCAGCGCCGACTTGCGCGCGGCCATGGGCGGCAGGTCCGCCTCCAGGTAGTCCAGCTGTGGGTAACGCTGGCGGAAGCGCCTTCCCCGCGGCGACAGGCCGCAGGCGATCTCCACCACCTGGGTGACGCCGCGCTGCTCGATGGCCTGGCGCAGGCGCGCGTCTATCAGCAGGTGGCGCTGCAGCAGGAAGTCCTCGATGTTCAGCCCGAAGCCCAGGCGCGCGCCCCAGTTGATCGGCGCCACGCAACCGTGCACCCAGCGCCCGAAGGTAGTGGCGAAGGCCGGCTCGGCGAGCTTGTGACGGAACCAGACATAACCGGTGTAGTGCGCACTGGGGGTGATGTGCGCGCTGTCGCTGCGGACGCGTTCAGTCATGATTCAGTCTCTTGTTGTTATCATCCGCCAGCCTAAGAGCGCCCTGGTACCCACGACAATCCCATGCCTGCCGATCCCATCCTTGGTTTGCCCTGGCCCGATGCACGGCCGCTGCCCCACGCCTTCTTCGACCGCGACGCCCTGCTGGTGGCACGCCAGCTGCTGGGCAAGGTGATCCGCCACCGCGTCGGCGACCTCTGGCTGTCCGCCCGGATCATCGAGACCGAAGCCTATTACCTGGCCGAGAAAGGCAGCCACGCGTCCCTCGGTTACACCGAGAAACGAAAGGCCCTGTTCCTCGACGGCGGGCACATCTACATGTACTACGCCCGCGGCGGCGACTCGCTGAACTTCAGCGCCGGCGGCGCCGGCAACGCGGTGCTGATCAAGTCCGGCCACCCGTGGCTGGACCGCGTCAGCGGCGACGCGGCCCTGGCCCGCATGCGCCAGCTCAACCCCGCCGCCGATGGCAGCGAGCGCCCGCTGGGCAAGCTCTGCGCCGGCCAGACCCTGCTGTGCAAGGCCATGGGCCTCAAGGTGCCGGACTGGGACGCCCGCCAGTTCGACCTGCAGCGGCTGTTCGTCGACGACCTCGGCGACACCCCGGCCCAGGTCATCCAGACCACCCGCCTGGGCATCCCCCACGGCCGCGACGAGCACCTGATGTACCGCTTCGTCGACGCCGCCTTCGCGCCCTTCTGCACGCGAAACCCGCTGCGCCGCGGCCAGGTCGAAGGACGCGACTACTACCTGCTGGACAGCTCGGAAGCCCACCGCACATGAGCCTGGAACTCTTCAACCAATGGATCGCCAGCCACCCGCAATGGCTGGGCCTGATCGTCTTCCTCGTGGCCTTCCTCGAATGCGCGGCGGTGGTCGGCCTGGTGCTGCCCGGCGTGGTGATGCTCTTCGCCATCGCCGTGCTGGCCGGCGGCGGCGCCCTGGGCCTGGGGCAGACGCTGCTGCTGGCCTTCGCCGGCGGGCTGCTGGGCGACCTCTGCTCGTACGGCCTCGGCCGCCGCTTCCACCAGGACATCCGCCGCCTGCCGCTGCTGCGCCACCACCCGGAATGGCTAGCCGGCGCCGAGGGCTTCGTCGCCCGCTACGGCGTCGCCAGCCTGCTGGTGGGCCGCTTCATCGGCGCCCTGCGGCCCTTCCTGCCGCTGGTGGCGGGCATGCTCGACATGCCTTTCGGGCGCTTCCTGGCGGTGTCCATCCTGGCCGCCGCCGGCTGGTCGGTGGCCTACCTGCTGCCCGGCTGGACCACTGGCGCGGCCCTGCGCCTGCCGCTGCCCGAAGGCTTCTGGCCGGAAATGGCGGTGATCGCCGGCGGCCTGGCGGTGCTCGGCGGGGCGCTGATCCACGCCTGCCTCAGGCGGCGCCATGGCACCGCGCTGATCGCCGCGGGCCTTAGCGCCGCCCTGCTGCTGGGCATCCTGGTCGGCTGGCCGCACCTGGACGCCCTCGACCACGGCCTGATGACGCTGATCCAGCAGGAGCGCAGCCCACTGCTGAACCACGTCATGGTGGCGGTGACGCGCCTGGGCGACTTCCGCACCCAGGTGATCGTCGGCGTGGTCGTCAGCGGCCTGCTGCTGGGCCTGGGCAAGTGGCGGCATGCCCTGTTCGCCGGCGGCAGCCTGCTGGCCACGGCGCTGCTCAACACCACCCTCAAGCACTTCTTCGGCCGCGCCCGCCCGGAGGTGATCGCCGACCCGCTGAGCGCCTTCAGCATGCCCAGCGGGCACAGCTCGGCCTCCTTCGCCTGCTTCCTGGTACTGGGCGTGCTGGCCAGCCGCGAGGGCTCGCCGCGGGTGCGCCTGACCTGGCTGCTGCTGGCCATGCTGCCGGCCGCCTGGATCGCCGGCTCGCGCCTGTACCTGGGCGCGCACTGGCCCAGCGACGTGATCGCCGGCGCCCTGCTGGCCGCCGCCGTGTGCGCCGCCGCGCTCTGGGCCAGCCAGCTGCGCCAGCCGCTGCCGGCCCTGCCCAGGCGCGTCTGGTGGTGCCTGGTGCCGGCCCTGCTGCTGGTGTTCTCGGTGTCGGTCGGCTGGGACCTGAGCCACGCGGTGGCGCGCTACCGTCCGCTCTGAGCCTCAACGCCAGGGCGCGCCGCGCATGTGCTCGGCGCAGCGCTGCTGGATGAACTCGCGCAGCAGGGTCACCGGCGGGCTCAGCTGCGCGCGGTGGGTGCAGAACAGGTTCAGCGGCGCCGCCTCGCCCGGGTAGTCGCCCAGGGCCACCTCCAGGCGCCCGGCGCGCACGTCGGCGGCCACGTCCAGCCAGGACTTGTAGACCAGCCCGCAGCCGGCCACGGCCCAGCGCCGCACCACGTCGGCATCGTCGCAGACACGGTCGCCGCCCACCTCCACCGTCTCCTCGCCGAAGCTCCAGCGCTCGTGCACCCGGCCGCCGAGCATGTACAGCAGGCAGTTGTGCCGCGCCAGGTCCTGCGGCTGGCGCGGCCGGCCGCGGCGCCCGAAGTAGGCCGGCGCGCCGCACAGCACGCGGCGGTTGTCCGCCGCCAGCGGCAGCGCCACCAGGCTGGAGTCCGGCGGCAGGCCGAGGCGGATGGCCACGTCCACCGGCTGGCGGTAGAGGTCGGCCTGGCGGTCGCTGATCAGCAGGCGCAGGCTCAGCCGCGGGTGCAGCGCCTGGAACTCGTCGAGCCAGGGCAGCAGCACGTTGCGCCCCAGGTCCGAGGGCGCCGAGACCTGCAGCGGCCCGGCGATCTCGCTGCGCCCGCCGGCCAGCAGTTGGCGGCCCTCCTCCAGGCTCTGCAACGAGGCCCGCGCATGGGCCAGGAACAGCTCGCCCTCGGCGGTCAGCCGCAGGCTGCGGGTGGAACGGGCGAACAGGCGCGCCTGCAGGGCCGCCTCCAGGCGCTTGAGGGCGGCGCTGGCCACCGCCGGCGAGGCTTCCAGCTCGCGGGCCGCGGCGGACAGGCTGCCCCGCTCGGCGGTACGGACGAACAGGCGGAGGTCGTCGAAGCGCAGCATTTTCAAAATTCCTTTGAAAGAGACTTTCTTCCTACGCGGTTTTTCTTCGCAACGAAAGAGCGGAGGATGCGCCCATCCCCCACTGCCGCAAGGAAACCTCCCGATGAGCAGCCCCCTCACCCTGATCGCCATCATCCGCGCCAAGCCCGGCCGCGGCGACGCCCTGCAGGCCCGCCTGGCCGACCTGCGCATCCCCTCGCGGGCCGAACCCGGCTGCATCCAGTACGACCTGCACCGCGACCGCAAGGACGCCGACCTGATCTACATGATCGAGCAGTGGCGCGACGAGGCCGCCCTCGCCGAGCACGAGGCCAGCGAGCACTTCCAGGCCTTCGTCGCGGCGTCCCGGGCCGACCTGGCCGAACTCGACATCCGCCTGATGAACCGCATCGACTGAGGAGCCGCCCGCATGAAAGCCATCGGTTACACCCACAGCCGCCCGATCGCCGCCGACGACGCCCTGCTCGACATCCAGCTGCCGGAGCCCACGCCCGGCCCGCGCGACCTGCTGGTGGAAGTCCGCGCCATTTCCGTCAACCCGGTGGACACCAAGGTGCGCCAGCGCGCGGAGCCGCAGGCCGGCGAGTACAAGGTGCTGGGCTGGGACGCCGCCGGCGTGGTCCGCGCGGTGGGCAGCGAGGTCAGCCTGTTCCGCCCCGGCGACGAGGTGTTCTACGCCGGCGACCTGACCCGCCCGGGCAGTAACGCCGAGCTGCAGCTGGTGGACGAGCGCATCGTCGGCGCCAAGCCGGCCAGTCTCGACTTCGCCCAGGCTGCGGCCCTGCCGCTGACCAGCATCACCGCCTGGGAACTGCTGTTCGAGCGCCTGCAGATCGCCGAGGGCCCGGGCAGCGCCGGGCAGAGCCTGCTGATCGTCGGCGCCGCCGGCGGCGTGGGCTCCATCCTCACCCAGCTGGCCCGGCGGCTGACCGGGGCCACCGTGATCGGCACGGCCTCGCGGGCGGACACCCAGCAATGGGTACGCGACCTCGGCGCGCACCACGTGATCGACCACAGCAAGCCGCTGAGCGAGGAACTGCAGCGCATCGGCATCGGCCAGGTCACCCACGTGGCCAGCCTGACGCACACGGACGCGCACTTGGAACAGATAGTCGCCAGCCTGCGCCCGCAGGGCCGCCTGGGCCTGATCGACGACCCGGCGAGCCTGAACGTGGGCCTGCTCAAGCAGAAGAGCCTGTCGCTGCACTGGGAATTCATGTACACCCGCTCGATGTTCCAGACCGACGACATGATCGAGCAGCACCGCCTGCTGCAGCGAGTGTCCAGCCTGGTCGACCAGGGCGTGCTGCGCACCACCCTGGGCGAGCACTTCGGCCGCATCGACGCCGCCAACCTGCGCCGCGCCCACGCGCTGCTGGAAAGCGGCAAGGCCAAGGGCAAGATCGTGCTGGAGGGGTTCTGAACGGCGGGATCGCGCCTGGCCGACGGAAACGGCGGATAACGCCTGGGGCGTTATGCGCCCTACGGGCGAACGACGAGGTTGGGGCTGGCGTAGGGCGGATAACCGTTCGCGGTTATCCGCCGCCTGACCTTGGCCTCAGGCGCGCTCCGCATTCAACCTGAACACCCGCCTGCGGCGTTATGCGCCCTACGGGCGGTCAGCCGTCTTCGCGTTGGCGAGCAGGCGGCAGAGCTTTTCGGTGGCGGCCAGCATGGCGTAGCTCGGCCGCTCCAGGTTGCGGTCCGGCAGCACCCACAGCTGGCCCAGGCGGGCCGCGCTGAGCTGCTTCATGGCCTGCCATTCCCCGGCCTGCTCGGCGGTGGGCGCCAGTATCACTTCCGGATCGCGTGCCAGCACGGCCTCCAGGCCCACCTGGGGCGCCGGCAGCCGCAGGTCGTCGAACAGGTTGCGGGCGCCGCAGACCTGCAGGGCGTCGCTCACCACCTGCTGCCCGCCGAGGGTATAGAGCGGGCGGTTCCAGACCTGGTAGAACAGCCGCAGCGGGCGCTCGCGGGCGTATTCCCGGCGCAGCTCGGCGATCCGCCCGCGGAAGTCCGCGGCCAGCGCAGCCCCCTTCTCCCCGGCGCCCAGCAGCGCGCCCAGTTCCTCCAGTTGTTTCGGGATGTCGTCCAGCCGGTGCGGCTCGGCGACGTAGAGCGTCAACCCGAGATTCCTCAACCGCGCCATCTGCGCCTCGGGAATGCTCCCGGGCCAGACCAGCACCAGGTCCGGCCGCAGGCTGAGCAGGCGTTCCAGGTTCAGTTGCCCGTAGCGCCCCAGCGACGGCAGCGCCGCCAGTTGCGCCGGGCGCGCGTCGCCGTCGAGCACGCCCACCAGGCGCGCGCCGGCGCCCAGTTCCAGGACGCTGTCGGTCATCGAGGGGGCGAGGCTCACCACCCGCTGCGCCGCCAGCGAGGGCAGGCCGAGCGCTAGCAGCAGGGCGGCGAGCAGGATGCGCATCAGAGCAACTGGCGCGGCAGGCGGTACAGCCAGAGGATCAGCAGGCTGGTCAGCCCGAGGAGGATCAGCGCCACGCCGGAGAGGTCGGTGAAGCAGGCCAGCGCGCCGATCCAGGCCGGCAGGCCGGCGCCGAGGGCGCCGTTGCGCCGGGTGCGCGCCAGCTTCGCCCAGGCGGCGGGCTCCCCGGCCGTGTCACGGGCCTTGCCGGCGTCGATCAGGGCGAGCTTGTAGCGGCGGAACAGCGGCAGGGTGAAGTACATCGAGACCAGCGCGGCGACGTACAGCGGGGTGGCCAGCACGGCCAGGGCATCCACCTCGAAGCCCCACAGCAGCAGCGCCAGCAGCGGCCCGAGGGCCAGCGCCAGGTGCAGCCACCAGAGCCTGCCCAGGCGGCCGAACTCGGCGGCGCGGTTCACTGCGCCTCGATCTCCGCCTCGCCCTGGTGCAGCTCGCCGAGCATGTGCCCGAGCTTGCCGGCCTTGGTCGCCAGGTAGCGCTTGTTGTGCGGGTTCAGGCCCTTCTGCAGGGGCACCCGCTCGGCCACGGTGAGGCCATAGCCTTCCAGCGCCTTCACCTTGCGCGGGTTGTTGGTCATCAGCTTCAGCGAGCAGACGCCCAGGTGCTGCAGCATCGGCAGGCACATGGCGTAGTCGCGCTGGTCGGCGCCGAAGCCCAGCTTGAGGTTGGCCTCGACGGTGTCCGCGCCTTCATCCTGCAGGGCATAGGCGCGGATCTTGTTCAGCAGGCCGATGCCGCGGCCTTCCTGGCGCAGGTAGAGCAGCACGCCGCGGCCCTCGCGGGCGATGGCCGAGAGCGCGCCTTCGAGCTGGAAGCCGCAGTCGCAGCGCAGGCTGAACAGGGCGTCGCCGGTCAGGCATTCGGAATGCAGGCGACCGAGCACCGGCTGGCCGTCGTCGAGGGTGCCCATGGTCAGGGCGACATGTTCCTTGCCGGTTTCCTCGTCGAGGAAGCCATGCATGGTGAATTCGCCGAAGGGGGTGGGCAGCTTGGAGGCGGCGACGAACACGACGGACACCGGAAACTCCTGAAAGTCAGACAGTAGTAAGGAGCCGGCATTGTAACAGCAGTGCCGGGGCGACCGTCATTGCGAAATCCGCAACTTGGCTATCGAAGCCATCGATAGGTCGATGGCGCGATGACCGGCTCAATGCTTGGACTGGATGTACATCATCCCCTGCTCCTCCCGCCAACCCACGCGGTTGAGGAAGCTCATGCCCAGCAGGATCTCGGTGGGGAACTCGCCTTCCAGCACGCTGGCGTCGACGCCCAGCACCTCGATGCCGCCGAGCTTCACGCTGTTCAGGCTGATGCGCCAGCCCTTGACGGTGCCGCTGGCGGTGGAGGCAACCATGGGCTTGCCGACCACCCGGTAGTCGATGCCCAGGCGGCGCGCCTGGCCTTCGTTCATCGCCACCGTGGTGGCGCCGGTGTCGACCAGGAACTGGGCGTTCTGGCCGTTGATCGAGCCGGACACCCAGTAGTGCCCGCCGGTGCCGCGGGCGATGCTCATTTCCTGCACCGGCGCCGGGGCCGAGTAGCCGCTGGCGTTGTATTCGCGGCTCAACTCGTAGGTCTTCTCGACGCCGCCCACGCGCAGCACCGCCTTGCGGCTGTCGGCGCTGACCACCTGCACGCCCTGGGGCCCGGTCTCGCCGACGCGGAGGAACTTGCGCTGGCCGTCGATGTTGACCACCGCGGCGTTGGGGAACAGCCCCACCACCCATACCTGCGGGGCGGCGAGGGCCGCGCTGGCGGCAAAGGCGAGGCTCAGGGCGGACAGCAGGCGCAGCATGATGGGGCTCCTTGTCGGCTGGCGCGAAGGTGGCGCCACGTTACACCGGCGCCGCTGCGCCGTCAGTGATTCAGTCGGCTGTTGTCAGACCAGCCAGGTGGCCCAGGCCCAGACCAGCCCCTGCATGGCCAGCCAGGCAAAAACCCCGGCGAGGACGTCGTCGAGCATGATGCCCACGCCGCCGTGCACGTGGCGGTCGACCCAGCGGATCGGCCAGGGCTTGAGGATGTCGAAGAAGCGGAACACCAGGAAGCCCACCAGCAGCCACCACCAGCCCTCGGGCACCAGCCAGAGGGTGATCCACATGCCGACCATCTCGTCCCAGACGATGCCTTCGTGGTCGTGCACGCGCAGGTCGTCGGCAACCTTGCCGCACAGCCAGAAGCCGAACAGCATGGTCAGCCCCAGCATCAGCCAGTAGCCCCAGTCCGGCAGCAGCTGCCACAGCGGGACGAACGGGATGGCCACCAGCGAGCCCCAGGTGCCGGGGGCCTTGGGCAGGGTCCCGGAGCCGAAGCCGAAGGCCAGGAAATGCCAGGGGTTGCGCCAGACCGACGGCGGTACGGGCTGGGCGGGGGCTTGGTCGGGATGTTCGGGCACTGCGGTCACTCCGTGAAATGCAGGTAGCCGCCCTGGCGCGGCGTGATGTCGTGGCCGCCGGCGTCCAGCACGCGCACCCCGCTGCCGGCCTCGACGCGGCCGATGGCCGCCAGTTGCGGCCAGTGCGCCTGCAGGGCCGGCAGCTCGGCGGGCGGCAGGGTGAAGGCGATGACGTAGTCGTCGCCGGCGCCGAGCTTGGCCTGCAGCGCGCGCTCGGCCCCCAGCAGGCTTTCCAGCGGCGCGCTGGCCGGCAGGCGTTCGGCCTCGATGACCAGGGCCACGCCGGAGGCGCGGGCGATGTGGCCGCAGTCGGCGAGCAGGCCGTCGGACACGTCCAGCGCCGCCGTGGCGCGGCCGCGCAGGGCCTGGCCGAGGGCCAGCTGCGGCTGCGGCGCCCAGTAGCGCGCCAGCAGCGGCTCGGCCACTTCGGGCTCGGCGGCCAGGCGGCCGAGCACCAGTTCCAGGGCGCCGCCGGCCTCGCCGACCGCGCCGCCGACGCAGAGCAGGTCGCCCGGACGGGCGCCGCTGCGGGTCAGCGCCTGGCCCGCGGGGACCTGGCCGAACACGGTGAGGGTCATGCTCAGCGGGCCGCGGGTGGTGTCGCCGCCGACCAGCGCCAGGCCGCAGGCCTTGGCCATGCGGTTGAGGCCCTGGGCGAAGGCTTCCAGCCAGGCCGGGTCGGCCTCGGGCAGGGTCAGGGCGAGGGTGAAGGCCAGGGGCGTGGCGCCCATGGCCGCCAGGTCGCTGGCGGAAACCGCCAGGGCGCGCTGGCCGAGCAGGAAGGGCTGGCACAGCGCGGGGAAGTGCACGCCGGCCACCAGGGTGTCGGTGGACACCGCCAGTTGCTGGCCGGCGGCCGGCGCCAGCAGGGCGCAGTCGTCGCCGATGCCCAGGGCCACGCCATCGGCCGCGGCCGCACAGGCGGCCGCGGCGAAGTAGCGGCGGATCAGTTCGAACTCACCCATGCCTTGCGGCGGGCTCAGCGCTTGGCGCCGCGCAGCTCGGCGGCGCGCAGGCGCGGCGCCAGCTTGTCCAGCACACCGTTGACGAACTTGTGGCCGTCGGTGGCGCCGAAGGTCTTGGCCAGCTCGATGCCTTCGTTGATCACCACCTTGTAGGGCACGTCCAGGCGGTTGCGCAGCTCGTAGGTGGCCAGGCGCAGGATGGCCAGCTCGACCGGGTCGATCTCTTCCAGCGGGCGGTCCAGGCAGGGGGTGAATGCCTCGTCCAGCTCGGTCTTCAGGCGCGGCACGCCGTGGAGGATCTCGTGGAAGTAGGCGCCGTCGACGTCGCTGAAGTCGTTGTCGGTGCGGAAGGTCGCCTCGATCTCGTTCAGCGGCTGGCCGGCCATCTGCCAGGAGTACAGGGCCTGCACCGCGAGGCTGCGGGCCTTGCGGCGCATGGCGATCTTGTTGGGCTTGGCCGGCTTGGACGGGGCGCCGTTGTCGGTGCTGCTCACTTGGCCTCCAGCTGCGACAGCAGGCTCACCATTTCCAGGGCGGACAGCGCGGCCTCGGCGCCCTTGTTGCCGGCCTTGGTGCCGGAGCGCTCGATGGCCTGCTCGATGGAGTCCACGGTCAGCACGCCGAAGGCCACCGGTACGTTGAACTGCAGGGAAACCTGCGCCAGGCCCTTGGTGCACTCGCCGGCAACGTATTCGAAGTGCGGGGTGCCGCCACGGATCACCGCGCCGAGGGCGATGATGGCGTCGAACTCGCCGCGCTGGGCGACCTTCTGGGTCACCAGGGGGATCTCGAAGGCGCCCGGGGCGCGGATGATGGTGATGTCGCCTTCGGCGACGCCGTGGCGCACCAGCGCGTCGATGGCGCCTTGCACCAGGCTTTCCACCACGAAGCTGTTGAAGCGGCCAACCACCAGGGCGAAGCGGCCTTTGGGGGCGATGAAGGTACCTTCGATGGTCTTCAGGGTCATGAGCAGGTCTCGTTTCGTTAAAGAGCCGAAGCGTCGGCGACGCTCCGCGAAATCAGGGTAGAAGAACACTGCCGCCGTGCCAGGGCACGGCGGCGCGGGTTCATTCGGCGGGCAGGTATTCTACAACTTCCAGGTCGAAACCGGATATCGCGTTGAAGCGCATCGGCGCCGACATCAGGCGCATCTTGCGCACGCCCAGGTCGCGGAGGATCTGCGAGCCAGCGCCAACGGTGCTGTAGGTGGTGGTGGGCTTGGGCGCCGGCGCGGCGGCGGCGATCTCGCGCACGTGGGCCAGCAGGTCCTCGCCGCCGACCTGGTGGCCCAGCAGCAGCACCACGCCGCTGCCGGCCTCGGCCACCTTGGCCATGGCCGCGCGCAGGCTCCAGCGCCCGGCCTGGTTGACCATCAGCAGGTCGCGCAGCGGGTCCATGTTGTGCACCCGCACCAGGGTCGGCTCCTCCGCGCAGATGCTGCCGAGGGTCAGCGCCAGGTGCACTTCGCCTTCCACCGAGTCGCGGTAGGTGATCAGGTGGAACTGGCCCAGCTCGGTGTCCAGCGGCTGCTCGGCGAGGCGCTCGACGGTGCGTTCGTGGATCAGCCGGTAGTGGATCAGGTCGGCGATGGTGCCGATCTTGATCCCGTGCTGCTCGGCGAAGGCTTCCAGTTCCGGGCGACGGGCCATGGTGCCGTCGTCGTTCATGATCTCGCAGATCACCCCGGAGGCCTCGAAGCCGCCCATGCGCGCCAGGTCGCAGGCCGCCTCGGTGTGGCCGGCGCGGGCCAGCACGCCGCCGGGCTGCGACATCAGCGGGAAGATGTGGCCGGGGCTGACGATGTCGGCGGCCACGGCGTCCTTGGCCGCGGCGGCCTGCACGGTGCGCGCCCGGTCGGCGGCGGAGATGCCGGTGGTGACGCCTTCGGCGGCCTCGATGGAGACGGTGAACTTGGTGCCGAAGCCCGAACCGTTGCGCTGCACCATCAGCGGCAGGCCGAGGCGCTCGCAGCGCTCGCGGGTCATGGGCATGCAGACCAGGCCGCGGGCGTACTTGACCATGAAGTTGATGTCTTCGGTGCGCACGCACTCGGCGGCCATGATCAGGTCGCCTTCGTTCTCGCGGTCCTCGTCATCCATGAGGATGACCATCTTGCCTTGGCGGATGTCTTCTACCAGTTCTTCGATGCTGTTGAGTGCCATCTGGGCAGCTCCTGTCAATGCTTCATGAAGCCGTTTTCGGCCAGGAATGCTTCGGTGATGCCGGCGGCGGCGGGCTCGGCGGCCTTGTCGCCGAGCAGCAGGCGCTCCAGGTAGCGCGCCAGCAGGTCGACCTCGAGGTTGACCTGCGCCCCCGGGCGGTAGTCGGCCATGATGGTCTCGACCAGGGTGTGCGGGACTATGGTCAGCTCGAACTCGGCGCCGTTCACCGCGTTCACCGTGAGGCTGGTGCCGTCGACGGTGATCGACCCCTTGAGGGCGATGTACTTGGCCAGCTCGCGCGGCGCGCGCACGGTGAACTGGATGGCGCGGGCGTTATCCTCACGCTTGACGATCTCGCCGACGCCGTCGACGTGGCCGCTGACCAGGTGGCCGCCCAGGCGGGTGGTGGGGGTCAGGGCCTTCTCCAGGTTGACGCGGCTGCCGACCTTGAGCTGGGCGAAGGCGGTGCGCGCCAGGGTCTCGCGGCTGACGTCGGCCCAGAAGCCGTCGCCGGGCAGCTCCACGGCGGTCAGGCAGATGCCGTTGACGGCGATGCTGTCGCCGAGCTTGACGTCGGAAAGGTCGAGCTTGCCGGTCTGGACGTAGAGGCGCACGTCACCGCCCTTGGGGGTGATCGAGCGGATGCTGCCGATGGCTTCGATTATGCCGGTGAACATGGGGCCTCCCGGACGGCGCAATGCGGTTGCGCGCAGGCGTGCCGGCCGGCGTGAGCCAGCGCAGTGGAAACGAAGGGGTGGTGCATGGTGCTGAAACTCCTGTTTTGGGAAAAACAGGGCATACCGATCGAAGGGACACGACGCGCAGGCGTGCAGACGCACCTTGCGCAGGTTCATCCCGTTCTCTCTTCATCCGGACTGTTACCGTCGGCCCCGGAATCGCACCGGGTCTGCTGACCTTGTCACTGCGGCGGTGGCCGGTCGTGGCAAGCGCTCGCGGGCTAGACGCATTGCGCGCCATCACCGCCGGTGGGGACTTGCACCCCGCCCTGAGAACGTCAATCGCGGCCGATACAGCAGCGGCCGCGTGTGGCGTTTTACCACAGGCCGGCGTAAGTCGGAAGGTTCAGTTTGCCACCCCACCGCATTCGCAGGGGGTGGCGCAGGCAATTCCGTCAGGCCGGCCGTGCCGTGACCAGCCAGTCGTCGCCCACGGCGCGGATGTCGTCGATCTTCAGCGCGCGGGCCTCGGCCATCTTCTCCAGCGGCAGCTCCAGCAGCGGGCGGGCACTGGAACCCAGCAGCTTGGGTGCGATGAAGATCAGGTATTCATCCACCAGCCCAAGGCGGGCGAAAGCCCCGGCCAGGCGCGGGCCGGCTTCCACCAGCACCTCGTTGGCGCCGCGCGCGCCCAGCTCGGCGAGCAGCTTCGCCAGGTCGACGTGGCCGTCGGCACCGGGCAGCACCAGCAGTTCGCGGCCCTCGCCGGCGAAACCGTCGCGTTCGGCGCAACTGGCCACCAGCGCCGGGCCGGCCTGGTAGAAGGCGGCGCCAAGCGGCACCCGCAGGCGGCCGTCCACCAGCACGCGCAGCGGCTGGCGCGCGGCGGCCAGGGCGGTCTGCTCGGCGTCCAGGCCCAGTTCGTCGGGGCGCACGGTCAGGCGGGCAGCGTCCAGCAGCACGGTATCCGCGCCGGAAAGCACCACGCTGGAGCGCGCGCGCAGGCGCTGCACGGCGCGGCGCGCGGCGGCGCCGGTGATCCACTGGCTTTCGCCGCTGGCCATGGCGGTGCGGCCATCCAGGCTCATCGCCAGCTTGACGCGGACGAAGGGCAGGCCGGTCTCCATGCGCTTGATGAAGCCGGCGTTGACCTCGCGAGCCTCGGCCTCCAGCACGCCGCAGGCCACCTCGATGCCGGCCTCGGCCAGGCGCCGCAGCCCCTGCCCGGCGACCTGCGGGTTGGGGTCCTGCATGGCCGCCACCACGCGGGCGACGCCAGCTTTCACCAGGGCATCGGCGCAGGGCGGGGTGCGGCCGAAGTGGCTGCAGGGTTCCAGGGTGACGTAGGCGGTGGCGCCGCGGGCGGCGTCGCCAGCCTGGCGCAGCGCGTGGACCTCGGCGTGGGGTTCGCCGGCGCGTACGTGCCAGCCCTCGCCGATCACCTGGCCGTCCTTGACGATCACGCAGCCGACGCGGGGGTTGGGGTGGGTGGAGTACAGCCCCTTGCGCGCCAGCTCCAGGGCGCGGGCCATGTGGGCCTGGTCGACGGTGCTCATTCCTTGGACGGCTCCCGGGCCAGGCGCTCGATCTCCTCGCGGAACTCGTTGAGGTCCTGGAAGCGCCGGTACACCGAGGCGAAGCGGATGTAGGCCACCTCGTCGAGCTTCTGCAGCTCGCCCATCACCAGCTCGCCCAGCACCCGCGACTTCACCTCGCGCTCGCCGGTGGCGCGCAGCTTGTGCTTGATGTGGGCGATGGCCTCCTCCAGGCGCTCGACGCTGACCGGGCGCTTCTCCAGCGCGCGCTGCATGCCGGCGCGCAGCTTGTCCTCGTCGAACGGCTGGCGGCTGCCGTCCTGCTTGATCAGCCGCGGCATGACCAGCTCGGCGGTCTCGAAGGTGGTGAAGCGCTCGCCGCAGGCCAGGCACTCGCGGCGGCGGCGGACCTGGTCGCCCTCGGCGACCAGGCGCGAATCGATGACTTTGGTGTCGTGGGCACCGCAGAAGGGACAATGCATGGCAGGGAATGGCCCGACGAAATGGATGTCAATGGTAGCCCATCCGCCCCTCCCCGAGACAAGCCGCACGCTTTAGGCTATACAGGCGCCGCCCTGGAACCTGTCGCGAGGGATTTCGCCCATGCCGCTCCGCCTTCTCTGCCTGTTCGCCCTGGCCCTGCTGGCCGCCTGTTCGAGCAAGCAACCCGCTCCGCAGCCGCCCTCCGCCAGCGCCCCGGCCAAGGCCGCCGTGGCGCCCCTGCCTGCCAACCAGCGCGAGCTGTCCGGGGTGCTCACCAGCAGCCGCGGCGCCCTGCCCGACGGCGCCGAGGTGGAACTGGCGCTGCTGCTGATGGACGAGCGCGACCGCCCGCAGCGCGCCCTGGCCAGCCTGGAGCTGGTGGGCAACGGCGGCGCCCTGCCCTTCAGCCTGCGCTACGACCCCGGCGATTTCCCCAGCGGCGGCCGCGTCGAACTGCACGTGCGGGTGGCACAGAACGGCCAGCTGGCCTGGCGCCTGCGCCCGCTGACCATCGCCCCCGGGCAATCCCAGGCCCTGGGCGAGCTGCGCCTGGAGCCGGCGCCGTGAAGGCCCCGCACGACCTGCAGCAGGCCCTGGGCGAGCTGCTCGGCGACGCCCGCCTGGGCGCCGAGCGCCTGCCCGGCACCGACATCGCCCTGTGGCTGATCGATGCGCAGAACATGGACCGCCAGTTCAGCCCCGACGAGACCCGCCGCATCCTCGAGGAGCCGCCCTACTGGTGCTTCTGCTGGGCCAGCGGCCTGGCCCTGGCGCGCTGGCTGGCCGAGCGCCCTCAGTGGGTGGCCGGCAAGCGCGTGCTGGACTTCGGCGCCGGCTCCGGCATCGCCGCCATCGCCGCGGCCAAGGCCGGCGCCGCCGAAGTGGTGGCCTGCGACCTGGACCCGCTGGCCCTGGCCGCCAGCCGCGCCAACGCAGAGCTGAACGGGGTGCGGCTGAGCTACTCGGAAGACTTCTTCCAGGAACAGGACCGCTACGACCTGATCCTGGTGGCCGACGTGCTCTACGACCGCGCCAACCTGCCGCTGCTCGACGCCTTCCTCGGCAAGGGCCGCGAGGCGCTGGTGGCCGACTCGCGGGTGCGCGACTTCCAGCACCCGCTGTACCGGCGCCTGGACATCCTCGACGCCTGCACCTGGCCGGACCTGGCCGAGCCCCACGAATTCCGCAAGGTCAGCCTCTATCACGCCAATCGCCCCCTGTAGGAGCGACTGCCTCGCTGGTCGCACCGGGGTGCTCTTCGTAGGAGCGAGCTTGCTCGCGAATGAGCCCCGCAGCGGAATCTGTTCGCGAGCAAGCTCGCTCCTACGAGAAGCCGTGCTCACCTGGGGCATAGGGCCTGGCGCGGCATTGCCTTGTTTCCGTCGGCCGCGCCCCCACTTATAGTGACCAGCATCCTTTCGCCCCTTTCGCCCGACGAGAGCCCCCATGAGCGACACGCCCTACATCTTCGACGTCACCAGCGCCGACTTCGACCAGCTGGTGATCCAGAACTCCTTCCACAAGCCGGTGCTGGTCGACTTCTGGGCCGACTGGTGCGCGCCCTGCAAGGCGCTGATGCCGATGCTGGCGCAGGTCACCGAGTCCTACCAGGGCGAGTTGCTGCTGGCCAAGGTCAACTGCGACGTCGAGCAGGACATCGTCATGCGCTTCGGCATCCGCAGCCTGCCCACCGTGGTGCTGTTCCGCGACGGCCAGCCGGTCGACGGCTTCGCCGGCGCGCAACCCGAATCGGCGGTGCGGCAGATGCTGGAGCAGCACGTGCAGCCGCCGGCGGCCCCCGCCGGCAACCCGCTGGACGCCGCCGAGGCCGCCTTCGCCGAAGGCCGCTTCGCCGAGGCCGAGGCCCAGCTCAAGGCCCTGCTGGGCGAAGACAACAGCAACGCGGCGGCGCTGATCCTCTACGCCCGCTGCCTGGCCGAGCGCGGCGAACTGGGCGAAGCCGAGACGGTGCTGGACGCGGTGAAGAGCGACGAGCACAAGGCCGCCCTGGCCGCCGCCCGCGCCCAGCTGACCTTCCTCCGCCAGGCCACCGACCTGCCCGACGCCGCCACCCTGAAGAGCCGCCTGGCGGCCGACGCCGGCGACGACGAGGCGGCCTACCAGCTGGCCGTGCAGCAACTGGCCCGGCAGCAGTACGAGGCGGCGATGGATGGCCTGCTGCGCCTGTTCCAGCGCAACCGCGGCTATGGCGAGGACCTGCCGCGCAAGACTCTGGTGCAGGTGTTCGAGTTGCTGGGTAATGAGCATCCGCTGGTGATTGCCTATCGGCGGAAGTTGGCCAATCTGCTGTATTGAGCAGCCGATTTCTGTAGGAGCGAGCTTGCTCGCGAACAGAGTTTCCCGGTCATGCTGGTGCCAGGCATGAGAGCGCCCTCTCCCTAACCCTCTCCCTGAAGGGAGAGGGGACCGTTCGGAGCGGTCTGGTTTTCCCGAGTCAGCCGGCGAGCGCAGTAGTTTTCGGCTGAAACCATTCCTTCTCTCGGCACGATCTAGCCCCCTCTCCCTTCAGGGAGAGGGCTGGGGAGAGGGGAAGGCGCCACACCCAGCACCAGAGCAGCCGGTTGGCACCGTTCGCGAGCAAGCTCGCTCCTACGAAAAGCAAAAATCCAAAAGCCCCCTATTCCCCAACCCAGGTGAACACCTGGGTCCCCTCTCGCACCTCGATCTTCACGTTCGGGCTGTGTCGCAAGCGCACCAGCAGCCCCTTGGCCGCGCCGGCGCTGCCGGCCAGGGCGGCCAGTTCGTCCAGCAGTTGCGGGCCTTCGCGGCTGCCAGCCTGGCGCAGCAGGTCGCGGGCCGACTGCCAGAGGCGGTCGGCGCCGCTGGGCATGGCCGCCGGCGGGGTTTCCACGGGCGCGGGCGCGGCCGTTTGCGGCGCATGGCGCAGCGCCACGCCCAGGCGCTGCCATTCCGCCTCGTCCAGTTCCAGGGTCAGGTCCACCGGCCAGTCGCCGATGCTTCCACGGATTCGCATGGTGGTTTCCTCCTGCATGGGCGGCATGCTCCCACGCCGGCGCGGCCGCGCCAATCTCCCCGGGGGCCTCTAGCCAGCGGCAATATTTCGTTATAACGTAACGCACCCTCGATTTCCCCACCGGAGAACGTCCATGCGCCCGCTGTTGCTCGCCCTCGCCCTGATCCCCTTCGCCGCCGCCCAGGCCCACGACGAACACGAGCACGGCAGCCTCGGCAAGCACGAGCACGGCGTGGCCCAGCTCAACGTCGCGCTGGACGGCGGCACCCTGGAGCTGGAAGTGGACAGCCCGGCGATGAACTTCGTCGGCTTCGAGCACCCGGCCAGCAGCGCCGCCGACCAGGCCACCGTGGCCGCCGCCCGCGCCCAGCTGGGCAAGCCGCTGGAACTGGTCCAGGCACCGGCCGCGGCCAAGTGCGGCGTCACCGAGGTGGAGCTGGAAAGCCCACTGTTCGGCAATGCCAAGGCCGAGGACCACGACGACGATGGCGACGAGCACGAAGGCCACCAGCACAGCGACATCAACGCCCACTACAAGCTGACCTGCGCCGCACCCGAGGCCCTGACCAGCCTCGACTTCGCCCCGCTGTTCAAGCGCTTCCCCGGCACCCAGAAGCTGGTGGTGCAGCTGATCGGCCCGAACGGCCAGCAGGGCGCCGAACTGACCCCGGCCAGCAGCCTGCTGAAGTTCTGACGCGCCCCATGGACACCCTGCTCGAACTCCGCGACCTCGGCTTCGCCTGGCCTGGCCAGGCGGAGCTGCTGGACATTCCGCAGTTCACCCTCGGCCGCGGCGAGACGCTGTTCCTCAAGGGCCCCTCCGGCAGCGGCAAGACCACCCTGCTCGGCCTGCTGGGCGGCGTGCAGAGGCCGCAGCGCGGCAGCATCCGCCTGCTCGGCGAGGACCTGGCGCAGCTTTCCGCCGCGCGCCGCGACCACTTCCGCGTCGACCACACCGGCTACATCTTCCAGCAGTTCAACCTGCTGCCGTTCCTCTCGGTGCGGGAGAACGTCGAGCTGCCCTGCCACTTCTCGCGCAGCCGCGCGGCACGCGCCCGCGAGCGCCACGGCAGCGTCGACGAGGCCGCCCGCGCCCTGCTCGCGCACCTGGGCCTGGGCGACGCGGCGCTGCTGCAGCGGCGCGCCGACAACCTCTCCATCGGCCAGCAGCAGCGCGTCGCCGCGGCCCGCGCGCTGATCGGCCAGCCGGAGCTGGTGATCGCCGACGAGCCGACCTCGGCGCTGGACGCCGACGCCCGCGAAGCCTTCCTCCAGCTGCTGTTCGCCGAATGCCGCGCGGCCGGCGCCAGCCTGCTGTTCGTCAGCCACGACCAGGGCCTGGCGCCGCTGTTCGACCGCAGCCTGTCGCTGGCCGACCTCAACCGCGCCGCCACCGCCCCCGGGATCTGAGCATGTACCTGTTGCGCCTGGCCCTGGCCAGCCTTTCCAACCGCCGTTTCACCGCGTTGCTCACGGTCTTCGCCATCGCCCTCTCGGCCTGCCTGCTGCTGGCCGTGGAACGGGTGCGCAGCGAGGCCCGCGCCAGCTTCGCCAGCACCATCTCCGGCACCGACCTGATCGTCGGCGCGCGTTCGGGCTCGATCAACCTGCTGCTGTACTCGGTGTTCCGCATCGGCAACGCCACCAACAACATCCGCTGGGAGAGCTTCCAGACGGTCAAGGCCAGCCCGCTGGTGAAGTGGGCCATCCCCATCTCCCTGGGCGATTCGCACCGCGGCTACCGGGTGATGGGCACCGACACCGGCTACTTCGAGCATTACCGCTACGGCCGCGACCAGCAGCTGCAGCTGGCCGAGGGCCGGCCCTTCGACCAGGACCTGTTCGACGTGGTGCTCGGCGCCGAGGTGGCCGAAGCGCTGCATTACAAGCTCGGCGACCACATAGTGCTCAGCCACGGCGTCAGCACCATCAGCCTGGTGCAGCACGACGACAAGCCGTTCACCGTGGTCGGCATCCTCAGGCGCACCGGCACGCCGGTGGACCGTACCCTGCACATCTCCCTGGCCGGCATGGAGGCGCTGCACGTCGACTGGAAGAACGGCGTGCCGGCCCGCGGCGCCGGCCGCATCAGCGCCGACCAGGCGCGCCACATGGACCTGCAGCCGACCGCCATCACCGCCTTCCTGCTCGGCCTGAAGAGCAAGGTGGCGACCTTCACCCTGCAGCGGCAGATCAACGAATACGACGGCGAACCGCTGCTGGCGATCCTCCCCGGGGTGGCCCTGCAGGAACTCTGGGGGCTGATGGGCACGGCGGAGAAGGCGCTGTTCGTGGTCTCGCTGTTCGTGGTGCTGACCGGGCTGATCGGCATGCTCACCGCCATCCTCACCAGCCTCAACGAGCGCCGCCGCGAGATGGCCATCCTGCGCTCGGTGGGCGCGCGGCCCTGGCACGTGTTCAGCCTGCTGCTGGCCGAGGCCTTCGCCCTGGCCCTGGCCGGCGTCGCCCTGGGCCTGGGCCTGCTGTACGCCGGCATCGCCGCGGCCCAGGGCTACGTGCAGGCCAACTACGGCATCTTCCTGCCGCTGGCGGCGCCGAGCGCCTATGAGTGGTCGCTGCTGGGCGGCATACTGCTGGCCGCCGTGCTGATCGGCTGCGTGCCGGCCTGGCGCGCCTACCGCCAGTCGCTGGCCGACGGCCTGTCGATCCGAATCTGAGTAGCCCCATGAAAACCACCGCCTCCGCCTTCCTCGCCCTGCTCCTGCTCGCCGCCGGCGCGGCCTGGGCCGGCACGCCGCAGACCCTGACCTGGCCGCAGCTGATCCCCGAGGGCGCGCCGCCGCCCCCGCCGCCGGTGCCGCTGCACGACATTTCCCAGCTGAGCGACGCGCTCAACGCCGAAAGCGGCCCGGCGGCCAGGCAGCAATCACCGGCGGCCCCGGTGGTCCAGGCGCTGGATGGCAAGGAGGTGAAGCTGCCCGGCTACATAGTGCCGCTGGACGTGGGCCAGGACGGCGAGGTCAACGAGTTCCTCCTGGTGCCCTACTACGGCGCCTGCATCCACGTGCCGCCGCCGCCCTCCAACCAGATCGTCTACGTGCACCAGGCCCGCGGCGTGAAGATGGACGAGCTGTACCAGCCCTACTGGGTGACCGGGCGCCTGCAGGTGAAGCACATCGACAGCGACCTGGCCCAGGCCGGCTACCAGCTCAAGGCCGACGAAGTGACACCGTACGAATACGAAGGCGAGTAGCCTGCGACCATCCGCCGCAGGCATTACCCCTACGGCTCAGGGGGGCTTTATTGAGCTGAATCAAGAAGGACCGCTTAGCGCCGTCTACCATGATGTTCACCAACGCTTATTCCAAAATCATGGAGCATCACCATCATGCGCAAGTCCTGGCTCACCGCCTCCCTGCTCGCCGCCGCCGTCGCCACGCCGTTCGCCGTACAGGCTGCGGAAATCCAGGGCCACAAGGCCGGTGACTTCATCGTCCGCGGCGGCTTCGCCACCGTTGCCCCGAACGACAGCAGCAGCGACATCAAGCTCGACGGCGGCAAGGTCGGTGGCACCAAGGCCACTGTCGACAGCGACACCCAGCTGGGCCTGACCTTCAGCTACCTGCTCACCGACAAGATCGGCGTCGAGTTGGTCGCTGCCACCCCGTTCAACCACCAGGTCGACGTCAAGGGGCTGAACCGCGCCACCGGCCTCACCGGCCTGGACGGCAAGCTGGCCGACATCAAGCAGCTGCCGCCGACCGTGCTGCTGCAGTACTACCCCATGGGCGGCACCAACTCCGCCTTCCAGCCCTACGGCGGCCTGGGCGTGAACTACACCACCTTCTTCGACGAAGACCTCGCCAGCAACCGCAAGGACCAGGGCTTCAGCAACCTGAAGCTGCAGGACTCCTGGGGCCTGGCCGCGGAACTGGGCATGGACTACATGCTCAATGAACACGCCCTGGTCAACGTCGCCGTGTGGTACATGGACATCGACACCAAGGCCAGCGTCGACGGTCCCAGCGGCCTGGGCGTGCAGAAGACCAAGGTCAACGTCGACGTCGACCCCTGGGTCTACATGATCGGCTTCGGCTACAGGTTCTAAGTCGGAAGATCGCAAGAAAAAGCCCTCGGCAATTGCCGGGGGCTTTTTCATTTCCGCCTTTCACCAGGAACTGATCGAAATATCAAGACCGGCATTATGGGAACTTCCTTACCCGGAAACTTCCCGATCTATTTTCTTTAAATAAATACCCCACTTTATCCGATGCCTACCCAACTCATAAGAATTGGCCTACAGCGCATCAGAAGATTCCTAATATTCGAAAACTCAGGAAGCAAGGAGAATTCACCTACCGAAAAACCTGCAACACAAGGAAAACGCCATGAAAAAACTCACTCTTCCCGCAACCGTCTTGCTGGCCCTGGTGGCCGGCGGCGCCCAGGCGGCAACCGGCGGCCAGATCAGCTTCACCGGCCACGTCCTGGAAGACACCTGCGACGTCAGCGTGAACGGCGGCGGCGCCGATGCCTCCATCAACCTGCCGTCGATCTCCACCGGCGAATTCGACACCGTCGGCTCCACCGCCGGCGAGCAGCGCTTCACCATCACCCTCAACGGCTGCTCCGTCGGCCAGACCTACAAGGTCGATTTCGGCTCGGCCAACATCAACCCGGGCACCGGCAACCTCACCTTCAACGGCGAAGCCCTGAGCATGTCCGGCATCGAGCTGCAGATCGCCAACGAGGAGCTGGAAGCCATCGACCTGCGTACCAATGACAACAACGCCAGCAAGCTCCTCGAAGAGGCCGGCCCGCTGGAGTTCGCCTACTACGCCCGTTATGTCCAGACCTCGGAGTTGGTATCGGCCGGTACCGCCGACACCGCCCTGCTGTACTCCATCCGTTACGACTGACGGCCGCCCGGGGTGCATCCCCCTCCCCATCGGGGGATGCACCCGGCCTATCCATCACGCGCATGAACATATCCACAGAAGTCCATACGCGGATTGAATAAATAACCGCACTTACAAGTTCTACCGGCAACTTTGCCAGATGGAACTTGCCAGTACCCCGGCCCCGCCTAGACTCCACCGAAAGTCCTTCTTTATATGGAGAAGGAGGTTGACCAAGATGCGCTCCGCTACCCACTTAGTTCTGCTGATCGGTATTTGCCTGCTGGCCCTGCAGGCCAACGCCAGCATCGTCATCACCGGCACCCGCGTGGTCTATCCGGCCACCGAGCGGGACATCACCGTCAATATCCGCAACACCGGCAAGACACCCTCGCTGATCAAGGCCTGGGTGGACAACGGCAAGGGCACGCCCGGCGCCGGCAGCCCGGGGCGCTCGCCCTTCATCGTCACGCCGCCGGTATCGCGGGTGGACCCGGACAAGGGCCTGCTGCTGCGCATCGCCAATATCGACCGGACGCTGCCCCAGGACCGCGAGTCGGTGTTCTGGCTGAACGTCCTGGAAGTGCCCTCCAGCAGCCCGGACAAGGCCGGCGCGGCCGCCAGCGGCAACAGCGCGGGCAAGCTGCAGGTGGCCTTCCGTTCGCAGCTCAAGCTGTTCTACCGCCCCGCGGCACTCAAGGGCGCGGCCGCCGACGCGGCGCAGCAGCTGAAGTGGCGCATCGCCGCCGAAGGCGGCAAGCGCGTCCTGCGCGCGGTCAACGACCTGCCCTACTCGGTGTCCCTGGCCCGCCTGCACCTGCGCTCGGGGGCCAGGCAATACGCCAACGACGACCTGGAGATGGTCCCGGCCAAGGGCAGCTACGGCATTCCCCTGCCCGCGGACGCGGCGGCCTGGGCCAGGGCCGGCGCCAAGCTCCGCTACACCTGGATCAACGATTTCGGCGGCCTGATCGAGACCGAAGCCACCGTCGAGTAACCCTCCTGCGCGAGGTCCATCGTGTTCCCTTCGATACTGTCCCGCACCCTGCGCCTCGGCTGCCTGGGAGGGCTCTGCTGCGCCCTGCTGCCGGCCCCGGCGCTGGCCGCCGAAGGCCCCGGCGAGGTGCATTTCGACCGCGGCCTGCTGGAGACGCTGGGCATGAGCACCGACGTTTCCGGGTTCGAGAAGAACCCCTCGGCGCTGCCGCCGGGCACCTACTCGCTGGACCTGACGCTGAACAAGGTGTACTTCGGCCAGCAGGAAGTGCGCATCGTGCACACCGCCGAGCAGCGCCAGGTCTACTGCTTCGGGCCGGAGCAGCTGGAACAGTGGGGCGTGCTGCTGCCCCGGCCCGCTCCCGACGCCGAGCCCGCCGGCGGCGACTGCATCGACCTGCTCGAACGCGTCCCGCAAAGCCGCGTGGACCTGGACGGCGCCAGCGGGGCCATCCACCTCACCCTGCCCCAGGCCTACGTGAAGCAGCGCCCGCGCAACTACGCGCCGCCGTCGAGCTGGGATTCGGGGATCAACGCCGGCTTCCTCAGCTACACCGGCAACCTCGACCGCTCCAGCAACAGCCAGGACACCCGCAACGACCTGTTCCTGGGCCTCAACGGCGGCCTCAACCTGCTGGACTGGCGCCTGCGCCACAACGCCAGCTTCAGCCATAGCGACACCACCCGCCAGGGCAGCCACTACCGCACGCTGAACAACTACGCCCAGCGCGACCTCACCGGGCTTTCCTCGCAGCTGACCCTCGGCCAGCACTTCACCGCCGGCGAGATGTTCGACAGCATCCCCTTCACCGGCGTGCAGCTGGAGAGCGACGAACGCATGCTGCCGGAGAGCGAGCGCGGCTTCGCCCCGGTGGTGCGCGGCATCGCCGACAGCAACGCCACCGTGAAGATCCACCAGGGCCAGCAACTGATCCACCAGGTCAGCGTCCCGCCCGGCCCCTTCGTCATCGACGACCTGTACAACACCGGCTACACCGAGGACCTGCAGGTCACGGTGATCGAGGCCGACGGCCGCGAGAAGACCTTCAGCGTGCCCTACTCCTACGCCGCCGAACTGCTCAGGCCCGGCGCCTCGCGCTA
Source organism: Pseudomonas sp. JH-2 (assembly GCF_036231725.1). Taxonomy (NCBI): domain Bacteria; kingdom Pseudomonadati; phylum Pseudomonadota; class Gammaproteobacteria; order Pseudomonadales; family Pseudomonadaceae; genus Pseudomonas; species Pseudomonas sp. JH-2. The sequence goes on along the minus strand of NZ_JAZAQP010000032.1, from coordinate 51,479 downwards.
CCAGGTCGCCTCGGGCAGCTACCGCGGCGAGGACGTCGGCAACCCGCTGAAATTCGTCCAGGGCGGCTACCGCCGGGGCCTGAGCAACAACCTCAGCGCCTATTCCGGCGCGGTGCTCGCCGACAGCTACATGGCCTCGCTGATCGGCGCCGCGCTGAACACCTCGCTGGGCGCCTTCTCGGTGGACGCCACCGTCTCGCGCTTCGACGCGCTGCCCGGCGAAGCCGCCGGCCAGGGCATGCCCGACAATGGCGAAAGCTACCGCCTGGCCTACAACAAGAGCTTCGGCGGCACCCACCTGCAACTGTCCTACCGCCGCTCGGACAAGGGCTACCTGGGGCTGGCCGCCGCGGCCGACGCCCTGGACACCGACAACGCCAACCTGTTCCGCGAGCGCGACCGCGTCCAGCTCAACCTCAGCCAGGCGCTGGGCGGCGGCAGCCTGTACCTGTCCGGCGTGGGGCAGACCTACTGGACCGGGGAGAACCGCAGCCTGACCTTCAGCGGCGGCTTCAGCCGGACCTTCGGCTGGGGCAGCCTGGGCCTGTCGGCGACGCGCTTCCAGAGCGTCGACGGCTACGACAACCAGTACCTGCTGAGCGTCAGCGTCCCGCTGGGCCGCGAGGCCGGCGCGCCGCGCCTGAGCAGCACCCTGTCGCTGCAGGACGCGCGCAACCGCTCGCTGCAGACCAGCCTCAGCGGCATCGCCGGCGAACAGGGCCAGTGGAACTACAACCTGTACGGCAACGACAGCCAGGCCGAGGGCGGCAACAGCCAGTCCTATGGCGGCAACCTCAACCTGCGCACCGCCGCCAGCTCGCTGGGCGCCAGCCTGGCGCGGGGCGACGGCTTCAGCCGCGAGTCCCTGTCCGCGCGCGGCAGCCTGGTCGCCTATTCCGGCGGCGTGGCGCTGTCGCCGAACCAGGGCGAGACCATGGCCATAGTCGAGGCCGAAGGCGCGGCGGGCGCCCTGCTGCCGCGCGGCCGCGTTCACCTGGACGGCGACGGCAAGGCCCTGCTCACCGGGCTGACGCCCTACCGCCACAACGAGATAGTGCTGGACGCCAAGAGCGCCATCGACGACGTCGAGATCCGCGAGAACATCCAGAAGACCGCGCCGCGCTACGGCGCCATCGTGCGGGTGCCCTACCGTACCCGCAGCGGCATCTCGGTGCTGCTCGAGCTGCGCCGCGCCGGCGGCCTGGAAGTGCCCTTCGGCGCCGAGGTCGGCGGCAACGGCGAGGTGCTGGCCTACGTCGGCCAGGACAACCTGGTCTACCTGTACCTGGAAAAGGGCCGCGACAGCTACCGGGTATCCTGGGGCGAGGCGGACGAGCAGCAATGCAGCTTCACTTACGCCATGCCCGCGAAGAAGGACAAGCAAGACACCTACCGGGCCATCCCGGTCGACTGCCAGGCCGCCAGCGGCCAGCCCCGCAAGGAGGAAGCATGATCCGCCGCCCCGCCACCCTGCTCCACGGCCTCGCCCTGGCCGCCTGCCTGCTGCAGGCGCTCCCGGCCCGGGCCGACGAATGCCCGGTGGAGCCCAACCAGTGCTACTTCACCAACCAGCAGTTCACCTACGACGGCGAGACCTACATCAGCGCCGGCCTGCCGGTGGGCAGCGTGCTGGGCACCCTGAACCTGTCCCTGGACTACGCCTGCCGCCTGCAGGAGTACCTGGCCGGGGACGCCGGGCGCTACATCGTGCTGGGCGTGGCCAGCGAGGCCAGCCACATGCAGGGCAACGACTTCGCCACCAACCTCAACGGCCTGGTCTACCGGGTGATTCCCTCGGGCAAGGACGGCGTCGGCGTCAAACAGGTGGGCGGGGTGGCCGAGCGCATCCAACTGGGCATCGTCGGCGACCGCAGCCTGGGCCCCAGCGAATGCGTCAGCGGCTCGCTGTCCAACAGCTTCATCGAGGTGCTGAAGAACGGCCCGATCGACACCCCGGGGGTGTACTCGATCAACTTCCGCGAGCCGGCGCTGTTCGTCGGCTCGCGCTGGAACAACACGCCGCCGGCCTACCCCATCGACCCCTTCCCGGGCGTCGCCCTGACCTTCCTGCCCACCACCTGCGAGATGACCGATGTGCCGACGCGGGTCGATTTCGGCAGTTTCAGCAAGAACCAGTTGCCCCTGCAGCGGCGTTTCGACTTTCATTGGCAGTGCGACGGCGGCGCGGTCATCCACACCACGCTGTCACCGGCCAACGGCCAGCTCCTCGACGGCAACACCGCGCTGCTCCACGAATCCGCCGGTTTGCTGCTGAAGATCAAGGACCTGCAGAACGAGCGGTACGTAGTCTTCAACCAGCCCGTCGAGCACGTGGTGCGCTCGCCGCGTTCGCTGGGCTTCGACACCACCTTCGAGGCCGAGCTGCTGGCGGGCGCCGAGGTCCGGCCGGGGCCCTTCGAGTTCGTCGTGCTCTACACCACCGAATACAAGTGAGCCGCCCATGTACCTCTGGCTGAAGCACCTGCACATCACCCTGGCGATCCTCAGCAGCCTGCTGTTCCTCTGGCGCCTGGGGCTGAACTGGCTGGGCCGGCGCCTGGCCGGCTGGCAGCGCTGGGCGCCGCACCTGGTGGACAGCCTGCTGCTGCTCAGCGCCCTGGGCCTGGTGCACCTGGCCATGCCCTGGCCGCTGCCGCTGTGGCTGCAGGCCAAGCTGGGGCTGCTGCTGGGCTACATCGTGCTCGCCGCCTTCGCCATGCGCAGCGCCGCGCGCGGGCCCAAGGCGCTGCTCAGCGCCCTGGCCCTGGCATGCCTGGGCGGCATCTTCTACCTGGCGCTGAACAAGCCCTGGTGGTGATCAGCGCCCGAGCAGGCGCGCCAGGCCCTCGCCGATCGGCGTCGGCCGCTCCAGGCGGTAGTGCGCCAGCAGGCGGCCGTTGTCGGCGCGGGAATGGCGGATGTCGCCGGGGCGCGCCTCGGCGTGGCTCACCGGCGGCAGGCTGCCGACCAGCGCACCGATCTCGCCGAGCAGCTGGTTCAGGCTGGTCACCTGGTTCAGCCCGACGTTGACCGCCCCTTCCGGCACCTGCCGCGCCTCCAGCGCCTGCACCAGCAGTTGCACCAGGTCGGCGACGTAGATGAAGTCACGGGTCTGCTCGCCGTCGCCGAACACGGTGATCGGCTGCCCGTTCAGGGCCCGCTGGGTGAAGATGCTGATCACCCCGGAATAGGGCGAGGACGGGTCCTGGCGCGGGCCGTAGACGTTGAAGAAGCGGAATACCGCCGGCTCCAGGCCATGCTGGCGGCGGTAGAAGTCGAGGTAGTACTCGCCGGCCAGCTTGTCCGCGGCATAGGGCGTCAGCGGTGCCTTCGGCAGGTCCTCGACTATCGCCGTGCCCTGGCCGTTCTGGCCGTAGACGGCGGCGCTGGAGGCGTACAGCACGCGCCGGATGCCGGCTCCGCGCAGCGCCTCGCAGAGGTTCAGGGTACCGATGAAGTTGCTCTGGTGGGTGGCCACCGGGTCGTCCACCGAGGCCTGCACCGAGGCCACCGCGGCCAGGTGCACCACCGCCTGGCAGCCGTCCAGGGCACGGCGGACCAGCGCCGCGTCGGCGACGTCGCCGACCAGCAGCTCCACGGCCGCGTCGAGGTTCTCGCGCTTGCCGGTGGACAGGTTGTCCAGCACGCGCACGTGGTAGCCGCGCGCCAGCAGCGCGTCGGCCAGGTGCGAGCCGATGAAGCCGGCGCCGCCGGTGATGAGGACGGGCCGGGCGCAGGTGGGGGAGATGTCAGCCATGACGGTAGTAACGGTCCAGTAGGGTCGGCAGCGCGGCGCGCCAGGCGCGCGGCTTGATGCCGAAGGTGTGGAGGATCTTCTTGCAGGCGAGCACCGCGTGCTGCGGTTCCTCGCTGGCATCCGGGCGCGCCGCGTGGGCCTGGGCGACGGGGTCGCGCAGGGCCTGGCCGGTGAGGGTCCGGGCCTCGGCGATGATCACCTGGCCCAGGGCCAGGGTGGTGGTGGCCTCGAGGCCGCCGTAATGGTAGGTGCCCCACAGCGGCGCCTGGCAGTCCAGCTGCTTGAGCACCGAGAGGATCACCCGCGCGGCGTCGTCCACCGGGGTGGGGTTGCCGCGGCGGTCGTCCGCCAGGTACAGCTCCTCCTCGCCCAGGGCGCGGCTGAGGAAGCGGTCCAGGCTGCCGCCCGGGCTGTCGTCCAGCAGCCAGCCGAAACGCAGCAGCACGTGGCGCGGACAGGTGGCGCGGACCCACTGCTCCATGCGCCACAGCGCCTGGCCGCGGCGGCCCAGGGGCAGCGGCTCGTCCTTCTCGCTGTAGGCGGTGGCGCGGGCGCCGTCGAACACCCGGTAGCTGGAAGGCTGCAGCAGGAGGATCTCGTAGTGCTGGCAGAGTTCGGCCAGGCGCTCCACGGCGCGTTCCTGGGCGGCCAGGCGGGCGTCGTCGACCTGCTCGGCCTGGAACCAGTCGTGGTAGTAGGCGAGGTTGATCACCGCGTCGGGGCGGGTCTCGTCCAGCAGCAGGGTCAGGCTGGAGGCATCCCAGCCCTGCTCGGGCGGGCGCGGGGCGAGGAAGCCGATGTCTTCCTCGGCTCCCAGGCGGATCAGCGCCTGTCCCAGGGCATTACCGCCACCCAACAGCATCAGGCGCATACGCATCTTCAGGGGGTCACTCGAATCGTGGGCCACGGCCGGCGGCGTTTCGCCGACGCTTTGCCGGCATTTTTCCTGCGCACCGGAACAGCGTCAAGCACGGCGCCACGCGCGGCGCGGCCTTACCCCCCGAAAGCGGGCCGCTTTTCAGCGCCGGCGGAACAGCGGCCGCGGCTCGATCGCCGAGCGCCCGTAGAGCACGCTCAGGCCGGCCAGGCCCTTGAGCGCGTCCTCAACCGACTTGTCCTGGCGCACCGCGAAAGCGTCGAAACCGCACTGGCGCAGGTGCGCCAGTTGATCGCGCAGCACATCGCCCACCGCCCGCAGCTCGCCGCGCCAGCCCAGGCGCCGGCGCAGCAGGTAGGCCAGGCTGTAGCCACGGCCGTCGCGGAAACTGGGGAAGTCGATGGCGATGAGCGGCAGCTTGTCCAGCTGGCCAACCAGCCTCTGCGGATCGTCATCCGGCCCCAGCCACACCCCGCTTTCCTGTAGGAGCGAGCTTGCTCGCGAAGCGCCCGGCTCCGATGTTTGTTCGCGAGCAAGCTCGCTCCTACGGGTGAGCCAGGCCTCCAGCGGCAGGATGAGGTCGCCCTCGGGCAGCGTCTCGGGCACCTCGCGCAGCAGCGTCCAGGCGTCGTCGCGGTCGTGCCAGGCGCCCTCGCCGCCCAGGCGGATCAGGTTGTTCATGCCGGCACCTGCGCCTGGGCGTAGACCCGCGCCTTGAACGGCTCCAGGCCGATGCGCTCGACGGTCTCGACGAAACTCTCGCCGGCCCCGCGCCGTTCCACGTAGGTGTGGACGATGCGCTCGATCACCGCCGGCACCTCGGCGGCGCTGAACGACGGGCCTATCACCCGGCCCAGCGCGGCGCGCTTGCCCTGGGCGCCGCCGAGGGTGACCTGGTACCACTCGCTGCCGTTCTTGTCGACGCCGAGGATGCCGATGTTGCCGATGTGGTGGTGGCCGCAGGCGTTCATGCAGCCGGAGATGTTCAGGCTCAGCTCGCCCAGGTCGTGCAGGTAGTCCAGGTCCTCGAAACGCTGCTGGATGCCCTGGGCGATGGGGATCGACTTGGCGTTGGCCAGCGCGCAGTAGTCGCCGCCGGGGCAGGCGATGACGTCGCTCAGCAGGCCCTGGTTGGGCGTGCCCAGCCCCGCCTCGCAGGCTTCGCGCCAGAGCGCGTGCAGGTCGGCCTTGCGCACGTCCGGCAACACCAGGTTCTGCTCGTGGGCCACGCGCACCTCGCCGAAGCCGAAGCGCTCGGCCCAGTCGGCGACCCGTTCCATCTGCCCGGCGCTCACGTCACCGGGCGGCGCGGCGGCGCCGGGCTTGGTCGACAGCACCACCGAGGCATAGCCCGGCACCTTGTGCGGGCGCACGTTGCGCGAGGCCCAGCGGGCGAAGGCGGCATCGGCGGCCAGGGCGCTGCCGTAGGCCAGTTCGTCGGCGGCGGCCTGCGCGTAATGCGGCGGCTCGAAGGCGGCGGCGACGCGCTGGTATTCCTCCAGGGTCAACTGCGCCTCGCCATCGCGGATGTGCAGCCACTCCTCCTCCACCTCGTGGGCGAAGGCCTCGATGCCCAGCGCCTTGACCAGGATCTTGATGCGCGCCTTGTACTTGTTGTCGCGGCGGCCGTGGCGGTTGTACACCCGCAGGATGGCCTCGACGTAGGACAGCAGGTGCTGCCAGGGCAGGTCCTCGCGGATCGGCTGGGAGAGGATCGGCGTGCGCCCCAGTCCACCGCCGACCATCACCCGCAGGCGCAGCTCGCCGGCAGCGTCGCGGTAAAGGTAGAGGCCGATGTCGTGCATCATCACCGCCGCGCGGTCTTCCTCGGCGGCGCACAGGGCGATCTTGAACTTGCGCGGCAGGAACAGGAATTCCGGGTTCACCGTCGACCACTGGCGGAGGATCTCGGCCAGCGGCCGCGGGTCCAGCAGCTCGTCGGCGGCGACGCCGGCGAAGGCCTCGGTGGTGATGTTGCGCACGCAGTTGCCGGAGGTCTGGATGGCGTGCATCTCCACCTCGGCCAGCTGTTCGAGGATGTCCGGCACCTGCTCCAGTTCGATCCAGTTGAACTGGATGTTCTGCCGCGTGGTGAAGTGGCCGTAGCCGCGGTCGAAGTCCCGGGCGATCTGCGCCAGCACGCGCAGCTGGCGGCTCGCCAGGGTGCCGTAGGGGATCGCCACGCGCAGCATGTAGGCGTGCTTCTGCAGGTACAGGCCGTTCTGCAGGCGCAGCGGCAGGAACTCCTCCTCGCTCAGCTCGCCGCACAGCCGCCGCGCCACCTGGTCGCGGAATTGCGCCACGCGCTCGCGCACCAGGGCATGGTCGTAATCGTCGTATCGGTACATCGCCGGGGGCACCTCACAAGGCTGCTGCGGCGGCCTGCGTCGGGCCACCGCTGGTGATGGCGCCACTATGGCCGGCGGTCGTGTCGCGAAACAGCGGCAGATCCGCCACAAAAAACCGGATCAGACGCCTTGCCCGCGCGGCCTGGACCGCCCTGCGACCGCGTGCCGCGCGCCACCGCCACAGCGCAGGCCACGCCTGGCGCGGCGCATCTGATCCGGTTTTTCGCGGGCAACCTGAATCTGTTTCGTGCCCAGGGCGCTTCCTATAGTCGCGGCGCATCCCAAGCCTGATGGGCCACGACAATGAGCCAGAGAATCCCCGCGAAGATCGTCGAGATCGCCGCCCCGCACGCCTTCACCCCGCCGTCCAGGCCGCTCTCGGCGGTCACCCCGACGGTCTACACCAAGCGTTTCAGCGGGCGCTTCCGCGACCTGCGGCGGCTCGGCGGCGCGCTGCTGTTCGCGCTGTTCTTCGGCACCCTGTGGCTGCAGTGGAACGGCCGCCAGGCGGTGCTCTGGGACCTGCCCGAGCGCAAGTTCTACATCTTCGGCGCGACCTTCTGGCCGCAGGACCTGATCCTGCTCTCGGCGCTACTGATCATCGCCGCCTTCGGCCTGTTCTTCATCACCGTGCTGGCCGGCCGCGTGTGGTGCGGCTACACCTGCCCGCAGAGCGTGTGGACCTGGATCTTCATGTGGGCCGAGCAGGTCACCGAGGGCGACCGCAACCAGCGCATGAAGCTGGACAAGGCCCCGGCCAGCGCCGCCAAGTACCTGCGCAAGGGCGCCAAGCACGGGCTCTGGCTTCTGGTCAGCCTGGCCACGGCGCTGACCTTCGTCGGCTACTTCACCCCGGTGCGCCCGCTGGTGGCGGACCTCTTCACCCTGAACCTGGACCTGGAAAGCGCCTTCTGGGTGGCCTTCTTCGCCGCCGCCACCTACGCCAACGCCGGCTGGCTGCGCGAGCAGGTGTGCATCCACATGTGCCCCTACTCGCGCTTCCAGAGCGTGATGTTTGACAAGGACACCCTGATCATTTCCTACGACGCCGCCCGCGGCGAATCCCGCGGGGCGCGGCGCAAGGACGCCGAGCCCAGGACCCTCGGCCTGGGCGACTGCATCGACTGCCAGCAGTGCGTGCAGGTCTGCCCCACCGGCATCGACATCCGCGACGGCCTGCAGATCGCCTGCATCGGCTGCGCCGCCTGCGTGGACGCCTGCGACACGGTGATGGACCGCATGGGCTACGCCCGCGGCCTGGTGCGCTACACCTCCGAGCGCGCCCTGGAAGGCGGCCGCACCCACCTGCTGCGGCCGCGCCTGGTCGGCTATGCGGCGGTGCTGCTGGCCATGTTCGGCGCCTTCGCCTGGGCCCTGCAGGCGCGCCCGCTGGTCGCCCTGGACGTGGCCCGCGACCGCGGCCTGTTCCGCGAGAACGCCGAAGGCCTGATCGAGAACGTCTACAACCTCAAGCTGATCAACAAGACCCAGCAGCCGCAGCGCTACCGCCTGAACCTGGCCGAGGCCGGCGGCTATCGCCTGCAGGGCGCCCTCGACCAGCGCCTGGAGCCGGGCGAGATCCGCGACTTCGCCGTCTCGGTGGCGCGCCTCGAACCGGGCGGCAGCGGCGGGCCTGTGCCCCTGCACTTCCGCGTGACGGCGCAGCAGGGCGGCGAGCAGGTCGAGGCGGCCAGCACCTTCGTCGCGCCGAGGCGCTGAGCGATGGCCCCGCGGCATGGCGGCGGCGCCGCGCAACGCCTAGAGTGGGAGCTCCCCAACGGCCCCCGGGACAAGATGAAGCGCTACGAGAAATTCGCCGACGAGATCGCCGAACTGATCCGCAGCGGGGTGCTCGCCCCCGGGCAGAAGGTGCCCTCGGTGCGGCACGCCAGCCGCACCTACGGGGTCAGCGCCTCCACCGTGTTCCAGGCCTACTACCTGCTGGAGGATCGCGGCCTGATCGTGGCCCGCGCGCGCTCCGGCTACTTCGTCCGCGAGCACGTGCGCCGCGCCCTGGCCGAACCGGAGATCGCCCGTCACGCGGCGCAGACCACCGAGGTGGACGTCAGCGAGCTGGTGTTCTCGGTGCTCGGCTCGATCAAGGACCCGGACACCGTGCCCTTCGGCTCGGCCTTCCCGGCCCCGGAACTGTTCCCCCTGCCGCGCCTGGCACGCTCCATGGCCCACGCCGTGCGCGACATGGAGCCGCGCGCCGCGGTGGCCGACATGACACCGGGCAGCCATGCCCTGCGCCGGCAGATCGCCCTGCGCTACATGGTCAACGGCACGCCGCTGCCGGTGGAAGAACTGGTCGTGACCAACGGCGCGCTGGAGGCGCTGAACCTGTGCCTGCAGGTGGTCACTCAGCCCGGCGACCTGGTGGCCATCGAGGCGCCGGCCTTCTACGCCACCCTGCAGGTATTGGAGCGGCTCAAGCTCAAGGCCGTGGAAATCCCCGTGCACCCGCGCGAGGGCATCGACCTGCAGGTGCTGGCCGACAGCCTGGAGCGCCTGCCGATCAAGGCCTGCTGGTTCATGAGCAACTTCCAGAACCCGCTGGGCGCGAGCATGGGCGAGGACCGCAAGCGCGCCCTCGCCGGCCTGCTGGCCCGGCACCAGGTGCCGCTGATCGAGGACGACGTCTACGCCGAGCTGTACTTCGCCCAGCAGGCGCCCAAGCCGGTGAAGGCCTACGACGCCGAGGGCCTGGTGATGCACTGCGGCAGCTTCTCCAAGAGCCTGGCGCCGGGCTACCGCGTCGGCTGGGTGGCCGGCGGGCGCTTCCACGCGCAGGTCGAGCGGCTCAAGCTGATGACCAGCCTGTCGGCCTCGGTGCCGGCCCAGGCGGCCATCGCCGACTACCTGCAGCACGGCGGCTACGACCGCCACCTGCGCAAGCTGCGCCACGCCCTGGAAAGCCAGCAGCACGCCATGCTCGCCGCGGTGGCCCGGCACTTCCCCGAAGCGACGCGGGTGACCCGCCCCAGCGGCGGCTACTTCCTCTGGCTGGAGCTGCCCGAGCGGGTCGACGCCCTGAAGCTGTTCCAGCTGGCCCACGCCCAGGGCATCAGCATCGCCCCGGGGCCGATCTTCTCCGCCACCCGCGGCTTCCGCAACTGCCTGCGGCTGAACTACGGCCACCCCTGGACGCCACGCAGCGAAAAGGCCATGGAAACCCTCGGGCGGATCATCCAGTCGCTGTAGCGCTGCTCCGTACATTCGGACACGATCTGTATCTGTGCGACAGATCGCCGCAGGCATACGCTGTCAGACCAGACCCCGGACGAAGGACAGCGACCATGGATGCGGAAACCCTGACGATCCTGCTGACAGTGGGCACCGCCCTGGGCCTGCACCTGGGCGTGCGCTGGTACATCCGCCACGGCCTGCCCGGGCGCGGGTCGGATGACTGGATGGCTTGATGGTGGGTGGCGGGTTCGAGAGCCCCTCTCCCTAACCCTCTCCCTGAAGGGAGAGGGGACCGTTGGGCAGACGCTGATGTTCTGGAGTCAGCCGGCTAACACAGAGATTGCCGGCTAAAACCGGGCCTCCTCTCGGCACGGACAAGCTCCCTCTCCCTTCAGGGCGGGGCGCGCAGCCGAGGGCTGGGGAGAGGGAGCGGAGTCGACCTGATGCACCGATGCATCCGGCAAGCACCATTCGCGAGCAAGCTCGCTCCTACAAACAACCCCCAGCCATCTGCCGTCAGCCCGGCCGGTAAAGATGCCCATGCCCCGCGCTATACAACGACGACTCCCCAAACCCCTCCGCCGCCAGCACCCGCCCGACCAGGATCAGCGCCGTCCGCTTGAACCCCTTGGCCCGAGCCTTCGGCAGGATGTCGCCGAGGGTGCCGCTGACCTGGTCCTGATCCGGCCAACTGGCGCGGTGGATCACCGCGATCGGGCAGTCCGCGCCGTAGTGCGGCAACAGCTCCGCGACTATCTTCTCCAACTGCCCCACGCCCAGGTGGATGGCCATGCTCGCCCGGTGCCGCGCCAGGTCGCCCAGGGATTCCCCCTCGGGCATCTTCGTGCGGCTGGCGTAGCGGGTGAGGATCAGCGTCTGCGACACGTCCGGCAGCGTTAGCTCGCAGCCCAGCAGCGCGGCGCAGGCGGCGGTGGCGGTGACCCCGGGGACGATCTCGTAGGGGATGCCGAGCCGGCGCAGGTGCTGGATCTGCTCACCGATGGCGCCGTACAGCGAAGGGTCGCCGGAATGCACGCGGGCCACGTCCTGGCCTTTCGCGTGGGCCTCCGCCAGCAGCGCGACTATCTGCTCCAGATGCAGCTCGGCGGTGTTCACCACCACCTCGGCGCTGTGCCCTTCGAGCACCGCCTCGGGCACCAGCGAGCCGGCGTAGAGGATCACCGGGCAGCTGCGCAGCAGGCGCTGGCCCTTGACCGTGATGAGCTCGGGATCGCCGGGGCCGGCGCCGATGAAATAGACCGTCATGGGCGTTTCGCTTCGGATCGGGAAAGGCGCAAGTCTACCCCAGCCCGTAGGGAGCCATGGCCAGCGCGCAAGTAGCGTTGGCGCTGCGCCGCTTGGGCACGACCAGCCGCGCCGGGCCTTCAGCCAGCGCTTCGGCCAGTGCCAGGGCGGCAGCCTCAGCCACGCCAGCGCTGCCGGTGACCTGGCGAGCCCGCTCGGAAGTGGAAGTCAGGCGCTGCTCGTAAGGCACCAGGCGCTGCGCATCCAGCAGTTCCAGGGGCAGACGAAGTTGCCGCGACAGGTCGCGCAGGCCACCTTCCAGGGCCTTGGCCTCGCTGCTGGCCAGGGCATTCAGAGCCGCCTCATCGAGGCCGGCCTCGCGCAGGCAGGCGCGCAGCAGGGCGAGCAGTTCGTCGGCGCCGCAGCCACGGCGGCACCCCAGTCCGGCAACCAGTATCACGCGGGCGATCCTTCCTCGGGCAATCGCCGGGCAGCACAGCACGGCCCAGGCAGAGCGTCAACCGGCCCGGCGGCGATTGACCACCCGCCGGGCACTGCGTAGCCTTTGCCGCTTCGAGGTTCTCCGGCCCGGCGCCGGAGCTAAGAGGGAACGTGGTCAAGGCCACGGCTGCCCCCGCAACTGTGAACGATCCAAACCCCTTCGAATGCCACTGCCCACGGGCGGGAAGGCGAAGGCCAGGCGCAAGCCGGATCGTGAGCCAGGAGACCTGCCTCGAACCAGCATTACCACAACCGGGCGGGGTGATCCGGTGGCGGCTTCCGACGCGCGGAACCTCCGTGCGCGCGCCTCTGCCTCCCGCCATCGCAGCGCAGAGGCGACCATGCAAACCCTGGCCAAGCTCCCCGTCACCATCGTCACCGGCTTCCTCGGCGCCGGCAAAACCACCCTGCTCCGGCACATGCTCGACAACGCCGAAGGCCGCCGCATCGCGGTGATCGTCAACGAGTTCGGCGAACTGGGCATCGACGGCGAAATCCTCAAGCAATGCTCCATCGGCTGCAGCGAAGAAGAGGCCATGGGCCGCGTCTTCGAACTGGCCAACGGCTGCCTGTGCTGCACTGTGCAGGAAGAGTTCTTCCCGGTGATGCGCGAGCTGGTGGCGCGCCGCGGCGAGCTCGACCAGATCCTCATCGAGACCAGCGGCCTGGCCCTGCCCAAACCCCTGGTGCAGGCCTTCCAGTGGCCGGAAATCCGCAACGCCTGCACGGTGGATGCGGTGATCACCGTGGTCGACAGCCCGGCGGTGGCCGCCGGCACCTTCGCCGCGCATCCCGAGCAGGTGGACGAGCAACGCAGGCAGGACCCGAACCTGGACCACGAGTCGCCGCTGCACGAACTCTTCGAAGACCAGTTGGCCAGCGCCGACCTGGTGGTGCTGAACAAGGCCGACCTGCTCGACGCCGACACCCTCGCGCAAGTGCGCACCCACGTCGCCGAGGAACTGCCGCCGGCGGTGAAGATCATCGAGGCCAGCGCCGGCCAGCTGCCGCTGTCGGTGCTGCTGGGGCTGAACGCCGAGGCCGAGCTGCACATCGACAGCCGCTCGACCCACCACGACCATGAAGGGCACGAGGACCACGACCACGACGAGTTCGACTCCTTCCACGTCGACCTGCCGGAAGTGGAAGAGCGCGCCCTGCTCGACGCCCTCGAGCAACTGGTGGAGCGCCACGCGGTGCTGCGCATCAAGGGCTTCGCGGCCATCCCCGGCAAGCCCATGCGCCTGCTGGTGCAGGGCGTCGGCAAGCGCTTCGACAAACACTTCGACCGCAAGTGGCTGAGCGACGAAAACCGCGCCACCCGCCTGGTGGTGATCGGCCAGGAACTGGACCAGGCCAGCATCGCCAACGAACTGCGCACCGCACTGACCTGACGCCCTTCGTAGGAGCGAGCTTGCTCGCGAATGGCCCCGCAGCGGGTTTGTTCGCGAGCAAGCTCGCTCCTACGCACAGCCCTCGACCAAGGCCGTACCATGCACCTGCTGCGCACCCAACCCGGCGGCTTCGTCCCCGACGACGGCATCGCCCACCTGGCCCAGACGCCCGCCGAGCTGGTCATCCTCTGCAGCGGCGATTCGCACCTGGCGCTGCTCGCCGAGGCCGCCCGCGAGCTGCCGGCGGACTACCCGAGCCTGCGCCTGGCCAACCCCATGCAGCTGCAGAACCACGCCTCGGTGGACCTCTACGTCGACGAGGTGCTGCGGCACGCGAAAGTCATCCTGATCTCGGTGCACGGCGGCGTCGGCTACTGGCGCTACGGCATCGAGCAACTGGTGGCCCTGGCCGAGCGCGGCGCCACCCTGGTCCTGGTCCCCGGCGACGACAAGCCCGACCCCGAACTGACCGCGCTGTGCACGGTTCCAGCCGCCGAGGCCGAGCGCCTCTGGCAGTACCTGCGCCAGGGCGGCCTGGACAACGCCCGGCAGTTCTTCGCCAACCTGGCCAGCCGCTACCTGGGCCGCGCCTACCCCTGGGAGGAACCGCGCGCCCTGCCCCGCGTGGCGCTGCACCATCCCCGGCACGCCAGCGCCGGGCTCTGCCACTGGCAGGCCGAGTGGAACCCCGACTGGCCGGTGGCGGCGCTGCTGTTCTACCGCACCCACCTGCAGGCGGCGAACACCGGTTTCATCGATGTCTTCTGCGAGCGCCTGGGGGCCCAAGGCCTCAACCCCCTGCCGATCGCCGTGGCCAGCCTCAAGGAAGCGGCCTGCCTGGAGCAGGTCGAGGCACTGCTGGACGCCGCCTGCGCCGAGCTGATCATCAACACCACCGGCTTCGCCCAGTCCAACCCGGAGGCGCCCCAGGCCCGCCCGTTCCGCCGCGACGTGCCGGTGCTGCAGGCCATCTGCTCGCTGGACAACATCGAGCAGTGGCGCGCCAACGCCCAGGGCCTGGGCCCGCGCGACCTGGCCATGCACGTGGCGCTGCCGGAGCTGGACGGCCGCCTGATCACCCGGCCGATCAGCTTCAAGGGCCTGGCCTGGCGCAGCGAGCGCAGCCAGAGCGACGTGGTCTGCTACCTGGCGCACCGCCCGGGCATGGACTTCGTCGCCGAGCTGGCGCGGCGCTGGGTCCTCCTGGCGCGCAAGGCCAACGCCGACAAGCGCGTGGCGCTGATCCTGGCCAACTACCCGACCCGCGACGGGCGCATCGGCAACGGCGTCGGCCTGGATACGCCGGCGGCGGCGCTGAACATCCTGCGCGCGCTGGAAGCCTCGGGCTACCCGGTGGCCGGCCTGCCGGACAGCGGCGACGCGCTTATCCACAGCCTGCTCGGCGGGGTGAGCAACGACCTCGACAACCTCGACCTGCGCCCCTGCGCCCAGAGCCTGGCGCTGGCCGACTACCTGGCCTGCTTCGCGCGCCTGCCCGAAGCCAACCAGCGCGCCGTGCGCGAGCGCTGGGGCGAGCCCGAGCAGGACCCGATGTGCCGTGGCGGGCGGATGATGGTCGCCGGCCTGCGCCTGGGCCTGGCCTTCGTCGGCATCCAGCCGGCGCGCGGCTACCAGCTCGACCCGGCGGCCATCTACCACGACCCGGCGCTGGTCCCGCCGCACGGCTACCTGGCCTTCTATTTCTGGCTGCGCGAGGCCTTCGGCGCCGACGCGGTGATCCACGTCGGCAAGCACGGCAACCTCGAATGGCTGCCGGGCAAGGGCGTGGGCCTGTCCGAGGAATGCTGGCCGGACGCGATCCTCGGCCCACTGCCGAACCTCTACCCGTTCATCGTCAACGACCCCGGCGAGGGCGCCCAGGCCAAGCGCCGCAGCCAGGCGCTGATCATCGACCACCTGATGCCGCCGCTGACCCGCGCCGAGAACTACGGCCCGCTGCGCGACCTGGAGCGGCTGGCCGACGAGTACTACGACGCCTCGCTGCTGGACCCGCGCCGCGCCGTGCAACTGCGCGGGGAAATCCTCGACGCCGTGCGCGCCGCCGCCCTCGACCGCGAGCTGGGCCTGCAACTGAACGACGACGAGGACAGCTGGCTGCCGCAGCTGGACGCCTACCTCTGCGACCTCAAGGAATCGCAGATTCGCGACGGCCTGCACGTGTTCGGCGAATCGCCGGTGGGCCAGCTGCGCCGCGACACCCTGCTGTCGCTGGTGCGCATCCCCCGCGGCGATGGCAAGGGCGGCAACGCCAGCCTGCTGCGCGCCCTGGCCGAGGACCTGCGCCTGGGCCGCGACCCGCTGGACAGCAACTTCGCCGAGCCCTGGGACGGCCCGCGCCCCGAGCTGTTGCTGGCCGTCAGCGACGAACCCTGGCGCAGCAACGGCGACACCCGCGAACGCCTGGAACTGCTCGCCCTGCGCCTGATCGAGGACGGCCTCGACGGCCCCGGCGCAGCCAGTGCGCTAGTCCTCCAGCAACTGCGCGAGAACGTGGCGCCGCTGCTCGACGCCTGCGGCGCCAACGAGATCGGCCAGTTGCTGGCCGGGCTGAACGGCCGCTTCGTCCCCGCCGGCCCCAGCGGCGCGCCCAGCCGCGGGCGGCTGGACGTGCTGCCCACCGGGCGCAACTTCTTCACCGTCGACGTGCGCAACCTACCCACGCCCACCGCCTACCGCCTCGGCTTCCAGTCCGCCAGCCGCCTGCTGGAAAGGCACCTGCAGGACCACGGCGACCACCTGCGCCAGCTCGGCCTCTCGGTATGGGGCACGGCGACCATGCGCAGCGGCGGCGACGACATCGCCCAGGCCCTGGCGCTGATGGGCGTGCGCCCGGTGTGGCAGGCCGGCAGCCAGCGCGTGGAAGACTTCGAGATCCTGCCGCTGAGCCTGCTCGACCGCCCGCGGGTGGACGTGACCCTGCGCGTCTCCGGGTTCTTCCGCGACGCCTTCGCCAACCTCATCCGCCTGTTCGACGCGGCGGTGCAGGCGGTGGCGGCGCTGGACGAGCCGGACGACATGAACCCGCTGGCCACCCGCGTACGCGCCGAAAGCGCCCAGTTGCAGGCCAACGGTGTGGCGGCGGAAGAAGCCCGGCGCCAGGCCGGCTGGCGCATCTTCGGCGCCCAGCCCGGCGCCTATGGCGCCGGCGTGCAGGGGGTGATCGAGGAACGCAGCTGGGAGAACCGCGCCGACCTCGCCGCGGCCTACCTGAACTGGGGCGGCTACGCCTACGGCGCCGGCGACGACGGCACCCCGGCCCGCGAGCGCTTCGCCCGGCGCCTGGACGGCCTGCAGGCGGTGCTGCACAACCAGGACAACCGCGAGCACGACATCCTCGATTCCAACGACTACTACCAGTTCCAGGGCGGCATGCTGGCCGCCGCCGAGGTCATCCAGGAGCGCCGCGTGGCCAGCTACCACGGCGACCACAGCCAGCCGGACAACCCGCGCATCCGCACGCTGAAGGAAGAACTCGGCCGCGTGCTGCGCGCCCGCGCGGTGAACCCGAAATGGATCGCCGGGATGAAGCGCCACGGCTACAAGGGCGCCTTCGAGATGGCAGCGACCGTGGACTACCTGTTCGCCTTCGACGCCACCAGCGAACTGGTGGAAGACCACCAGTACCAGCTACTGGCCGACGCCTACCTGCTGGACGACGACACCCGCGAGTTCATCCAGCGGCACAACCCCGAAGCCCTGCGGGACATGGCCGAGCGCCTGCTGGAAGCGCAGCAGCGGGGGCTTTGGCAGGAGCCTGGGGAGTATCGTGAGGCGCTGGAGAACATCCTGGTGGATAGCGAGGAGCAGTGACGCTGAGGCTCTTCGTAGGAGCGAGCTTGCTCGCGAACGGAGTTTCCAAGTGGCTTAGGTGTCTAGGTTTGGCTCCGTCCCCTCTCCCCAACCCTCTCCCTGAAGGGAGAGGGGGCTAGTCCGTGCCGAGAATGGATTTGGCGTCAGCCGGCAACTTCGTACTAGCCGGCTAGCTCCGAAATACCCGAGCACTCCGAATAGCCCCCTCTCCCTTCAGGGAGAGGGGGCTTGTCCGTGCCGAGAATGGATTTGGCGTCAGCCGGCAACTTCGTACTAGCCGGCTAGCTCCGAAATACCCACGCACTCCGAACGGTCCCCTCTCCCTTCAGGGAGAGGGTTAGGGAGAGGGCGCTCTCATCCCTGGCACCGGCATGGCCGGGAAACTCCCTTCGCGAGCAAGCTCGCGCCTACAGGCACCCAGTAACGTAGGGCGTATAACCGTTCGCGGTTATACGCCGCTACACCCACCTCATGCCCGGCTTCCCGGTCGAACCCGAAGCGCCCCAAGACAGCGGCTCCGTGACGGCCCCCGGAGCACACGGAAACGTCGGATAAACGGCGTATAACGCGGAGCGTTATACGCCCTACGCCGAGCCCACCACCGTTACGATTACCCCCGCCGCAACCGCCGCGCCGCATCCAGCAACAACGCCTCGGTCCCACTCCACCCCAGGCAGCCATCGGTGATGGAAACCCCGTAGCGCAGCTCGCCCTTCAGCGGCTGGCAGCCGTCGAACAGGTGGCTCTCCAGCATCACCCCGCGCAGCGACGCATCGCCACCCAGGCGCTGGTCGAGCACGCTGGCCAGCACCGCCGGCTGGCGCAGCGGGTCCTTGCTGCTGTTGGCGTGGCTGCAGTCGACCATGATCCGCGCCGGGATGCCCTGCTTCTCCAGCCCCTCGCGGGCCGCGCGCACGCTGGCCACGTCGTAGTTGGGGCCGCCGTGGCCGCCACGCAGCACCAGGTGGGTGTCCGGGTTGCCGAGGGTCTGCACCAGCGCCGGGCGGCCCAGGCCGTCGATGCCGAAATGCTGGTGCGGGTGTGCCGCCGAGCGCATGGCGTCGCAGGCGATGCCCAGGCTGCCGTCGGTGCCGTTCTTGAAGCCCACCGGCAGATCCAGGCCGCTGACCATCTCGCGGTGCACCTGCGACTCGCTGGTACGCGCGCCGATGGCCGCCCAGCCCAGCAGGTCGTCGAGGTAGCCGGCCACCAGCGGCTGAAGCAGTTCGGTGGCCACCGGCAGGCCGCGTTCGAGCATGCCCAGCATCAGCCGCCGCGACAGCGCCAGGCCCTCGGCCATGTCACCGCTGCCGTCCAGGTGCGGGTCGTACACCAGGCCCTTCCAGCCGATGGTGGTGCGCGGCTTCTCGACGTAGGCGCGCATCACCAGCAGCAGTTGGTCGCTCACTTCGGGGGCCAGGGCGGCGAGGCGCTCGGCGTAGTCGAGGGCGGAATCGGCGTCGTGCAGGGAACAGGGGCCGACCACCACCAGCAGGCGCGGGTCGCGGCCGTCGAGGATGGCGCGGATGGCCTGGCGGTCGTGCTGTACGCGTTCGGCCAGGGCGGCGGAAAGCGGCAGGCGCTGGCGCAGTTCGGCGGGGCTCGGCAGCGGCTGTTCGCGGCGGCGGAGGCTGGGGCGCGGCAGTTCGAGGACTTCGGCGGACTGCGGCAGGTCGTTGCGGATCAGGGCGGAAACGGAGGAATTCATGGACTGGCATCCTTGGCCGGCGCGGTCGTGGCCGCGCGCGGCGCTATCTGAGTGTTCGACTGAGGTGTTCGGGTGTGGCAGCGGTACGGCTGCTAAATCGCCAGTCGGAGGTGCGGTAATAGCGGTAGGTGGTGTAGGCGGTCATGTTTCGATCCTCTGGTTGAAGTGCTTTGGCCTTGTGGGCCGGAAAAACAAAAACCCCGGTCGGGTTGCCGACCGGGGTTTCGTGAAGCTGTCTGGTTGGCGACCCTGCTTGCTAGGGCGCCTGTGGGGTATCAGGCGCGCCTGTGGCTAAACCAATACCCATAGAAGAAATAACCGGCGGCAGCGGCCAGCACCTGCGCGCGAACGACCGCGGAGCCAAGGGCACCGGGGCGGGCGAGGGACTGGATGGACAGGCTGGACGGCATGGTTATCTCCACAAGATGTCGGCCAAGCTACCGTATCGGCGCCGGGCTTTCAATCATCCTTTCCTATCGCCTTCATCGATGGCGCCTCGCTCGCCCGCGCCGGCTTCGCTACCATTCGCCGTTCAAGCCCACCCAGGCACGCCGCAGGTAACGCCCCATGCAACCGCACTTCCCCCTGGCCGCCGTGGTCGCCGCCGACGACCTGAAACTGGCGCTGTGCCTGGCCGCCATCGACCCAGCCATCGGTGGGGTGCTGATCGAGGGCCCGCGCGGCATGGCCAAGTCGACCCTGGCCCGCGGCGTGGCCGACCTGCTCGACGGCGGGCGCTTCGTCACCCTGCCCCTGGGCGCCAGCGAGGAACGCATCGTCGGCACCCTCGACCTAGACGCCGCCCTGGGCGAGGGCCGCGTGCGCTTCTCCCCGGGCATCCTGGCCAATGCCGACGGCGGCGTGCTCTACGTCGACGAGGTCAACCTGCTGCCCGACCACCTGGTGGACCTGCTGCTGGACGTGGCCGCCAGCGGCGTCAACCACGTCGAGCGCGACGGCCTGTCCCACAGCCACCCGGCGCGCTTCGTGCTGATCGGCACCATGAACCCCGAGGAAGGCGAGCTGCGCCCGCAGCTGCTTGACCGCTTCGGCCTGAAGGTCGAGCTGGGCGGCACGCCGGCGCCGGCCGAGCGCGCCGAGATCGTCCGCCGCCGCCTGGCCTTCGACGCCGACCCACAGGCCTTCCTCGGCCACTGGCAGGCCGAGCAGGACGCCCTGCGCCAGCGCTGCGCCCAGGCCCGCCGGCGCCTGCCCGGCATTCCCCTGGACGACGCCGCGCTGCAGGCCATCGCCGAGCGCTGCTACGCCGCCGGGGTGGACGGCCTGCGCGCCGACATCGTCTGGCTGCGCGGCGCCCGCGCCCATGCCGCCTGGCGCGGCGCCGAGCGCATCGAGAAGGAGGATATCGACGCCCTGGAGCCCTTCGCCCTCGCCCACCGCCGCCGCCATGCGCCGCCACCACCGGCGCAGCCGCAGGCGCCTCAGGCCCCTGCCGCCAACCAACCCGAACAAGGCACACAGAACGAAGGCCAGTGGGGCGAACTGCCGCCCCGCGCCGTGCCCGCCGGCGCCGCCCGCGAACTGCCGCGCTGGCCAAAAAAGCCCTGAGCATCCGCCCGCGCCCGGCCCCAGGCGCGGATGCCAGCCCCACACCCGGCCAGTCCGCCGGCGGCCGCAGCGGCGCCCGCCGGCAGGGTACGCACTCGCGCATCGACTGGCCGGCCACCTTGCTGCGCGGGCGCCCGCAACGGCGTGACCAGTTGGTGCTGCGCGCCCGCAGCGCCAAACCCCGTGAACTCTGGCTGGTAATCGTCGACGCCTCGGCCAGCACCCGCCGGCATGGCGCCCTGGGCCAGGCCAAGGGCCTGCTGGCGGAGGTCTTCGAGCTGGCCTACCGGCAACGCGCGCGCCTGGCCGTGCTGCATGCCGCGGGGCAGCAGCCGCGCTGGCTGTGGCAGGGGCAGAAGGCTTCGGCGCAACTGCGCGACTGGCTGCGCGACCTGGGCGCCGGCGGCGGCACGCCGCTGCCCGAGGCCCTGGCCCAGGCCCGCGGTTGGCTGGACAAGCGCCAGCGCCACAAGCCCGGCGAACGCCAGCGCCTGCTGATCGTCACCGACGGCCGCCTGAGCGACTGCCCGCCCCTGGCGCCCCTGCCCTGCGCCAGCCTGCTGGTGGACATCGAGAGCGGCCCCGTGCGCCTCGGCCGTGCGCAACACCTGGCCGCGGAACTGGAAGCGGATTACCGGCACATCAGCGAACTTCCCTGGAAGACCCAGCTACCCTCGTAAACCTACATATTCCAGCGCCCAGGAAGACCATCATGACGACAGTAGCGATTCTCTACCGGGAAACTGATACCGGGGAAATATCCGAACTGTTATGCAAGCATCAGCTGTTGATGCTGCCCGCAGTGATGCGCAGCGAAGGCCGACGACTGGCCGCAACACTGGACAGTGCGCGCGACGAGAATGGCAATGGTGTACTGCTGCTGGAGATTCCAGTGCAGACGCGTGAGTATGGCGAAGACTTCATCGCCGTCTTCTTCCATACCAACCGCTACGACTACCGCAGCCAGGGACAGCTGCAAGCCACCATGCAAAGGGCCCAGAATGCATGGGAAGACGCGGGTGGGCCGAACGAGTTCTTCGTCGAAACCTAGGGCAGCCCGTTGCAGCCATGCTCGCGATAGCCAGGTCGCCGGCTCAGCAGCTCGTAGTAGGCAGCTACCGCGGGCAGCTCGGGGCGCGGCAGCGGCGTCATGAACCAGCGCTGCACGGACAACCCGAGGACGATGTCGGCCAGGCTGAAGGCTGTGCCAGCGACGTAGGCGCCGGTCTTCTCCAATTGGGCGTCGAGGATTTGCATGTGCCGCACCCACTCGCGCTCACCGGCGGCCAGGGCCGCGGCATCGGCATGCGCCGGGCTGTTGCGCACCCGCGCCATGAACACGTAGCGCCAGGCATTGTTCAGCTCGGTGGCCTGCCAGCCCATCCACTGCTCCACCCGCGCCCGCTCGCGGGGCGCGGAAGGCAGCAGGTCGTCGCGCGGGTACTGGCTGGCCAGGTAGCTGCAGATGGCGTTGCTCTCCCATAGCACGAAGTCGCCGTCCACCAGCACCGGCACCAGCGCATTGGGATTGAGGGCGAGGAATTCGGGCGCGTCCGTGGCGCGAAAGCCGCTGCCCCAGTCTTCCCTATGGTAGGGAAGCTGCAGCTCGGCGCAGGTCCACAGCACCTTGCGCACGTTGATCGATGAGGCCTTGCCGAGGATTCGCAACATTCCGCCACTCCCTGTTCGCGTCGTGCGCATGACCGTTCGCGGTTATACGCCGGCGCCCCCGCCACGTCGATCGCGCCGGCTGACGCCGGACAACCCGCCCACGCCGAACGGCCCCTCTCCCGCTTGCGGGAGAGGGTTGGGGAGAGGGGCTCTCATGCGCCAATCGGCGCTATCGATCCACCTCGTACAGCTCCAGCTTCGGCAATGTGTCGGCGAGCGGTTCGCGAGCAAGCTCGCTCCTACAGGCGATGCACCTGTGCTTTTCGTAGGAGCGAGCTTGCTCGCGAACCCGGCCCTACAGAAGCGGCTCCAGCGCTGCCCATAGCACCTCGACGCTATCGAACTGCCGATCCACCTCGGGCAATTCCGGCCGCGCCAGGATCAACACCGGCACCCCCCGCTCGCGCGCCACCTGCAGCTTCGGCTCGGTGGCCTGGCTGCCGCTGTTCTTGCTCACCAGCACGTCGGTGTCCAGGCGCGCGAACAGCTCGCGCTCGCCCTCCAGGCTGAAGGGCCCACGGGCGCCCAGTACCTCGGCGCGCTCGGTGCCTGGCAGGCTCTGCAGGCAGCGCAGGGTCCAGAACTGATGTTCGGGAATTTCGCCGAGGTGTTCCAGCGGCTCGCGCCCCAGGGTGAACAGCGGCCGGCGGAACGGCGCCAGCGCCACGATCAGTTGCGCCCAGCCTTCCACCTCGCGCCAGTCGTCACCAGGCCCGGGCTGCCAGCCGGGACGGCGCAGGGCCCAGCAGGGTACGCCGGCCAACTGCGCCGCGCGGATGGCGTTGTGGCTGATCTGCGCGGCATAGGGATGGGTGGCGTCGAGCAACAGGTCATAGCCCTGCGCGGTGATGAACGCCGCCAGGCCCTCGGCGCCGCCGTAGCCGCCCACGCGCACCTGGCAGGCGAGGTCGTCGGGCACCTTGCCCAGGCCGGCCAGGCTGTACAGGTGGCGAGGGCCGAGGCGGCGGGCGATGGCGAGGGCCTCGCCGATGCCGCCCAGCAGCAGGATGCGCTTGCCGCTCACGGCTTGCGCACCGCCAGCAGGGTGATCGGCAGGGCCGAGCGCCAGGTGTCGAAGCCACCCAGGGGCTGCGCCTGGGCCACCTGCAGGCGCACCAGCTCGCCGCCGTGGCGCTCGCGCCAGGCGACCAGGGCCGCCTCGCTCTGCAGGGTCACGGCATTGGCCAGCAGGCGCCCGCCGGGCTTGAGGTTGTCCCAGCACAGCGCCAGCACGCCGGGCACGGTGACGCCGCCGCCGATGAAGATGGCGTCCGGCGCCTCCAGGCCTTCCAGGGCCTGGGGCGCGTGCCCGGCCACCAGTTGCAGGCCGGGCACGCCGAGGGCGTCGCGGTTGTGGGCGATGTGCCCGAGGCGGCCCTCGTCGGCCTCGATGGCGATGGCCCGGCACGCGGGGTGCGCGCGCATCCACTCGATGCCGATGGAGCCGCAGCCGGCGCCGACGTCCCAGAGCAGTTCACCCGGCTCCGGGGCCAGGCGCGCGAGAGTCACGGCGCGCACGTCGCGCTTGGTCAGCTGGCCATCGTGGCGGTAGGCGTCGTCGGCCAGGCCGGGGGTCAGCGGCAGGCGCCGGGCATCGGCGCCAGCCACGCAATCGATGGCCAGCACGTTGAGCGCGGCGGCCTCCTCCAGCGACCAGTCGGCGGCCAGGCCGTCGATGCGCCGCTCGCGCTCGCCGCCCAAGTGCTCCAGCACGCTCAGCCGGCTCGGCGCGAAACCGCGTTCGCGCAACAGCGCGGCGACCGCCGCCGGGCTGCGCCCATCGGCGCTCAGCACCAGCAGCCGGCGCCCCGGGTGCAGGCGCAGGTTCAGCGCCGCCAGCGGCCGGCCCACCAACGACAGCAGCTCGACTTCCTGCAGCACCCAGCCCAGCCGCGCCGCGGCCAGGCTCACCGAGGACGGCGCCGGCAGCACGCGCATTTCCGCCGCCGGCAGTTGCCGCGCCAGGCTCGCGCCCACGCCGAAGAACAGCGGGTCGCCACTGGCCAGCACGCAGGTCGGGGTGCCGCGCCGCGCCAGCAGCGGGGCCATGTCGAAGGGGCTCGGCCAGCGCGTGCGCTGCGCGCCGATGCACGGCGGCAGCAGGTCCAGCTGGCGCTCGCCGCCGAACACTTCGCTGGCCGCCAGCAGGGCGCGGCGGGCGGTCTTGCCGAGGCCGGGGTAGCCGTCCTCGCCGATGCCGACGATGGTCAGCCAGGGCGTCATGGGAAGTCCTCGCAGGTTGCGACACCGCGCCGCCGGCGTTCCGACGGGCAGGGTTTTCAAGGGGTCGGGCAAAGCGGGCATAATACAGCCTTCGTCGGTGCCCATCAGGGCCGAAGAGGGAACGCGCAGGAGCCATCCAAGCGCGGCTGCCCCCGCAACTGTAAGCAGCGAGTCCACGCGTCATTGGCCACTGGGAGACCGGGAAGGCCGCGTCGGGCGACGACCTGCCAGCCAGGAGACCTGCCGACGGGACCAGTCGCGCGTGCAAGCATCGAGCGGGGTGTATCGATGTTGTAGGTCTTCCCATATGTGGGGCGATCCGCAAGGTCACCGCGACCCAGCCATGGTGACCCTGTGCCGAGCCAGCCGCCCGTCCCCCCTGTCGAAATCCGCCCGTCGCCCTGCCCGGGGCTGTTGCGCGTGGTCGCCTCCGGCGATGGCGGCATCTGCCGCATCAAGCTGCCCGGCGGGCGCCTCGACGCCACCGGTGCCAGGGCCATCGCCCGTGCCGCCGAGCGCCATGCCGACGGCGTGCTGGAGGCGACCAACCGCGCCAACCTGCAGATCCGCGGCGTGCACGAAGGCGCCGGCACGGCGCTGTCCACCGAGCTGCTGCAGGCCGGGCTGGGCCCGCGGGTCGCCGCCGCCGATGACGTGCGCAACCTGCTGCTGAGCCCCGCCGCCGGCCTCGACCCGGCCCAGGCCCTGGACGTCTCGCCGCTGGCCGCCATGCTGCTCGACCTGCTGCAGGACAACCCGCGCTTCCACGGCCTGTCGCCCAAGTTCGCCCTGCAGCTGGATGGCGGCGAGGGCCTGGCGATGCTGGAACACCCCCACGACATCTGGCTGTCGGCCATGGACGCCGGGCGCTTCGCCTTCGGCCTGGCCGGCTGCCCGCCAGTGCGCGCGCAGGACAGACCCGCGCTCGCCGCCATCGCCAGCGAACAGGTGCCGGCCCTGGTCGAGGCGCTGCTGAACCTGTTCCTCGACCTGGCCGGCGAAGGCGTCTCGCGCATGCGCCAGTTGCTGACAAGCCTTCCCGCCGAGGACCTGCTGGCGCGCCTCGACCTGCCGCTGCAACAGGACGTGGCCGACTGGCGTCGCCCCGCCGTCGCGCCCTTCGCCCATCTGGGTATCCGCCCGCAGCGCCAGAGCGGCCTGTGCAGCGTCGGCGCCGGCTTCGTCCTCGGCCGCCTGCACGCCGGGCTGCTGCGCGAACTGGCCGGCCTCGCCGAGTGCGAAGGCGACGGCGGCCTGCGCCTGACACCCTGGCAGGGCCTGCTGCTGCCCAACGTACCGGCTGCGCGGGCCAGCGCCGTGCTCGCCGCACTCGACAGCCTGGGCCTGATCACCTCGGCCGAACAGCCGCTGTCCCGGCTGGTCGCCTGCAGCGGCTCCAGCGGCTGCGCCCGCGGCCTGGCCGACACCAAGGCCGACGCCCTGCGCCTGGCCGAACGCCTGGGCGCGCCGCTGCCGCCCAGCGTGCACCTGTGCGGCTGCCCGCGTTCCTGCGCCGCCGCCCACGTGGCGCCCCTGACCCTGCTGGCCGTCGCCGACGGCCGCTACGACCTCTACCGCCGCGCCCCCGGCCACGCCGGCTTCGGCCAGCCGCTGGCGCGCGACCTGTCCCTCGACGCCGCGGCCGACCGGCTGCGCGACCCCGGAGTCTTCCCCGATGCTTGACTACATCCGCGACGGCCAGGCGATCTACCGCCAGTCCTTCGCCACCATCCGCGCCGAGGCCGACCTCTCGGCCATCCCCGCCGACCTGGAGAAGCTCGCCGTGCGGGTGATCCACGCCTGCGGCATGGTCGACGTGGTGCAGGACCTGCGCTTCTCCGCCGGCGCCGGCAGCGCCGGCCGCGCGGCCCTGGCGGCCGGCGCGCCGATCCTCTGCGACGCGCGCATGGTCGCCGAGGGCATCACCCGCGCGCGCCTGCCGGCGCACAACGAAGTCATCTGCACCCTCAACGAGGCGGACGTCCCGGCCCTGGCCCGCGAGCTGGGCAACACCCGCTCGGCGGTGGCCCTGGAGCACTGGCGCCAGCACCTGGAAGGCAGCGTGGTGGTGATCGGCAACGCCCCCACCGCGCTGTTCTACCTGCTGGAAATGCTCGACGCCGGCGCGCCGAAACCGGCGCTGATCCTCGGCTTCCCGGTGGGCTTCGTCGGCGCCGCCGAATCCAAGGAGCTGCTGGCCGCCGACAGCCGCGGCGTGCCCTACGTGATCGTCCGCGGCCGCCGCGGCGGCAGCGCCATGGCCGCCGCCGCGGTGAACGCCCTGGCCACGGAGGTGGAATGATGGGCGGCCGCCTGCTCGGCCTGGGCGTCGGCCCCGGCGACCCCGAGCTGATCACCCTCAAGGCCCTGCGCCTGCTGCAGTCGGCCCCCGTGGTCGCCTATTTCGTGGCCAAGGCCAAGCACCACGCGGGCCAGGGCGGCAACGCCTTCGGCATCATCGAGCAGCACCTGGGGCAGGCCCAGGAGCGCCTGCCGCTGGTGTACCCGGTGACCACCGAGAAGCTGGAGCCGCCGCTGACCTACGAGACCGTCATCAGCGACTTCTACGACACCGCCGCCGAGCAGGTGGCCCGGCACCTGGACGCCGGCCGCGACGTCGCGGTGATCTGCGAGGGCGACCCCTTCTTCTACGGCTCCTACATGTACCTGCACGACCGCCTGGCCGAACGCTACCCGAGCGAAGTGGTGCCCGGCGTGTGCTCCATGCTGGGCAGCGCGGCGGTGCTCGGCGTACCGCTGGTGTACCGCAACCAGAGCCTCTCGGTGCTCTCCGGCGTACTGCCGGAAGACGAGCTGAAGCAGCGCCTGGCCAGCGCCGACGCGGCGGTGGTGATGAAGCTCGGGCGCAACTTCGACAAGGTCCGCCGCGTGCTCCGCGCGCTGGGCCGCGACGACGGCGCGCACTACGTGGAGCGGGCGACCATGCGCGAGCAGCGCATCGTGCCGCTGGACGAGGTGGACCCGATGGCTTCGCCCTATTTCTCCATGGTGGTGATCCCCGGGCAGAGGTGGCGCGGTTGATGAACGCCTCCCCCGCCATCGTCATCCTCGGTGCCAACGCCCTGGCCACCGCCCGGCGCGTGCAGGCGCTTTATCCACAGGCGCGCATCCACGGCCTGCAGGGTCGCGTCGAGGGCGCCGACGAGCCCTACCAGGATTTCGGCGACACCCTGCGTGCGCTCTACCGCACCGGCACGCCGATCATCGCCCTGTGCGCCGCGGGCATCGTCATCCGCAGCCTGGCCCCGGCGCTGCAGGAAAAAGGCGCCGAGCCGCCGGTGCTGGCCGTGGCCGAGGACGGCAGCGCGGTGGTGCCGCTGCTCGGCGGCCTGGCCGGGGTCAACCGCCTGGCCCGCGAGATCGCCGCCGCGCTGGAGGTGGCGCCGGCCATCACCACCAGCGGCGAGCTGCGCTTCGGCGCCTGCCTGCTGGAGCCGCCGCAAGGCTATGCCCTGGCCGACATCGAGCAGGGCAAGCGCTTCGTCGCCGACCTGCTCGGCGGCGAGAGCCTGCGCATCGAAGGCGACGCCCCCTGGCTGGCCGCGGCGCGCCTGCCGCTGGCCGAGGATGCCCGGCGCCGCGTGCGGGTGACCTGCGAGGCACGCCCGGCACAGCGCGACGAATTGCTGATCCACCCGCGCCAGGTCCTGGCCGAAGTGCAGGCGCCGGTCGACGACCTCGCCGCACTTGTCCACAAGGCATTGGCGCACGCCCACCTGGCCCCGGCCGCCCTTGCTGCCCTGCTCGCCCCGCGCCGGCACATGGCCGACGCGCGCCTGGCGGAAGCCGCCCGGGCCCTCGGGGTGCCGCTGCGCTTCGTCGCCGGTGAGCCACTGCCACCCGTGCATGGCGCGCACGAGGGCATCCACCTGCGCCTCGCCGAATCCCCCGCGCAGGCCGCCGCCATCGGCCGCCCGCGCGGGCGCCTGAGCGTGATCGGCCTCGGCCCCGGCGCCGCCGAGCACATGACCCCGGCCGTGCGCCGCGCCCTGGACGAAGCCCAGGACCTGCTCGGCTACGAGACCTACGTGAAGATGGCCGAGCCGTTGCGCGCCGACCAGGTGCGCCACTGCAGCGACAACCGCGAAGAGATGCAACGCGCCCGCCATGCCTTCGAGCTGGCGGCCGGCGGCCGGCGCGTGGTAGTGGTGTCGTCCGGCGACCCGGGGGTGTTCGCCATGGCCGCGGCGGTCATCGAGGCCCTGCACGAAAGCGCCGATGCCGAGTGGCACAACGTCGAGCTGGAGGTGCTGCCCGGGGTCTCCGCCGCCCTGGCTGCCGCGGCCAAAGCCGGCGCGCCGCTGGGCCACGACTTCTGCCTGATCTCGCTGTCGGACAACCTCAAGCCCTGGGACGTAATCGAAAAGCGCCTCGACCACGCCGGCGCCGCCGACCTGGCCATGGCCTTCTACAACCCCATCTCCAGGGCCCGCCCCTGGCAGCTGGGCCGTGCCCTGGAGATCGTCCGCCAGCACCGCGCGGCGGAAACCCTGGTGGTGCTCGGCCGCGACATCGGCCGCCCGGCCGAGGCGCTGCGCAGCCTCACCCTCGGCGAACTGCAGCCGGAGATGGTGGACATGCGCACCCTGGTGATCATCGGCTCGTCGCTCACCCGCCGCTTCCCCCGCGCCGGCGGCGGCGACTGGGTGTACACGCCGCGCTGGTATCGCTGAGGCAGGTGTATCGGCGGATAACCGCGGACGGTTATCCGCCCTACGTCCCTGGAAGTTCGGCCCCGCTTGCAAATGGCCAGCGCGTTGATGAAAATGCGACGGATTATCATTCTTCATCTTTCCGGCGCCGCCATGGCCTCCTCCACCCTCGACATCGACCGGCTGTACAGCGACCACCACGGCTGGCTGCACGGTTGGCTGCGCAGCCGCCTGGGCAACGCCGCGGACGCCGCCGACCTGGCCCAGGACACCTTCCTGCGCCTGCTGCTCAAGCAGGAGCTGCTGGAGCTGCGCACCCCGCGCGCCTTCCTGCGCACCATCGCCCGCGGCCTGGTGATCGACCACTGGCGCCGCGAGGAGCTGGAGCGCGCCTACCTGGAATCCATCGCCCACCTGCCGGAAGCGGAAGCGCCCTCGGCGGAAACCCGCGAAATGCTCCTGCAACTGCTGGAAAGCATCGCTCGCCTGCTCGACGGCCTGAAGCCCAAGGTGCGCAGCGCCTTCCTCCTGGCCCAGTGCGAAGGCCTGCCCCATGCGCAGGTCGCCGAACGGCTCGGCGTCTCCGTGCGCTCGGTGGAGCGCTACGTGGCCGAGGCGCTGTTCCACTGCTACCAGGCGCGCTACGCCGAATGAACGCCAGCGCCGAACTGCAGCCCGACGCCCGGGTGGTCAAGCAGGCTATCCAGTGGATGCTGCGCCTGTCCGGCGGCGCCGACCCGCTGCTGCAGGAAGCCTGCGCCCACTGGCGCGCCCAGCGCGCCGAGCATGAACTGGCCTGGCAGCGCGTGCAGTCGCTGAACCAGGAGCTGCGCAGCGGCCTGCAGAGCGTGCCGGGCAGCCGCGTGGCCCTGGAGACGCTGGAGAAGGGTAGCCAGCGCCTGCAGCGGCGCCAGGCCCTGAAGCTGCTGTCGCTGGTCGCCCTGGGCGGCTCCGCGCTGTGGCTGAGCCGCGACCTGGGCCCCTGGCAGCGCTGGAGCGCCGACTACGCCAGCGGCGTCGGCGAGCGCAAGCGCTTCGTCCTGGCCGACGGCAGCAAACTGCTGCTGAACACCGACACCGCCGTCGACGTCTTCTTCGCCCCGCAACAGCGCCTGCTGGTCCTGCAGCGCGGCGAAATCCTCGTCAGCACCGCCAAGGACCCCGCCCGGCCGCTGCGTGTGCGCAACCGCGACGGCCTGTTCGAAGCCCTGGGCACCTGCTTCGTGCTGCGCCAGGATGCCCACGACAGCCTGCTCAGCGTGCAACAGGGCGCCGTGGCCATCGCCCCGCGCCGCCTCGGCCAGGCCCGCACGGTGGCCGAGGCCGGCCAGCGCTACCGCGTCGACGCCGACGGCGCCACGCCCCTGGCCGCCACCGGCATGGACAGCAGCGCCTGGGCCGAGGGCCTGATCGTCAGCCGCGACATGCGCCTGGCCGACTTCCTCGCCGAGGTCGCCCGCTACCGCCACGGCCACCTCGGCTGCGACCCGCTGGTGGCCGACCTGCGCCTGTCCGGCGTGTTCCGCCTGGACGACACCGACAAGCTGCTCGACCTGCTGCCGCGCACCCTGCCGGTACGGGTCATGCGCCGCAGCGACTGGTGGGTGACCGTCGAGGCCCGCACCTGAACCGGACTCCCCTGTAGGAGCGAGCTTGCTCGCGAACGGAGTTTCCCGGTCGTGTCGGCGCCTGGCATGAGAGCGCCCTCTCCCTAACCCTCTCCCTGAAGGGAGAGGGGACCGTTCGGTGTGTTCGGGGATTTCGGAGTTAGCCGGCAGCACCGAAGGTTTCCGGCTGAAACCATCACCTCTCTCGGCACGGACTAGCCCCCTCTCCCTTCAGGGCGAGGCGCGCAGCCGAGGGCTGGGGAGAGGGGGCGGGGTCAAACCAAAACACCTAAGCCACCTGGAAACTCCATTCGCGAGCAAGCTCGCTCCTACGAAGAGCCGCATGGGCGCCATCGGAAACATTTTTCGCGGATGAGAATTATTTTTGTCGGGTTTTCCACGCTGGCCCGGCATGGAGATAAACCCTCCCATTTCCCGCCCTGACGGATACCTCTCCATGCGTGCAGTCCCGGCCCGATCTCCCGCCCCGAACTCCCCCGCCAGCCGCCTCTCCATCGCCGTGCGCGGCGCCCTGCTCTGCGCCGCCCTGGGCAGCGCCCTGCCCCTGACCAGCTGGGCCGCCGACGCCGCCAGCATCACCCGCAGCCGCGCCTACGCCATTCCTGCCGGCCCCCTGGGCGAGGTGCTCAACAGCTTCGCCCGCGAAGCCGGCATCACCCTCTCCACCACCCCGCAGCAGACCGCCGGCCTGCAGTCCGAAGGCCTCAACGGCACCTACTCGGTGGACCAGGGCCTGGCCCGCCTGCTCGCCGACACACCGCTGCAGGCCGAGGACCAGGGCAACGGCAGCTACGTGCTGCGCGCCGCCGGGCCCAAGGACGCCCTGGCCCTGCCCGCCACCAGCGTGTTCGCCCTGGGCAACGCGCTGGGCAGCGAGGACGGCTACCTGGCCACCCACAGCCAGATCGCCACCAAGACCTCCAAGGCCCTGCTGGAAACCAGCCAGAGCGTCTCGGTGGTGACCCGCGAGCAGATCGACGACCAGGGCTCGAAGACCGTGCAGCAGGCCATCCGCTATACCCCGGGCATCTTCACCGGCCAGGTCGGCGCCTCCAACCGCTACGACTACATCGTCATGCGCGGCTTCGCCGACAACAGCGTGGACAACATCTACCTGGACGGCCTCAAGGCCATGGGCGACAGCGGCACCTTCAGCTCGATGCAGATCGACCCGTACTTCCTCGAACGCATCGACGTGCTCAAAGGCCCGTCCTCGGTGCTCTACGGCCGCAGCCTGCCCGGCGGCCTGGTGGCGCTGACCAGCAAGAAGCCGCTGTACGAGGACTACCACCAGGTCACCGCCAGCGTCGGCAACATGCAGCAGAAGGAACTGGGCTTCGACTTCAGCGGCCCGCTGGACGACGAGAAGCGCATCGCCTACCGCCTGGTCGGCCTGGGCAAGGGCGCCGACACCCAGTTCGACCACACCAGGGAAGAGCGCTACGCCATCGCCCCGAGCCTGGCCATCGACTTCAGCGACGACACCACCCTGACCCTCCAGGGCTACCTGCAGCACGACCCCAACGGCGGCTACCACAGCGGCGTGCCGGCCGACGGCGCGCTGTACCACCACAACGGCCGCAAGATCGACCGCGAGTTCTTCGACGGCGAACCCGACGTCGACGACTTCGACCGCACCCAGCGCATGTTCGGCTACCAGCTGGAACACCGCATCGACGACGTCTGGTCGGCGCGGCAGAACTTCCGCTACCTGCAGTCCGACGTGAGCCTGGCGCAGGTCTACGGCTACGGCTGGACCGCGCCGGACAGCAACGAACTGACGCGCTACTTCTCCGGCGCCCGCGAGCGCCTGGAGGCCTACATCATCGACAACATGGCCCAGGCCGAATTCGCCACCGGCGCGGCCCGCCACACCCTGCTGATGGGCCTGGACTACCAGCGCCGGCACACCTCGGTGGACTGGTCCTCGGGCTCGGTGGCCCCCATCGACGCCTTCGACCCGGTGTACGGCGACAGCGCCATCAGCTACTACCCGGACG
Organism: Pseudomonas sp. JH-2; assembly: GCF_036231725.1. Lineage (NCBI taxonomy): Bacteria > Pseudomonadati > Pseudomonadota > Gammaproteobacteria > Pseudomonadales > Pseudomonadaceae > Pseudomonas > Pseudomonas sp. JH-2. Next base: position 18,865 of record NZ_JAZAQP010000032.1, on the reverse strand, counting down.
ACAACCACACCCGCCGCCTGGAACAGACCGGCGTCTACGCCCAGGACCTGATCGATCTGGACCACTGGCGCTTCTCCCTGGGCATGCGCCAGGACTGGGTGACGGTGGAAGACAAGAACCGCAGCACCGGCAGCAAGGCCGACGACGACTGGAAGAAATTCACCGGCCGCGCCGGCGTGCTCTACCTGTTCGACAACGGCGTGGCGCCCTACGTCAGCTACTCCGAGTCGTTCAACCCCAACGCCTACTCCGACCAGGACGGCACCCCGCTGGAGCCCACCGAGGGCAAGCAGTGGGAACTGGGCCTGAAGTACCAGCCGCCGGGCAGCGCCAGCCTGTACACCGCCTCGCTGTTCCACATCACCCAGGAGAACGTGGCGACCAAGGAGCCGCAGGACAACTTCTACACCTCGGTGGGCGAGATCCGCTCCCAGGGCCTGGAGCTGGAAGCGCACATCCAGGCGACGCGGAACCTGAAGCTGCTCGGCAGCTACACCTACACCGACATCACCTACACCAAGTCGCTGGATGGCAACCAGGGCCACACCCCGAACCAGGCGCCCAAGCACATGGCCTCCATCTGGGCCGACTACGCCTTCGACGCCGGCCCGCTGGACGGCCTGAGCATCGGCGGCGGCGCCCGCTACGTCGGCGAGACCTGGGCGGACAAGGAAAACACCCTGCGCGTGCCCGACTACACCCTGGTCGACGCCCGCATCGGCTACGACCTCGGCAAGCTCGGCATGAAGGGCCTGGACGTCAGCCTCAACGCCAACAACCTGCTGGACAAGGACTACGTGGCCTCCTGCTACAACCTCGACTACTGCTACTTCGGCGAGAAGCGCAACGTCACCGCCACGGTCAACTACCAGTTCTGACCCCACGCCGCCCGCCCCGCGGGCAGGCATTCCCTCGTAGGAGCGAGCTTGCTCGCGAACGGGCCCCGCTGCGGGAGCGGTTCGCGAGCAAGCTCGCTCCTGCAAAATCCCCTCGCGCTACCAGCCGCCTCTCCCGCCGCGCCCCCTGATGGCGCACTGATAGGTAGCACCCGCAGCCAATCTGCTACCTCGCTGTGCAGAAATTTCCCAATGCTTCGTAAAAACCATTCCACCGGTGAAACAAGCAGGCGTTTCACACCAGGAACGCACAACTATTTGATTAATAAGGAATAAACAAAGCTCTTCGAAAGAAAAATCACGTGGCATTGTTCATGCATAAATCAACGCACCGTATATGAAACAAGGTGAGATGAATTACATGGCTGCCACCCAAGAGCTGTACGCCGTCGTCGAACCGGGAAACCCCGCCTTGCAGGCCCGGGAAGGTGCGCGGCCGGCCGACGTGGAGATCGTCTTCGAGAACGTCGGCAAGTGCTTCCCCAAGAAGGGCGAGCGCGATGCGCCCTTCGCCGTGCGCGGGCTCAATTTCAGCATCCGCAAGGGCGAGGTGGTGTCCATCATCGGCCCGTCCGGCTGCGGCAAGAGCACCCTGCTGAACATGGGCAGCGGGCTCTACACGCCGAGCGAGGGCGCCGTGTTCGTCGGCGGCGAGCGCGTCGTCAAGCCGGTGGCCAAGGTCGCCTTCATGCTGCAGAAGGACCTGCTGATGCCCTGGCGCAGCATCCGCCGCAACGTCGAGCTGGGCCTGGAGATCCAGGGCGTGCCGGCGGCGCGGCGGCGGCCGGTGGCCGAGCGGCTGATCGAGAAATGCCACCTGGCCGGCTTCGGCGACCACTACCCGTTCCAGCTCTCCGGCGGCATGCGCCAGCGCGCGGCCCTGGCCCGCACCCTGGCCATCGACCCGCAGGTGCTGTTCCTAGACGAGCCGTTCTCGGCCCTCGACGCCCAGACCAAGATGATTCTCCAGCAGGACCTGGCGCAGACGCTCTACGAGCAGCGCAAGACCGCGCTGTTCATCACCCACGACCTGATGGAAGCCATCGCCCTCTCCGACCGCATCCTGGTCATGAGCGCCCGCCCCGGCAGCATCATCGAGGAAATCGAGGTCGACCTGCCGCACCGCGACAACCCCCTGGAACGCCGCAAGCTGCCCGGCGCCGGCCCCCTGGTCGGGCGCCTGATGGACCTGCTGAAAGTCGGCGACGACCCCCTCCACTGACCCCCGCACGAGGACCCACTCATGCGCAAGACCCTGCTCTCCCGCCTCGCCGGGCCGCTGCTCGCCCTCTGCGCCTTCGGTGCCAGCGCCGCGCCCACCGAAGTCACCTACCTGCTGCCGGCGCCGCCCAGCTCGCCGGCCTTCGCGCCCTGGATCATCGCCCAGCAGAAGGGCTACTACGCCCGGGAGAACCTCAAGGTGACCTTCCTCGCCGGCAAGGGCGGCGTCGACGTGGCCAAGCAGATCGGCTCGGGCAACGCCCTGGTCGGCGGCGCCATCGGCGACACGCCCATCGTGGTGCGCGCCAACGGCGTGCCGGTGAAGGCCGTGGCGGTGCTCGGCGGCGGCGGCGTGACCCTGCTGGCGGCCCGTGGCGACAGCGGCATCGACTCGGTGAAGGCGCTCAAGGGCAAGACCATGACGGTGATGTCCTACTCCGACACCACCTACTACGCCCTGCTCGCCTCGCTGCGCAAGGCCGGCCTGGGGCGCGACGACGTGGACATCCAGGCCGCCGGCCCGGCCGGCGTCTGGCAGCTGTTCTCCGCCGGCAAGGCCCAGGCCATGGCCGGGGTGCCGGACTGGGTGGTCAACGCCGAGGACGCCGGATTGAAGGCGAAGCTGCTGCCCCAGGACCAGGTGTTCGAGAGCATGGCCCAGGCCATCCTCGCCTCCGACGACGCCATCGCCAACCACCCGGAGGTGGTCCAGAGCGTGGTCAGCGCCACCCTCAGGGGCATGGCCGACATCATGGCCGACCCCAGGGGCGCCGCCGCCACCTTCGCCGCCGCGGTACCGGCCTACAAGGGCAAGGAAGCCTCGCTGGAGCGCATCTTCCAGCTCTACGACGAGCACGTGTACCCGGGCCAGGCGGTCCCCGGGCAGATCGACGAGCAGCGCCTGGCCAGCGTCGCCCGCTTCTACGTCGAGGAGAAGATCGTGCCGCGCGCCACCCCGCTGGCCGAGCTCTATACCAACCGCTTCGTCGAGGCCAACGCCGCCCGCCTGGCGCAACAGTGATCCCCCGGAGTCCGACATGACGCTTTCCCGTTCGAGCGCCGGCAGCCTGGTGCTGCTGGTGCTGTTCCTCGCCCTCTGGCAATGGGGCCCCGGCCTGCTCGGCATGCCCGAGTTCGTCCTGCCCAACCTCACCCGCGTGGCCCGGGAAGCAGTGGCCATGTGGCAGACCGGCAACCTGCTGGAGCACACCCTGATCACCACCCTGGAGATCATCGTCGGCTTCGCCCTGGGCGCCCTGCTGGGCATCGTCATCGGCGTCGCCCTGGGCCTGTCGCCGGCCGCCGAGGCCATGCTCTCGCCCTACATCCTGGCGCTGCAGATCGCCCCCAAGGTGGCCTTCGCCCCACTGTTCGTGATGTGGCTGGGCTACACCGTGTACCCGAAGATCCTCATCGCCATCCTCATCGTGTTCTTCCCGGTGATGATCAACGTGCTCTCGGCGATCCGCACCGTCGACCCGGACATGATCAACCTGGTGCGCGCCCTCAGCGCCACCCGCTGGCAGCTGTTCCGCCTGGTGGAGTTCCCCTCGGCCATGAGCGCCCTGTTCTCCGGCCTGCGCATCGCCTCCACCCTGGCGGTCATCGGCGTCACCGTCGGCGAACTGGTGGGCGGCAACAAGGGCCTGGGCTTCCTGCTGGTGGACGCCGAGGGCCAGGGCAACACCGCCGGGGTGTTCGTCACCATAGTCGCGCTGACCGTCATCGGCGTGCTCGCCTATGCCGCCGTGGTCTGGGCCGAGAAGCGCGTCCTCCACTACCTGCCCAAGGCCAACCTGGCCACGGCCTGAGGACGCGAACATGAGCACCGATACCCTCCTGCAAGGCCGCCGCATCCTCGTCACCGGCGGCGCCGGCGGCCTCGGCCTGGCCTTCGCCGAGGCCGCGGCACGGGCCGGCGCCCGGGTGGCGATCGCCGACGTCCGCGACGCCGAGGTCCAGGCGGCCGCCGCCAGCCTGCGCGAACAGGGCCTTGCGATCGACGGCCTGGCCCTCGACCTGCGCGAGCCGCAATCCATTTCCACCTGCGTGGCCCGGGCCGTGGAACGCCTCGGCGGCCTCGACGGCCTGGTCAACAACGCCGCGGTGACCCACTCCGGCGGCAAGCCCGCGCAAGCGCTGGACATCGCCACCTGGGACCTGGTCATGCAGGTCAACGTGCGCGGCGCCTGGCTGATGACCAACGCCTGCCTGCCGGCGCTGCGCGAAAGCGGCCGTGGCGCCGTCGTCAACCTGGCCTCCGACACCCCGCTGTGGGGCGCGCCCAACCTGCTCGCCTACACCGCCAGCAAGGGCGCGCTCATCGCCATGACCCGCAGCCTGGCGCGGGAACTGGGCGCCGACGGCATCACCGTCAACGCCATCGCCCCCGGCCTGGTGGAAGTCGAGGCCACCGCCTACGTCCCCGCCGAGCGCCACGAGCTGTACCGCCGGCAGCGCGCCATTTCCCGCGCGCAGCTGCCGGAGGACGTGACCGGCGCCGTGCTCTTCGCCCTGTCCGACCTGTCCCGCTTCGTCACTGGCCAGACCCTGCCGGTCAACGGCGGGTTCGTCATGCTCTGAGGAGAAAAACCGATGACCGATCTCAACGCGCAACAACAGCCCCGCACCTGGGACCGCCCCGCCGACGCCAGCTTCGAGCAGTGGTGCAACTCGCGCATCGCCCGCTATTCCACCCGCCAGTACGACTGGAACGCGCTGAAGTTCCAGGCCGACTACGACCCCAAGTACCGCCGTGCGCAGATGCGCTACATCGGCACCGGCGGCACCGGCGTCAGCGCCGACAACAACACCATCCCGTCCGAGCACTTCACCTTCTCCACCATGGTCATCCCGGCCGGCCATGAAGGCCCGCCGCACCTGCACGTCGACGTGGAGGAAGTGTTCTTCGTCCTGCGCGGCAAGCTCAAGGTGATCCTGGAGAAGGACGGCGAGCGCTTCGAGACCATCCTCGGCGACCGCGACGTGATCTCGGTGCCGCCGGGCGTGTACCGCGAGGAAATCAACATCGGCGACGAGGACGCGCTGATGTGCGTGATGCTCGGGGCGAAGAAGCCGGTCACCCCGACCTACCCGCCGCAGCATCCGCTGGCCAGCATCAAGCGCTGAGGGCCGGACGATGACGGCGATGACCGCGGCGGCCGCCTGGCAGGCCGACCTGGAACGCGACTTCCCGCAGCGCCTGGTGCGCCACGGCGAAACCGTCGCCGCTGTGCGCGAGGCCGGCGCAACCGACGCACCGGCGCTGGTGCTGCTGCACGGCATCGGCTCCGGCGCGGCCTCCTGGCTGCCGCTGGCGCAACGCCTGAAGGACCGCGCGCGGATCATCGCCTGGGACGCCCCCGGCTACGGCGAGTCGACGCCGCTGGCCGAAGCCGCGCCGCGGGCGGAAGCCTACATGGGCCGCCTGCGCGAACTGCTGGATGCGCTGGGCGTGCGGCGTTGCCTGCTGCTCGGCCATTCCCTGGGCGCGATGGCCGCCCTGGCCCTGGCCAATGCCGAGCCGCAGCGCGTGGCCCGCCTGGTGCTGCTCAGCCCCGCGCGCGGCTACGGCGCACGCCCGGACGAAGGCGAGGCGGTACGCAGCCGGCGCCTCGCCGGGCTGGCCAGCGAAGGCATCGCCGGCCTCGCCGAGCGCCGTGCGCCGGCCATGCTCGGCGCCAACCCGGACGCCGCGGCGCTGGCCTGGGTGCGCTGGAACATGGCGCGGCTCAGGCCCCACGGCTACCGCCAGGCGGTGGAGCTGCTGTGCGGCGACGACCTGCTGCGCCTGGGCCGCCCGCCCGTGCCCAGCGAGGTGCTGTGCGGCAGCGAGGACGGCATCACCCCGCCCGCCGCCTGCCGCGAAGTCGCCGAAGCGCTGGCGGCGCCCTTCCAGCTCGTACCCGGGGCCGGCCACGCCAGCCCCATCGAATGCCCCGAAGCCCTGGCCGGGCTGCTTGCCCGGCTTATCGAGCACTGCCAAGGACTGAAACCATGAGTACCGACACCCTCAACGAACCCCAGGAACGCTACATGGTTCCGGGGCTGGAGCGCGGCCTGACGCTGCTGGGCGAGTTCACCCGCCACGACCGCACCCTCACCGCCCCGGAGCTGGCGCGCCGCCTGCAGTTGCCGCGCACCACCATCTTCCGCCTGCTGGCCACCCTCGAGGCCCTGGGCTTCGTCACCCGCAGCGGCAACGAATACCGCCTGGGCATGGCGGTGCTGCGCCTGGGCTTCGAGTACCTGGCCTCGCTGGAACTCACCGAACTGGGCCAGCCGATCCTGCGGCGCCTGTGCGACGCCATCGGCTACTCCTGCAACCTGGTGGTACGCGACGGGCGCAACATCGTCTACGTGGCGAAGATCTCGCCGCCGTCGATCCTCACCAGCGCGGTCAACGTCGGCACCCGCCTGCCGGCCCACGCCACGGTGCTGGGGCGCATCCTCCTGGAGGACCTGGACCTCGCCGCGCTGCGCGAGCTGTACCCGGAGAAACAGCTGGAACGCTTCTCCGAGGGCACCCCGCGCAACGCCGAGGAACTCTTCGACCTGGTGCAGAACGACCGCCTGCGCGGCTACGCCCTCAGCGAAGGCTTCTTCGAGGCGAGCATCTCCACCGTCGCCGCGCCGGTGCGCGACCACACCGGGCGGGTCTGCGCCGCCATGGGCGTGACCATCCCCGCCACGCGCATCGCCGAGCACCTGCTGGAGCCGCTGGTGCGCCAGGTGCGCAACAGCGCCGAGGAACTCTCCGGCCTGCTCGGGCACATGCCCAACCCCAACGTGCTGTCGCTGCAGAGGGTCCACCCATGAGCCTGTGCGACCTCAGCGGCCGCGTCGCCGTGGTCACCGGCGGCAGCTCCGGCATCGGCCTGGCCACCGTCGAACTGCTGCTGGAAGCCGGCGCCGCGGTGGCCTTCTGCGGCCGCGACGGCGAGCGCCTGGCACAGGCCGAGGCCGGGCTGCGCCAGCGCTTCCCCGAGGCGCGCCTGCTGACCGCCACCTGCGACGTGCTCGACGCCGGCCAGGTGCGCGACTTCGCCGCGCGCTGCCAGGCACAACTGGGCGCCGCCAGCATGCTGGTGTGCAACGCCGGGCAGGGCCGCGTCTCCACCTTCGCGCAGACCAGCGACGAAGCCTGGCGCGAGGAGCTGGAGCTGAAGTTCTTCTCGGTGATCCACCCGGTGCGCGCCTTCCTCGAACAACTGGAAGGCCAGCCCGACGCCGCCATCGTCTGCACCAACTCGCTGCTCGCCAGCCAGCCGGAGCCGCACATGGTCTGCACCTCGGCGGCCCGCGCCGGGCTGAAGAACCTGGTGCGCTCGCTGGCCTGCGAGTTCGCGCCCAAGGGCATCCGCGTCAACGGCATCCTCATCGGCCTGGTGGAGTCCGGCCAGTGGCGCCGGCGCTTCGAGGCCCGCGAGCAGCGCGAGCTGGACTGGGCGCAGTGGACCGCGCAACTGGCCCGCCAGAAGCAGATTCCCCTCGGCCGCCTGGGCCTGCCGCGCGAAGCCGCCAACGCCCTGCTGTTCCTCGTTTCACCGCTGTCGGCCTACACCACCGGCAGCCACATCGATGTATCCGGAGGCCTGTCCCGCCATGCGTAACGAAAACCCGGTCACCGTGGGCGCCGTCATCGCCGCCTTCCTCGAGCAGTGCGGGGTCAAGGCCGCCTTCGGGGTGATCTCGATCCACAACATGCCGATCCTCGACGCCTTCGCCAGCCGCGGCAACCTCCGCTTCGTCATGGCCCGCGGCGAGGCCGGCGCCACCAACATGGCCGACGCCTACGCCCGCGCCAACGGCAGCCTGGGCGTGTGCCTGACCTCCACCGGCACCGCCGCCGGCAATGCCGCCGGCGCCCTGGTCGAGGCCCTTACCGCCGGCACCCCGCTGCTGCACCTGACCGGGCAGATCGAGACGCCCTACCTGGACCAGGACCTGGCCTACATCCACGAGGCCCGCGACCAGTTGGCCATGCTCAAGGCGGTGTCCAAGGCGGCCTTCCGCGTGCGCAGCGCCGAGACAGCCCTGAGCACCCTCAAGCTCGCCGTGCAGACCGCCCTGAGCGCGCCGGCCGGGCCGGTCAGCGTGGAGATCCCGATCGACATCCAGTCCGCCCATATCCCCATGCCCGAAGACCTGGCGCCGCTGCCGGTGCCGGTCGCCGTGCCCACCGCCGAGGCCCTGGACCGCGTCGCCGAGCGCCTGGCCGGCGCACGCCGGCCGATGCTCTGGCTCGGCGGCGGCGCCCGCCACGCCGGGCGCGAGGTGAAGCGCCTGATGGACCTGGGCATCGGTGTCATCACCTCGACCCAGGGCCGCGGCGTGGTCAACGAGGACGACCCGCGCTGCCTCGGCGCCTTCTCCCAGAACAAGCAGGTGGAAGCCTTCCTGCAGGGCTGCGACGCGCTGCTGGTGGCCGGTTCGCGGCTGCGCAGCAACGAGACCTTCAAGTACGCCCTGAAGCTGCCCCAGGTGACCTACCGCATCGACGCCAACCCGGCCATCGAGGGCCGCTGCTACAACAGCGAGCTGTTCATCTGCGGCGACTCGGCGCTGGCCCTCGCCGGCCTGGCCGAGCGCCTGGAGGGGCGGCTGCAGGTCGAGCCCGGCTTCCGCGACGAGCTGCGCGGGATTCGCGAACGTTCCCGCGCGCAACTGATGGACGAGCTGGGCCCCTACGCCTCGATGGTCGAACAGCTGCAGGGCATGACCGGCCGCGACTTCACCTGGGTGCGCGACGTGACCCTGTCCAACAGCATCTGGGGCAACCGCCTGATCCACCTGTTCCACCCCCAGGCCGGCATCCATGCCCTCGGCGGCGGCATCGGCCAAGGCCTGGCCATGGGCATAGGCGCGGCCATCGCGGCGGCGCAGAACGCCCCGCAGCGCAAGGTCTTCGCCCTCTGCGGCGACGGCGGCTTCATCCTCAACCTGGGCGAGATCGCCACCCTGGTACAGGAGAAGGCCAAGGTGGTGATCCTGCTGATGAACGACCAGCGCTACGGCGTCATCCGCAACATCCAGGACGCCGTGTACGGCGGCCGCCACTGCTACGTCGACCTGCATACCCCGGACTACGCGCGCCTGGCCGAGTCGGTGGGCCTGCGCCACGCGCGCATCAACGACCTCAAGGACTTCGCCGGCGTGCTGGAAAGCGCCCATGCCAGCGACGGCCCCTTCCTGCTGGAAGTGGACATGTGCGCGGTGGGCAACTTCGCCAAGGCCTTCGCCGGCCCGCCGAACATGGAAACCCGCCACCAGAAGGCCACGGCCTGAGGACCCCGCCATGCTGCACATCGCCATGATCGGCTGCGGCGCCATAGGCCTCAGCGTGCTGGAACTGCTCAAGGACGACCGCGACCTGGCGCTCGACCAGGTGGTGGTCCCCGCCGGCCACCTCGACCAGGCGCGCCAGCGCCTGGCCGGCATCGCCGCGCAGGCCCGCGTCGGCGAGGCGCTGGACTACGCCCGGCGCCCCGACCTGCTGGTGGAATGCGCCGGCCACGCGGCCCTGGCCGAGCACGTGATCCCGGCCCTGGAACGCGGCATCCCGTGCCTGCTGGTGTCCATCGGCGCGCTCTCCGAGGACGGCCTGGCCGCGCGCCTGGAAGACGCCGCGCGGCGTGGCGGCACCCGGGTGGAACTGCTCTCCGGGGCCATCGGCGGCATCGACGCGCTGGCCGCGGCCAAGGTCGCCGGGCTGGACTCGGTGATCTACAGCGGACGCAAGCCGAGCCGCGCCTGGAAGGGCACGCCGGCCGACGAGCGCTTCGATCTCGACGGCCTCACCGAACCCACGGTGATCTTCGAAGGCAGCGCCCGCGAGGCCTCCTCGCGCTACCCGAAGAACGCCAACGTCGCCGCCACCCTGTCGCTGGCCGGCCTGGGCCTGGACGCCACCCGCGTGCGCCTGATCGCCGACCCCACCAGCGAGGAGAACGTGCACCACTACCAGGCCCGCGGCGCCTTCGGCGAATTCGAGATGACCCTGCGCGGCAAGCCGCTGGCGGCCAACCCCAAGACCTCGATGCTGACCGTGCTCAGCATCGTCCGCGCGCTGGGCAACCACGCCCACGCCGTTTCCATCTGAGGACAGCGCCATGCTCGATCTCGACGCCATCCAACCCATCTGCATCGCCGGCCAGTGGCGCCTGGGCAGCGGCGACCTCTACGCCAGCCACTACCCGGCCGACGGCTCGGTGGTCGCGCACCTGCACGCCGCCGGCCTGGCCGACGTGGAGGAAGCCATCCAGGGCGCCCAGCGCGCCTTCCTCCACAGCGGCTGGGCGCAGCGCAAGCCCCACGAACGCGCCGCGGTGCTGTACCGCGTGGCGCAGCTGATCCGCGAGCACGCCGAGGAACTGGCGCAACTGCAGCGCCTGGACAACGGCAAGCCGATCCGCGAGACCCGCGCCCTGGTCGCCAGCGCCGCCGCCACCTTCCAGTTCTTCGCCGGTGCCTGCGAGACACTGGAGGAAAGCATCACCCCCTCGCGCGGCGACTTCCTGAGCATGAGCGTGTACGAGCCCATGGGCGTGGTCGCCGCCATCACCCCGTGGAACTCGCCGATAGCCTCCGAGGCGCAGAAGCTGGCGCCGGCCCTGGCCGCCGGCAACGCGGTGCTGATCAAGCCGGCGGAGATCACCCCGCTGGCGGCCCTGGCCCTGGCGCGCCTGTGCATCCAGGCCGGGGTACCGGCCGGGCTGCTCAGCGTGCTGCCGGGCAAGGGCTCGCTGATCGGCGACGCCATCACCCGCCACCCGCTGGTCAAGCGCGTGTCCTTCACCGGCGGCACCCGCACCGGCAAGCACATCGCGCGCATCGCCGCGGACAAGATGATGCCGGTGTCCATGGAGCTGGGCGGCAAGTCGCCGACCATCGTCCTGGACGACGCCGACCTCGACCACGCCGTGGCCGGGGTGCTCTACGGCATCTTCAGCAGCTCGGGGGAATCCTGCATCGCCGGCTCGCGGCTGTTCGTCGCCCGGCCGCTGTACGAACCCTTCCTGCAGCGCCTGGTCGAAGGCGCCGAGCGCCTGCGCATCGGCGACCCGGCCGACGAGGCCACGCAGATGGGGCCACTGATCAGCGAGCGCCACCGCGAGAGCGTCGAGCGCTACGTCGACCTCGGCCTGTCCGAGGGCGGGCGCCTGCTCGCCGGCGGTTGCCGCCCGCAGGGCAGCGCCTTCGAGCGTGGCTGGTTCTACACCCCGACCATCATCGACGGCCTGCGCAACAGCGCGCGCCTGTGCCAGGAGGAAGTCTTCGGCCCGGTGCTGACGACCCTGCCGTTCGACGACGAGCGCCAGCTCATCGAAGAGGCCAACGACAGCGTCTACGCCCTCGCCGCCGGCATCTGGACCCGCGACTTCCAGCGCGCCTGGCGCCTGGGCCGCGCCGTGCAGGCCGGCACCGTGTGGATCAACACCTACAAGCAATTCTCCATCGCCACCCCCTTCGGTGGCTGGAACGACAGTGGCCTGGGGCGTGAGAAGGGGCGCCTGGGCATCCTCCAGTACATGGAGCAGAAAGCCCTGTACTGGGGCCTCAACCAGCAGCCCATCGCCTGGGCCGGAGCGACAGCATGAGCGTACTTGGCATCGACGAGATCACCTACGGCGTGGAAGACCTGCCACGCTGCCGGCGCTTCTTCGAGGACTGGGGCCTGGCCCTGGTCGGCGAGCAGCCCGATGAAGTGGTCTTCGAAACCCTCAACGGCTGCCGCGTGGTGCTCGCCGACCTGGACAAGCCCGGCCTGCCGCCAGCCATCGAGCCCGGCTCGACGGTGCGCGAAGTGGTCTGGGGCGTCGAAAGCGCCGACGACCTGGCGCGCTACGCCGGCCGCATCGCCTCGGCGCCGGGCTTCGTCGAGAGCGGCGGGCGCATCGGCTGCACCGACCCCAACGGCCTGGCGATCCGCCTGCAGGTCACCCGCAAGCGCGAGCTGCTGCTGGAGGAATGCGGCGCGCACAACACCTGGAACAGCAAGGCGCGGATCAACAGGCCCAGCCCGGTCTACGAGCGCGCCACCCCGGTGGAGGTCGGCCACGTGGTGTTCTTCGTCAAGGACGTCAACGCCTGCGAGGCCTTCTACCGCGAGGCCTTCGGCTTCCAGACCTCGGACCGCTACCCCGGCCGCGGCGCCTTCCTGCGCACCGCCGAGGAAGGCGGCCACCACGACCTGTTCATGCTCCAGCTGCCGGCGCCGCGCGCCGGGCTGAACCACGTCGCCTTCACCGTGCGCGACATCAACGAGGTGTTCGGCGGCGGCATGCACATCGCCCGCTGCGGCTGGGACACCGAGATCGGCCCGGGCCGCCACCCGGTGTCCTCGGCGTTCTTCTGGTACTTCAAGAACCCCGCCGGGGCGCTGGTGGAGTACTACGCCGACGAGGACCAGCTGACCGGCGCCTGGCAGCCGCGCAGCTTCGAACCCGGCCCCACGGTGTTCGCCGAATGGGCCATCGCCGGCGGCCTCGACGGCGTCACCCGGCGGCAGAAAGGCGCCGAAGGCCCGCAAGGCAAATTCCTGACCGAAAAGAACAAGAGCTGAGGAGAAAGCCCATGTCCAAGCTGAAGATCGGCGTGCTCGGCGCCGGCATCGGCGGCCTGTGCGCCGCCATCGCCCTGCTGCGCGCCGGGCATGACGTCATCGTCTACGAACAGGCCAAGGCGTTCCTGCGCGTCGGCGCCGACATCAACCTCACGCCCAACGCGGTCAAGGCCATCGACGGCCTGGGCGTCGGCGAAGCGGTGCGCGCCAGCGCGGCGCGCCCCACCCACCGCATCAGCCGCACCTGGGACAGCGGCGAGGAAACCTCGCGCCTGGAAATGGCCGACGCCGCCGAGCGCAAATACGGCGCGCCGCAGCTGACCATCCACCGCGCCGACCTGCTGGCCGCCCTGGCCGAGGCCTTCCCCCTGGAGCGCGTGCGCTTCGCCCACCGCGCGCAGTCGGTGCGCCAGGCGGCAGATGGCGTGCACATCGAGTTCGCCGACGGCGGCCAGGACCGCGTCGACGTGCTGATCGGCGCCGACGGCATCCACTCGGTGGTGCGCAGCGCGCTGTTCGGCGAGGAACACCCGCGCTTCACCGGGGTGGTCGCCTACCGCGCCGTGGTGCCGGCGGTGAAGGTCGCCCAGGTGCCTCACATCCAGGCCTTCACCAAGTGGTGGGGGCCCAATCCGCAGAGCCAGATCGTCACCTTCCCGCTCAACCGCGGCCGCGACATCTTCATCTTCGCCACCACAGCCCAGGACAGCTGGCACCTGGAAAGCTGGACCACCCAGGGCAGCGTCGAGGAACTGCGCGAAAGCTACGCCCACTACCACCCGCACGCCCGCGCCCTGCTGGAAGCCTGCGACGAAGTCCTGAAGACCGCGCTGTACGAACGCGACCCGCTGCCCTACTGGACCCGCGACAACCTGGTGCTGCTCGGCGACGCCTGCCACCCGATGATGCCGTTCATGGCCCAGGGCGCCGGCCAGGCCATCGAGGACGCCGTGGTGCTCGGCCGCATGCTCGCCGGTGTCAGCGCCCCGGCCGGCGTCTCGGCGGCGCTCAAGGCCTACCAGGACGCCCGCCTGGAGCGTACCAGCCAGATCCAGATCGGCTCGCGCGGCAACCAGTGGCTCAAGGCCGGCGGCAACGCCGACTGGGTCTACGGCTACGACGCCTGGGCCATCCCCGTCGACCACGCGGCCTGAGAAACGAGCATGAGCGAAACCCTGCTGCTCACCGTGCTGCTGCGCCACGACCAGTCGAAGAACCTGGAGGACATCCAGGCCCACATGAAAAAGATGGCGTGGTGGGAACGCTTCCCCGGCGAAGGCGTGGAGATCGTCTCCTGGACCGTGGCCATGGGCCTGGGCCAGATCGTCACCCTGCGCCTGCCGCCGGCGCTGCTGCCGCGCGTCAACGTCGAACTGGAGCGCTCCGCCTGGGGCGTGTTCCGCACCGAATGCTACCCGACCTACGACTTCGTCCCGGTGCGCGAAAGCATCCGCGAACGGGTCCGCAATGGAGGCCAATGAAATGACCGAGCCCTACAACGAGACGCACCAGTCGCGCAGCCGCCCGAGCACGCCCTTCGAGGACCTGCTGGGCGACTCCATCGAGCGCGCCTACGCCGCCGGCAGGCACGACCTGCCGAGCCTGCTGGAGCACCTGAACCTGGCCGGCCCGCCGTGCCCGCTGACCAGCGGCGAGTGGACCGAAGACGCCTACAAGACCCTGATGGCCCGCCTGGGCGAATAACGGGCGAGGAACGAGAAAAATGACCGCACAGCTGACCGTCGATCCTGTCGAGAAGATCCTGGCCAATGGCCTGAAGAACCTCTGGTTCCCCGTCCTCCCTTCACAACTGCTCGGCGACAAGCCGCTGTCCGTCCGCCGCCTGGGCTACAAGATCGCCCTCTGGCGCGACAACGACGGCAGCGTCCACGCCCTCGAGGACCACTGCCCGCACCGCGGTGCGCCGCTGTCCCTCGGCCCGGTGCTGGGCGACCGCCTGCAGTGCCCCTACCACGGCGTCGAGGTGCGCTGCGACGGCACCGTCACCAAGGTCCCCGGCAGCCCCGGCTGCAAGCTCGAGGGCAGCCGCCCGACGCGCATGTTCCACGTTCGCGAGGCGGCCGGCGCGATCTTCCTCTACAACGCCGCCGACCCGCACCTGGAGAACCCGCCGGAACTGGTGCTGCCCGAGCAGCTGACCTCGCCCGAATGGAGCAGCTTCATCTGCTACACCGAATGGCGCGGCGACTACCGCTACGTCATCGACAACGTCATGGACCCGATGCACGGCACCTACCTGCACAAGATGTCCCACTCCATGAGCGAAGGCGCGGCCAGCGCCAAGTTCGTCACCCGCGACACCGAGCAGGGCTTCTTCTTCGAGAAGGAAGGCCAGCGCGGGGTGAACTTCGACTGGACCGAGTTCGTCGACAACGGCTGCCACTGGCTGCGCCTGGAAATCCCCTACCCGAAGACCGGCGGCCCGGGCGGCAACTTCACCATCGTCGGCAGCTACACGCCGAGCAGCCCGCAGCTGTGCGCGGTGTTCCACTGGCGCTGCCGCCCGCTCACCGGCTGGCAGCGCGACACCTGGCGCTTCCTCTACAAGAACCGCCTGGAGGCGCGCCACTGGGCGGTGCTGGAGCAGGACCGGGTGCTGCTAGAGCACATGGAGCCGGACGCCAACCAGCGCGAGAACCTCTACCAGCACGACCTGGGCGTGGTGCGCATCCGCCGCTACCTCAAGAGCAAGGCCAAGGAACAGCTGGAGCTGATCGAGGCCCGCCAGCTATGAGCGAAGTCGTCCACGTGAAGGCCGAGGCGCTGGCGGAGCCGGCCGGCGCCAGCTGGTCCAACGCCCTGCGCATCGGCAACGAAGTGGTGATGTCCGGCATGACCGGGCATCCCGCCACCCGCCAGGCCGCCGAGCGCGGCGAAGCATTGGGCGCCTACGAGCAGACGCTGCTGGTGCTGGGCAAGTGCAAGGCGCTGGTCGAGGCCGCCGGCGGCCACGTCGGCAACCTCTACCGGCTGAACGTGTACCTCACCGACATCGCCGCCAAGGACGAGGTCGGCCGCGCCCGCCGCGACTTCTTCGCCGGCCAGGCCTGCTACCCCACCTCCACCCTGGTGGAGGTCAGCGGCCTGGTGTTCCCCGAACTGCGCGTCGAGATCGAGGCCAGCGCGCGCCTGGACGTCGATCTGCGCACCGCCGAGGTACTGCCATGAGCAACGCAACCATCCCGGCGCTGGTGCACACCCTGCGCCACGAGGCCGAAGGCATCATGAGCGTGGAACTGCGCCCCTGGGGCGACACCCGCTTCCCGCCGTTCGAGGCCGGCTCGCACATCGACCTGCACCTGCCCAACGGCCTGGTGCGCAGCTACTCGCTGCTCAACTCGCCCAGCGACCAGGGGCGCTACGTGGTCGGCATCCTGCGCGACCGCAACAGCCGCGGCGGCTCGCGCTGGGTGCACGACAACCTGCGGGTCGGCACCCAGCTGCAGATCTCGGCGCCGCGCAACAACTTCGCCCTGGACGCCAGCGCCAGCCACAGCGTGCTGGTGGCCGGCGGCATCGGCATCACGCCGATCTACTGCATGTTCCGCCAGTTGCTCGCCCTCGGCCGCTCCGCCGAGCTGATCTACTGCGCCCGCTCGCGCCGCGAGGCCGCGCTGCTGGAGGAGCTGCGCAGCCTCGACGCCCGGCTGCAGCTGCACTTCGACGACGAGAAAGGCGTGCCGCCGGACCTGGCCACCTACCTGGCCGGCCGCCCCGCCGACGCGCACTTCTACTGCTGCGGCCCCACGCCCATGCTCGACGCCTTCGAACGCACCTGCGAGGCCCTGGGCTACCCCAACGCGCACATCGAGCGCTTCGCCGCCGTCGAGCAGGCCGCCGCGGACGATGCGCTGGACAGCTACGAGGTAGAGCTGCGCAAGAGCGGCAAGCACCTGCGCATGGAAGCCGGCATGGTGCTGCTGGACGCCCTGCTGGAACAGGGCTGCGACCTCGACTACAGCTGCCGCGAAGGCGTCTGCGGCTCCTGCGAGGTGAAGGTGCTGGAAGGCGAGGTGGACCACCGCGACGGCGTGCTGACCAAGGCCGAGCGCGCGGCCAACCAGTCGATGATGGTCTGCGTCTCGGGCTGCCGCAGCCGACGGCTGGTCCTCGACCTGTAGCCCTCCCCGCCCTGCACGAAACGGCAGCCCATGGCTGCCGTTTTCGTTTCCTCCAGCGTTTCCCAACGCACCAGATTCGGCCCCAGCGCCCCGCGCCTGTGCATCCGTGTAACACCGATTCCGGGCCGTTTCACGGGTGGTCAAAACGCCCGTGTTTCACAAGTAACACATTGATAGATAAAGGAAATATTAAGAAAAACAGCCATTCGTCCATGGCATGGAAACTGCTCCCTTCCTCGAGCTGGAAATTGAAACGTTGATTCATACAAGAAACAAGACAACCGGCCTTCGCGAAGCTGCGTGCGGTCCGCCAGGACCCACTTCCGGGGCCGCCTTTTCCGAGGTGATGCTTCCATGTCGAGACCTACCCTGCTGGCCGCATTCGCGCTGGCGTACGCTCCCCTGCTGTTCGCCACCGAGCCCGGCCCGGCGCCGACCATCAGCCAGGGCATGAAGGACAAGCCCTTCCCGCACATTTCCTGGCGCAGCGAGGACGGCGACGCCAGCCTGGACATCGGCGGCGCCCTGCGCGCCAACTACCGCTACGAGGACTGGGACAGCAGCATCAACCGCCCGGCGCGTTGGCTGTTCGACACCTTCCGCCTGGACGTGCAGGGCCGCTACGAGCAGTTCAGCGTCGATGCCGGCTACTGGTTCCAGGACCGCAACAAGCGCGCGGTGGACCGCGCCTACCTCGGCTACCGCTTCGACGAGCGCTCCGACCTGCAGGTGGGCGCCCCGGCCAGGCCCTTCGGCCTGCTGCCCTACCCGCAGTTCGGCTGGAGCTACCACATCCCGTTCTTCCTCGGCTTCGGCGTCAACACCGGCACCGGCCTGAAGTACGGCTACAAGGACAGCAACTGGGACTTCCAGGCCGCCTACTACCCGCGGATGCTGCCTTCGAGCATCCGCTACGCCCCGGAAGTCGGGCGCTACGCGGACCTCAAGGACAACGCCATCCCGGCGCTGCACGGCCGCCAGGACAACGAGAAGCGCGACCAGGTCAACCTGCGCCTGGCGCGCAGCTTCCAGGCCGGCGACTGGAACAACGAGCTGGGCGCCTCGCTGGCCGCCTCGCGGTTGTACAACGCCACCACCGACGACAACGGCAGCTTCTGGGCCGCCGGCGCCCTCGGGGTATTCAAGAACGGGCCCTGGACGATCTCGACCCAGGCGATCCGCTACGAGTACGACCCGAAGAACCCCAGCGGCGTCAGCGACGATGCCGTGCTCATGGGCGGCAACGGCCTGACGCCGGCCTTCCTGATCGCGGCCAAGGGCAGCATTGGCGGGCTCAACGTCGGCTACGACGTCGCCACGCCCTGGCTGGGGCCGGTGAAGAAGGTGAAGCTGTACAACGACTACAGCCGGCTGTGGAAGGACAAGAGCGGCTGGGACGACTCGCAGATGTACACCGCCGGCATCCAGTTCTTCGCCCTGCCGGTGATGGCCTGGCTGGACTTCACCTGGGCGCGCAACGCCAACCCCTGGGGCGGCGCGGAGAACGGCACGGGCTGGACCTCGACCACCTCCTCGGGCAGCAACGACTGGTACTTCCGCACCAACCTGAACATCGGCTACTACTTCTGAGCCGGGCGGCGGGGCCGGACTCACGCCTGGCCCCGCCGGCCCTCAGAAGCGCTCCGCCGCCTGGGCGTGGCGTCGCACCTCGTCCTGCTCCAGGCGCTCGCGGTAGGCATGGGCTTCCTGCTCGCTGTAGAACACGCCGACCAGCAGGCCCTGCTGGTGCACGTCCCAGCAGCGCCGGCCGAGGGCGCGGAATTCGCGGGATTTGTGGTCTTCGTCGCGCTCGGTGACAACTACGCTCATCGTTCTTCTCCGTTGTTTGACTTGCATCAAGGCGGAGTCAGATTCACTTAATTAGCCAGCTAACGAAATAGCCGAATCAGCAAAGGTTTTTTGCGAAAAGCGTGGGGAACGCGAGCCCCCTCTCTGCCCTACGCCAAGCCCTCCCATGCCGTAGGGCGAATAACCGTTCGCGGTTATCCGCCGTTGGCCGTGCCACCGGGATGTCCGGCATG
>NZ_JAZAQP010000031.1:0-84516 GCF_036231725.1 Pseudomonas sp. JH-2 | reverse complement strand
GGAGCGGGCCCTGCCCGCGAAATCGCGCGCAGGGCGCGCTCCTACATGGGAATGGCGTGGGTGGGGCAGCGTAGGAGCGGATCTCATCCGCGAATCGCGCCGGGATGGCCGGCTATCGCGGACAAGGTCCGCTCCTACGGGGGAGGAATACCGTGTCTCCCGGCAACCTGTAGGAGCGGGCCCTGCCCGCGAAATCGCGCGCAGGGCGCGCTCCTACCATACCGGGGCGCATGGCTTTTCGTAGGAGCATTTCGGTGTCACCTCAGTTGGGCTTCGCCTGCGCCGGCAGCCAGAACTCGATGACCCCGGGCGAGGCCTGCAGGCTTGCCGCCAGGGGCAGGGCCACGGCCTTGTCGCTGAACTTCTGCGCCAGCCAGCGTGCGCATTCGCCGTCGCGGCGGGCGTGGTAGATGAAGGTCGGCCGCGGCCAGGGCAGCGGCGGGGGCGAGCCGCGGCGGGTGGCGGCGCTGACCACGTTCTCGATGCCCGGGGTGCTGATGCCGCTGCCTTCCAGCAGCTTGAGGAAGTCCCGCGCCGGGCGCTGCTCGTCGGACGAGTAGATCTGCGTGTAGAGCACCACCGGCCGCCGCCCTTCGCGTACGCAGGGGTTGTTCGCCGGCTCCGTCGCGGGTTCGGCGCCGGCGGTCATGGCCGGTGGTGGCGCCATCTCGGCGGCGACCGGCGGCGCCGATGCCGGCGCCGCGGGTGGTGGTGGCGGAGGGGGCGGCGGGGCGCTGGCCAGCGCCGGGTTGTCTTCCGGCAGCGGGGTGAAGCCGAACCAGTATTGCTGCACCGGGCTGTTGGGGTGCGGGTCGCTGGTGAGCTGGCGCAGGTAGTCGCAGTCGGCCGACTCGGTGCCGTTGGCGCAGGCCGTGCTGGCGCGCTCGAACAGGGTGCGCATGTCGCTGGCGAACTCCACCGACAGGCCGTTGCGGCTGGCGAAGTTCTCCAGGTGGCCGATACGCGTGCGCAGGGCGTCGCTGACCTTGTTGCCCTTGGCGTAGAGGTCGGCGATGGCCTCCAGCTGGCTGGCGTACTTCGACTCGCTGTCGGCGATGCTGCCGCGGTACTGCTCCAGGCCCTGCCAGAGCGCCACCACCAGGCTGGCGGAAAGGCCCACGCCGAGGGTGGTGCGTACGTTCTGGGCGATGCGCTGGCGGTGGTTCGGGGCGTTGGCCGGGGCCGGCTGGCCGACCGCGGTGAGGGTCACGATGCTGGCCAGGTCGGTCCAGCCGGGCAGGCGCTGGAGGAGGTCGCGGCTGAGCACCGAGCCCAGGGCCAGGCCCAGTTGGTGGTAGGCCTCCCACTGGCTTTCGTCGAAGAACTGGTCGTCGGTGCCCTGCTGCGGGAAGGCCGGGTTGCGGTCGGCGTAGCCCACCAGGTCGAAGGGCAG
The DNA here is from genome assembly GCF_036231725.1 of Pseudomonas sp. JH-2. NCBI lineage: Bacteria > Pseudomonadati > Pseudomonadota > Gammaproteobacteria > Pseudomonadales > Pseudomonadaceae > Pseudomonas > Pseudomonas sp. JH-2. The sequence goes on along the minus strand of NZ_JAZAQP010000031.1, from coordinate 83,123 downwards.
CTCCAGCAGCGGCGAGTCGCAGCGGTGCGGCTTGACCACCAGCAGGGTGCCGCGCCTGTGGCTGGCGTAGGTGATGCGCGCCAGCAGCAGGTACTCGCGGCCGCAATCCGGCGAGATGGACTCCGGGGTGCCGAACAGCAGGGCGCGGGTGTCGTCGCCGGAGACGCGGGCCAGGCTCTGCGGGTCGATGAATTCGATGTCGGCGTCGTAGTCGATCTTGGCCTTGCGCACCAGGTTCTCCAGGTCCTCGAACAGGTAGCGCGGGTCGGCGCCGCAGTCGCTGGCGACGATCAGGTCGACCTCGCGCTTGAGCAGGGCGTAGACGCCGCTGTTGTCGAAGTGGCCGCCGTCGGACAGGTACCAGAAGGGCGCGCGCAGGCCGGGGAACTGGGCGAGCATCTCGGCGCGGGTGGCCAGGTACTTGGCCAGGCGCGCGCGCCAGCCGGTTTCGGCGGCGCGGGTCGGGTTGGGCAGCCAGAAGCCCAGGCGCAGGCCGGTCATGAACACCAGCGCGGCCAGCCCGGTGCTGGTGCGCGAGCCCATGCCGGTGCTCAGCGCGGCGCCGGAGATGGTCGCCCATTGCGCCAGGCTGCCGTGCTCCATGCCCTCGGGCGGCCGCGGGCCGTGGGTGCCGGTCTCCACGCCCAGGGCGCTGACGGTCAGCGCCACGCCCTTGCGGTCGGCGTTGTAGCTGTGGGTGCGGTCGTCGAGGGTCTGGTTGATGCAGCAGTTGATCAGGTGCAGCGGCCCGCCGTAGGCGTGCGGCTGGTAGTCGCCCAGGGCCACGTCGTCGCCGGGGAGGATTTCCCGCAGCGACTCGATGCCCTCGATCAGCCGGCGCTCGGCCGGCACCAGCAGCGAGGCCGGGAAGCGCGCCTCGGGGCCGCCGTGGTTGGCCACCGCGATGTAGGTGCGGGCCAGACGCGAGCGGTAGAAGTAGTGCAGCGAGGCGAGGTTCAGCTGGGTGAGGTTGGCGCCGCTGATGCCGATGTAGAAGCCCAGCGCGGCCAGCACCAGGGCCCAGTACAGCAGCGGCAGCCAGGGCTGCATGGCGGCGCCGGGGCTGAGCAGGTTGCCGCCCAGGTAGAGGAAGGCCTGCAGCAGCGTCAGCCAGGCCAGCAGCAGGAACGCCAGCAGGGCCAGGCCCAGCAGGTTGGCCAGCTGGCTGCCATAGGCCGTGGGCAGGCCCTGCTGGCGCAGGCGCTCCAGCAGCGTCGGCAGCAGGGCGCGCAACAGCACCACAGCCAGGCCCGTGGAGCCCAGCACGCCAGAGGAGACCAGGGTGAAGTTGCCGCTCTCGCGCAGGCGCACGACCAAGTGCCAGGTCGCCGCCTCGCAGGCGCCCAGCAGCAGGACCCCGGCGCCGCCCAGCAGCACCCAGCCCAGCCAGTGGGTCAGGCGCAGGCGCTGCTGGTCCGGCGGGCAGGCACGCAGCGGCAGGCGCAGCAGCCAGCCCAGCGGGGCGATCAGCAGGGCGCCGACCAGGGTGGCGTAGGCCAGCAGCCGCGGGCCCAGCTCGATGTCGCTCTGCAGCTGCGGCCACAGGCCCTGCACCGCCAGGGCCAGCGCGGCGAGCAGGGCCAGCAGCACCGAGAGCAGGTCGCGCAGGGCGTGGTCCTGGCGGTCGCGGCTGAACCAGTAGGCCCAGCACAGCGCGCCGGCGGCCAGCAGCAACAGCGGCACGACGAGGAACCACAGCGACCAGAGGTTGCCGAGGAACACCGGCGGCGTGCCCACCAGAGCCAGCAGCACGTGGGGCAGCACCGTGAACATGCCGATGCACAGCAGCAGGATGCCGATCTCCAGCTGGGTGGCCATGAAGCCGCGCAGCATCGAGGCGCCGGCCATCAGCAGGTCGCGGCCGCCGGCCGGGGCCAGGTAGCGGCCGTTGTTGCGCAGCCACCAGAGCAGCAGCGAATCGTCCGCCGCCAGACCGTTCTCCACCTCGCGGGCGCCCTGGGCGGGGCCGTACAGGCGGCCGAGCATGGCGCCGACGTAGCCGCCGCCGGAGACCGTGGACAGGTAGTCGAAGCGCTTGAGCACGTGGTTCTTCGCCAGCGCCCGCAGCAGGCCGAAGTTGAAGGTGGCGCTGCGCACGCCGCCGCCGGAGAGGGCCAGGCCCCAACTGAAGTCGCTCGGCACGTCGATGCCGGCCTGGGCACGGCGCTGGCGCAGCAGTGCCTGTTCCTGGTCCCTGAGGTTCGCATGGCGGCGCGGCATGGCGGTGCCCTCCGGCTCCCGGACCCGCGCGGCAAGGGGCGCCGCGCCAGGTCATGCTGACGGCCGGCCGGACCTCCCGGCGCCGAACCCTTGGCGCCGTGCTTCCCTGGCCTTTCCCGGGTTCAGGCCGCGGCGGCGCGCTGGGCGCCGGCCGCCGGCCTCATAGCCAGCTCACCCGCAGGGTGTCCTGGGGCGCATGGCACTCGGTGCCCGGCTCCAGGTAGTGCTGCAGCATCGGCGCCATGCCCTTGAGCACCTGTACCGGCAGCGCCGAGGTGAACTTGAAGTTGCTCGAGGCGCTGCCGGCGACGTAGGCGGTGAGGGTGCCGAAGTGCCGCGGGCCGAGGTAGAACACGAAGGTCGCGGTGCGGTTCAGCGAGCGCGAGCTCTTCACCGCACCGCCGCGGGTGAAGCTTTCGATGCGGTTGTCGCCGGTGCCGGTCTTGCCGCCCATCACCAGCGCGCTGCCGTCGTCGCGGCGGAAGCTGCCGGACAGGCGCCGCGCGGTGCCCTGGTCGACCACCTGGGACAGCGAGTCGCGTAGGGTGCTGGCCACCTCCGAGGTCATCACCCGGGTGCCGACGTTGGCCTGCGGCGCCAGGCTCACCTCGTAGGGCGTGCCGGCGGCGAAGTGCAGGCTGTCGATGCGCAGGGTCGGCAGGCGCACGCCGTCGTTGAGGATGATGCCCATCAGCTCGGCCAGCGCCGCCGGGCGGTCGCCGGAGCTGCCCAGGGCGGTGGCCAGCGAGGGCACCAGGTGGTCGAAGGGGTAGCCCAGTTGCTTCCATTGCTGGTGGATGTCGAGGAAGGCCTCCACCTCCAGCATGATGCGGATGCGCTTGTCGCGGGCGGCCTTGTAGCGCGACTTGTACAGCCAGCCGTAGACCTGCTTGCGCTCGGCGTTGCTGGCGGCCACCGCGTCGGCGAAGCTGGCTTGCGGCTGGCGTTGCAGGTAGCCCAGCAGCCACAGCTCCAGCGGGTGCACGCGGGCCACGTAGCCCTGGTCGTTGAGGTCGTAGGCGCCGGGGCCGTAGCGGGTGTAGAGGTCGGCGATGCGCTTGTCGGTGAGCTTCTCGCCGGTGTAGTGGCTCTGCTTCAGGCGGTCCTGGAGGAAGGCGGCGAAGCTCGCCTGGTCGGCCCGGGGCTGCAGGTAGCGGTGGATCGCCGCCAGGCGCACCGGCCAGGGGCGCAGGCCGTCGAGGAAGGTGTCCAGGCGCTCGTCGGCGTTCTGCCCGCGGTACTTCTGCCAGAAGCGCAGCAGGTAGACGCGGCTCTCCTGGTCGACGAAGCGGTCCAGGTACAGCTGCCGGCGCGGGTCCTTGTCGTCCTGCAGCACGGTCAGCTTGTTGCCGTCCTTCTGGTACATGTCGTGGCGCACCAGGTCGCGCAGCAGGCGCACGAAGGGCAGGTTGATGGACTCGCGCAGGGCTTCGAGCAGGGTGGGGATGCGCCCGTTGTCCTCCCGGCGGAAGTTGGAGAAGGTGTGCACGCCGCCGCCGGTGAAGAAGCTCTCGTAGGGGCTGGCCGAGTACTTGCGCTGCATGGCCGCGGCGAGCATGGCCGAGAGGTCGGCGTTGGGGTTGGCGACCAGGTAGTCGATGGACCAGCGGGTGATGAAGTCCAGCGGCTCCACCGGCACCTTGCGCAACTCGGCGGCGGGCTTGCCGGTGTAGGCGCGGTACAGGTCGGCGACGCGCTCCAGGTAGTTGGACAGCACCCGCAGCTTGGCGGTGGAGCCCAGTTCCAGCTTGCTGCCCTCGTTGATGTCGAAGGGCTGGTCGGTGCTGTCGGTCTGCACGCGCACGCGGTTGCCGTCGGCGGTGCGCTCGAACAGCACGAAGCTGTAGCGCACGTCGGCGGTCTTGTCCTTGGACAGCAGGTGCTCGCCGAACAGGCCGATCTGCGAGGCGAAGTCCGCGTCGGCCAGTTGCTTGAGGTAGGCGCTGACCTTGTTCTGCAGCTCGTCCTGCAGGGTGGTGCTGAAGGTCAGGTCGAGGCGGTCCAGGTCATACAGCGGCACGTTGAGCATGCCGGCCAGGCGGGTGCGGGCCAGGCTCACGCCCTTGTTCGGCTCCAGCGGCTGCACCGTCGGCTGGTTCTGCGGGTCGCGGAACTCCAGGCGCTGGGCCAGCGCGGCATCGCGCAGCGGCGCCTCGATCACCCCGGCCTGGGCCAGCAGGCGCAGGTAGCTGTCGGTCAGCTCGCCCAGCGGCTTGCGCCCGCGCGACAGGTAGTAGGAGGGGCGGCGGTGGGCGATCATCAGCGACACCACCTGGCGTAGCGCCCGGCCCTGGGCCTCCAGCTCGGCGCCCGTGCCGGCGGGCGCGGCGAGCAGGCGGTTGACCTCCTGGTAGTCGGTGCCGTACCAGATCCACAGGCCGTCGGGCAGGCCGCTGACCTCGCCGTAGCCCGGCTGCGCCGAGAGCGGCACCGAGTTGAGGTAGGTGAGCACCACGTTGCGCCGCGCCGGCAGGTTCTCGGCGCCGCCCTGGTAGGCGCGCACGCTGGCCGAGGCCATCTGCCGCAGCTTGTCGCGGATGGAGTTGGTGCGGCCGTCCACCGAGTGGCGGTACTTCTCGATCTGCGTGGCCAGGGTGCTGCCGCCGGGGGCGTGGTTGCCCATGCCCACCAGGCGCCCGGCCTGGGCCACCGCGGCCTGGGTGAAGCGGCTCCAGTCGATGGCCGGGTTGAGGTAGGGGCGGCTGGCGTCGAGCAGGTCGCGGTTCTCGATGTACAGCAGGCTCTGCACGATCAGCGGGGCGATGGCGTCATAGCTGGCGTAGAGGCGCTGCGGGTAGCGGAAGTTGTAGATCGGCAGGCCGCGGCAGTCACTGATGTCGACGCCGGCCTGGGCCTTCTCGGCGTAGGGCGGGAACATGCCGTAGCCGGCGTACTGCAGCAGGGCAGGGGAGAAGCGCGCCTGGTCGAGGGTGACGAAGTCGCGGTCATGCAGGCGCTGCAGGAAGTCCGGCAGTTGCAGGTAGCCCAGGCGGCGGTCGAAGGGGCCGTCCTTCGGGTAGACCACCTGGTCGCTGGCGCCGGCGCCGACCTGCCAGGTCAGGTCGCCGGCCAGGCGCGCCAGTTCGCGGGCCTGCAGCTTGGAAGTGCGCGCCTCGTAGAGCAGCGCCGCGCCCATCGCCGCCAGCAGGGGCAGGACGAAGAGAAACAGCAGCAGAAAACGGTGGTGGCTGGGTTTCTTCGGGGAAAAGCCAGGCTCCGGCACGCCCGGTTGAGAATGCAGTTGACCGGTATGCTCCGTATGCGCCATATCACGACCTGCCCATGCTTGCGAAAGCCTGAGTAAGTGGTCTCCGCCGACGTGACGACCGGCACCCATCCCGGTGCCGCGAAAGCCCCCGTGCCAGCGGCCTCCCCTTTCTTTGAGCGTAGTAGGCGGGGAAAATTCTGCTGAATGTCGTGCCTTCGTCCGGCCCAGCCCGCGACAATGGCCGACGAGTGACCTGGAAGCCCGTCCGATGCGCCCGTTCCTGCTGTTCCTGCCGTTGATCGCCTGCCTGGCCGCCCAGGCCGCGCCCATGCCGTTCTACCTGTGGCAGAGCCGCCTGGACGGCCACCTGACCTGCAGCCAGACCTCGCCGGGGGAAGGCTGGACGCGGCTGTCCGGGCCGTTCAGCGACGCGGGGTGCCGGCAGCCGTTGAAGCAGGGGCCTTCGACCAAGGGGCTGGCGGTGCCGAAGGGGTTGTGAGAGGGGCGCCCAGTTCCTGCTCGCGAACGGTGTTTCCCGGTGGCTGCGGTGCTAGCCCTGAAGAGCGCCCTCTCCCTAACCCTCTCCCTGAAGGGAGAGGGGACCGTTGGGCAGAAACGGAGGCTCTGGAGTTAGCCGGCAACACCGAAAGTTTCCGGCTGGAACCACTCCTTCTCTCGGCACGGACAAGCCCCCTCTCCCTTCAGGGAGAGGGCTGGGGAGAGGGAGCGGAGTCACCCCCAGCACCAAAGCCACCGGGAAACACGGTTCGCGAGCAAGCTCGCTCCTACGAAAAGCCTTTGCCTAGAATGAAGTCGACACCCCCAAAACCGGACCCCACCATGCCCGACAACCCCACCCGCATCCGCCACAGCTGGGACAGCAACGCCAGTGCCTGGACCCGCGCGGTGCGCGAGCAGCGCATCGACAGCCGCCGCCTGGCCACCGACGAGGCCATCGTCCGCGCCGTGCTGGAAGGCTCGCCGCGGCGGGTGCTGGACATCGGCTGCGGCGAGGGCTGGCTGTGCCGGGTGCTGGAGGCCCGGGGCTGCGAGGTGGTGGGCGTCGATGCCTCGGCGGCGCTGATCGAGGCGGCGCGCCAGGCCGGGGACGGGCGCTACGAGGTGCTCAGCCAGGCCGAACTGGTGGGTGAGGCGGGTGCGCACCTGGGACTGTTCGACGCACTGGTGTGCAACTTCGCCCTGTTCGACGAAGACCTCGCGCCCCTGCTGCGTGGCCTGCCACAGCGCCTGGCGCCGGGCGGGCGCTTGCTGATCCAGACGCTGCACCCCTGGAGCGCCTGCGGTGACGAGCCCTACGAGGACGGCTGGCGCCTGGAGACCTTCAGTGCCCTGGGCGAGGAGTTCCGCGAGCCCATGCCCTGGTACTTCCGTACCTTCGAATCCTGGCTGGCCCTGCTGCACGCCTGCGGCTGGCGCCTGCTGTCGCTGCGCGAGCCGCGGCGGCCGGATACCGGCGAGGCCTGCTCGCTGCTGCTGGTGGCCGCGCCGGCCGAATAAGCCTTTGGTCTCGTTCGCACCATAAGGGGGCAGACGCTCCGGCAATCTTGTGCAACACTCCGCGGCGACCTCAGTGGTTCACTCCCGCAATGCCCACGTCCGTTCCACAAGAACGGGCAGCCTCTTCCGGTGTGCAGTCCCGGAAGGCCCCAGACGACTCCTCCCCCGTGCCCACCGGCGCGGTGGCGGCGCTTTTTCCGTCGCGGGCCTTCCTCATCCCGACCGCGCTTCGAGTCGCCGCTGATATACCCAACAACAAAATCGAGGTTGCACCATCATGTCGTCCCACGATCTCCAACGGGATCTCAACGAGCGGCACATCCGTCTCATGGCACTCGGCGCCTGCATCGGCGTCGGCCTGTTCCTCGGCTCCGCCAAGGCCATCCAGATGGCCGGCCCGGCCATCATGCTCTCCTACATCATCGGCGGCCTGGCCATCCTGGTCATCATGCGCGCCCTCGGCGAGATGGCCGTGCACAACCCCGTGGCCGGCTCCTTCGCCCGCTACGCCCAGGACTACCTCGGCCCGCTGGCCGGCTACCTGACCGGCTGGAACTACTGGTTCCTGTGGCTGGTGACCTGCGTCGCGGAGATCACCGCGGTGGCCATCTACATGGGCATCTGGTTCCCCGAGGTGCCGCGCTGGATCTGGGCCCTGGCGGCCCTGGCGAGCATGGGCACCATCAACCTGATCGCGGTGCGCGCCTTCGGCGAGTTCGAGTTCTGGTTCGCCCTGATCAAGGTCGTCACCATCCTCGCGCTGATCCTGGTGGGCGGCGGCATGATCGTCTTCGGCCTGGGCAACGACGGCGTGGCCACCGGCATTTCCAACCTGTGGAGCAACGGCGGCTTCATGCCCCACGGCATCACCGGCGTGCTGATGTCGCTGCAGATGGTGATGTTCGCCTACCTGGGCGTGGAGATGATCGGCCTCACCGCCGGCGAGGCGAAGAACCCGCAGAAGACCATCCCCGGCGCCATCAACTCGGTGTTCTGGCGCATCCTGCTGTTCTACGTCGGCGCGCTCTTCGTGATCATGTCGATCTACCCGTGGAACGAGATCGGCACCCAGGGCAGCCCCTTCGTGATGACCTTCGAGCGCCTTGGCATCAAGACCGCCGCCGGCATCATCAACTTCGTGGTGATCACCGCCGCGCTGTCGTCCTGCAACGGCGGCATCTTCAGCACCGGGCGCATGCTCTACAGCCTCGCCCAGCACGGCCAGGCGCCGGCCGTCTTCGCCAAGACCTCCAAGGGTGGCGTGCCGCGCAATGCGCTGATCCTGTCCATAGTCGCCCTGCTGTTCGGCGTGCTGCTGAACTACCTGGTGCCGGAGAAAGTGTTCACCTGGGTGACCTCCATCGCCACCTTCGGCGCCATCTGGACCTGGGCCATGATCCTGCTGGCGCAGCTGAAGTTCCGCCGCGGCCTGAGCCCGGCCGAGGCCGGCAAGCTGCAGTTCCGCATGTGGCTGTACCCGCTGAGCTCCTACCTGGCCATGGCCTTCCTGGTGCTGGTGGTGGCGCTGATGGCGTTCTTCGAGGACACCCGCATCGCCCTGTACATCGGCCCGGCCTTCCTGGTCCTGCTGGTGGTGCTGTACCGCGTGTTCGACCTGGCGCCGAAAGGCGAGCAGGGCGCGGTCGCCAGCGGCGCGTGAGCGCGGTGACGCAATGAGAAAGGGCCTCTTCGCAGGCTGTGTGAAAAACCGAGCGGCTCTTCGAAGAGCGCGTTCCTACGTGAAATCTGAAGAGGCTTGGCTATTCAGCCAATCCAGAATCCACGTAGAAACGCGAAATCCAGGTTGTTTTTTAACCAGTGGGACCGATCCTGAGGTTTTCACACAGCCTGTTCGGAGGCCCTTTTTCTTGGGCGGCCAGAAAATGAAATGCACGGCCTTCCGGCGGACCGTAGGAGCGGGCCCTGCCCGCGAATCGCGCGCAGGGCGCGCTCCTACATGGGCACGGCGTTGGGGCAAGCCGTAGGAGCGGATCTCATCCGCGAATCGAGCCGGAACGTCCGGCCATCGCGGACAAGGTCCGCTCCTACGAAGAGCGTCTCGGCGTCGGGCGAACCCCTACGCCCTCCCCAGCAACGGCGGCATCGGGCAATCGAGGATATCCGCCACCGCGCGCATCAGCTCCGCCTCGGCCACGCTGATATGGCCGTCGTACTCGATGCAGCGGGCCATGGCCTTGAGCAACTGCGGCTTCTGCAGCGGGCGCAGCTGCACCAGGCGCCGCAGCGCCACTTCCAGCTCGCGCAGGGTGCCGGCACGCGGGCGCTGGCGCGGGGCGAAGGGCAGGCCGGCCCAGGCCTGGGCGAAGGCCTGCTCGGTGTGCAGCGCGTCGGTGTTGTCGAGGCCGGCGAGGAAGGCCAGGAGCATGGCCGCCTCGTCGCCCAGCTCGGCCAGCGGCAGGTTGCCGATGCGCGCCGGGCCGGGGCGCAGGTTGCGTTCGACGATGCGCAGCAGCGTCCATTCCAGCGGCTTCACCCGGCGGTCGGCCTTGATCAGCAGCGCCATGTTGCCGCGCAGGGCCTCGTACTGCCCGTCGTCCAGCTGGCGCAGCGCCGGCATGGCGAGGTCCAGCAGGGGCAGGCGCAGGCCCGGGTCGAGGGCGCGCAGGCGCTCCTCCAGGCGGTCGAGCTGGAAGGCCACGCCCAGGTCCAGGCGCGGCTTGAGCAGTTGCAGCTGCTGCTCGCGGGCGGTCGCCCCGGCATCCAGCAGCAGGCCGTAGACCAGGGCCTGGGCGCCATCGACGGCATGGGCCGCCGCCTGCAGGCCGTCGTCCAGCCGCTGCAGGGTATGCCGGGCTTCCTCCAGGTGCGTCCCGGCGGGTTCGCCGATGGCCTCGACCGATGCCAGCGCCGCGCCCGAGGGGTAGCCGCGCAGGGCGGCGTTCCAGGTCTCGCGGTCCACCAGCGGGACGTCCAGGCGTGGCTCCAGCTTCGGGTAGCGGCCGTCCCAGCCCGGCTCGATGCGGCGGATGCGCGCCTCCAGCGGCGGGTGGGTGGCCAGGCCGAACCAGTGGCTGGCCAGGCCGTCGCTGAAGTACAGGTGGCTGAACTCGGCGCGGTGCAGGGCGCCGAGCAGCGAGCCGTAGCCGCCGACCTTCTTCAGCGCCCCGGCGATGCTGGCCGGGTTGCGGGTGAACTGCACGGCGGAGGCGTCGGCCAGGTACTCGCGCTGGCGGTTCACCGCGGCCTTGATCAGGCTGCCGAAGAAGGTGCCGAGCGAACCCAGCACCCACAGGCAGAGGCCGGCGACGAAGGCCAGCGCGATGAAGCCCAGGGCCGAGCCGGAGCCGGCGTCGTTGCCGGCGTTGCTGCGCTGCACGCGGATGCGCGCGACGTCGTCGGCCGTGTGGCTGTCCCACAGGCCGCGGACCATGGTCTCGCCGATCAGGCCCAGCAGCAGGATGCCGTGCAGCAGCGCCACCAGGCGGGTGTTCAGGCGCATGTCGCCGTGGTGGATGTGGCTGAACTCGTGGGCGATCACCCCCTGCAGCTCGTCGCGGCTGAGCAGGCCGATGGTCCCGCGGGTGACGCCGATGACCGCATCGCGCGGCGTCAGGCCGGCGGCGAAGGCGTTGATGCCGCCGTCCTCCAGCAGGTACACCGGCGGCACCGGGGTGCCCGAGGCGATGGCCATTTCCTCGACCACGTTGAGCACCCGGCGCTCGTCGGCGTCGCGGGCGTCCAGGTTGATCAGCCGGCCGCCCAGGCGCTCGGCCACGGCGCGGCCGCCCAGGCGCAGCTGGCGGTGCTTGTACCAGGCGCCGAGCACCACCACGCCGACCACCACCAGGGCCACCCACAGGTAGAGCTCGAGGTCGGGCAGGCGCTGCGGCGAGGTCCAGTGGCTGGCGGGCTCGCCGATATGGCGCCAGAGCCAGCCCAGGACCAGGCTGGTGAGCGTCACCAGGCTGGTCACCGCCATGGCCAGGAGCAGGATCAGCCGCCCGGTCTGGCGGCGGGCGCGGTCCTGGTGCTGGAAGAAGTTCATAGGGCCGGCCAGCGCTTAGAAGCTGACCTTGGGCGCATCCTGGATCTGCTGGCTGTCGGCGAACTCCAGCGAGGCGGCGTCGGCCTTGTGGCCGAAGTTGGCGGCCAGCAGCACGGCGGGGAACGACTGGCGGTAGGCGTTGTACTCCATCACCGCGTCGTTGTAGGCCTGGCGGGCGAAGGCCACTTTGTTCTCGGTGCTCGACAGCTCCTCGGTGAGCTGCTGCATGTTCTGCGAGGCCTTCAGGTCCGGGTAGGCTTCCAGTGTCACGTTGAGCCGCCCCAGCGCGCCGCCCAGGGCGCCCTCGGCGTTGGCCAGCTGGGCCAGTGCCGCGGGGGCGCCGGGCTGGCTGGCGGCGGCCTTGAGCCCGGCCACCGCGGCGTTGCGTGCGGCGATCACCGCTTCCAGGGTTTCCCGCTCGTGCTTGAGGTAGGCCTTGGCGGTTTCCACCAGGTTGGGGATCAGGTCGTAGCGCCGCTTGAGCTGCACCTCGATCTGCGCGAAGGCGTTCCGGTAGCGGGCGCGCAGGTTCACCAGGCGGTTGTAGATGGCGATGGCGCCGAAGAACAGCACGGCGAGGACGAGCAGTAGCACCAGGGAAGAAACCGACATGGGCAGTCCTTTTCGAGCGTCGGGAAGGTCCGCCGATGATAGCGGAAAGCCGCCGCCGGGCCAGCGGCCAGAGGCTGTGCTGCGCGCTGGCTCACAGCGCGTCGAGGTAGCCCGTGAAGCGCTCCGCCGGTTCCGCCCACAGCCCGGCGGCGCTCGCGCCCGGGTGCTCGGCCTGGTAGCGGCGCACCAGCTCCAGGCCCAGGGCGTAGCCGGCGTGGCGCGGGATGCCGGGGCCGCTGCCGAAGAACCAGGCGGCGTGGTCGTACTGCCCGTGCGCCAGTTGCCGGCGGGCCTGCTCGTGGATGGCGGCTGGCAGCTCGGCGGCGGCGTAGAAGGGCAGGTAGCCGGGGCGCAGCTCGCTCTCGAAGGCACAGGCCAGGCCTTCGCTGGCCAGCGCCTCGGCGAAGCTGCGGCCATAGCCCGGCCCGCTCCAGCGCGCGCAGTGGTGCAGTTCGTGGCCGAGCATGGCCAGCAGGTCGGCGTCGAAGACGCCGCTGGCGTTGAGCAGATGCAGGTGGATGCCCATGTCAGGCCTCCCGCAGGCCGATGCAGTTGCCCCAGGGATCGCGCACCTGGCACATGCGCCCGCCCTCGAGCAGGGCCAGCGGCCCGCGCCAGGGCTCGGCGCCCAGCGCCAGCAGGCGTGCACGTTCGCCGTCGAGGTCGGCGACGTGCCAGTACACCACCGAGCCCGCGGCACCGGCGGCGACCTTGGCGTCGGCGTTGACGATCTCCAGGGCCACCGCGCCCAGTTGCAGGTGGCCGAAGTCGTCGGGGACGTGCACCACGCGGCGTGCCGCGGGAAAGGCCTGGGCGTACCAGTCGGTGGCTGCGCGCCAGTCGGGCACGTGGATGAGCACGGAGACGATGGGGAAGTCGGTCATTTGTATCCAGTCTTTTCCATGTGCGGGGCCATCGGGCCCGGTCCCGGGGCGCTCACCTTAACTGCCGCCGGAGGGCCGGTCCAGGCGCGACAGCCGCGCCCTTGACGCTCCGCCGCCCAGGTGGTCAGATGCCCGCCGTTCCAGGTGCCTCGTGCCGCCGTGCGCGAGGTGAAACGGGAAGCCGGTGCGTCGCCCTTGGCGGCAAGTCCGGCGCTGCCCCCGCAACGGTAAGCGAGCGGGGCATCCACGAGGCCACTGTGCTCAGGCATGGGAAGGCGGATGCTCCACGATCCTCGCGAGCCCGGAGACCGGCCTGGAGCGTTGTTGGCAAACCCGCGGTGGGCGGGCGTGAGCCGGATTCCGGTCGCGCCCGCGCCGGAACTCGCTGCGCCGCCTGCGAAATTCCCATTTCGAGGCGATCACCTTGCATTTCCCCTTCCCTGAATCCGCACCCCGGCGCGCCCCGTGGCTGGCCGGCCTGTGCCTGAGCCCCTGCCTGCATGCCGCGCCCCTGGGGCTGCAGGACGAAATCGTCAGCGCCCCTTCGGTGGAGTCCACCACCGTCGCCGAGATGGCCCGCTACGGCAGCAAGCTCGAGGTCATCGAGCGCGAGCAGATCGAGCGCGCCGGCCCCAGCGCCGACGTCACCCGCGTGCTGCAGATGTACGTGCCGGGGCTATTCGTGGCGCCGAAGAACGGCCCCTTCGACTACGGCACCTACTCGCTGCTGGGCGGGCGCAACGACGACACCCTGATCCTGCTGGACGGCGTGCGCCTGAACAACCGCCTGTACGGCGGCCTCTACCTGGACACCCTGCCGACCGCCGCGGTGGAGCGCATCGAGGTGCTCAAGGGCGGCCAGGGCCTGCTGTTCGGCACCCAGGCGGTGTCCGGGGTGATCAACATCGTCACCCGCAGCGCGCGCAGCCGCGAGGCCTCCGGCGAGGTCAACCTGGGCCTGGACAGCTTCCGCGGACGCAGCGGCGACGCGCGGGTGGAGAAGGTGCTGACGAACGGCCTGGGCGACCTCGGCCTGCTGGCCTACGTCAGCCACAACCGCTCCGACGGCTACAAGCCGTTCCGCGAGCAGGACATGACCGCCACCGTCAGCGACAAGCGCCGCTCCTACGACGTCAACGTGTTCGGCGCCAAGGCCATCCAGGCCTTCGGCGACGATTCGCGCCTGGAGCTGTTCTACCAGTACGCCGACGCCGACCTGGACTACGCCCGCCCAGCCGACAACCACCACACGACCAACGACCGCATCCAGCAGATCGCCACCGCCACCTTCGAGCAGCACCTGGGCGAGGACTTCAGCTGGTTCGCCAAGGCCCACCTGAACGACTGGGACACAAGCTACACGCGCATCTACAACCTCGCCGGCGGCGGCACCCGGGTGCTCAACCACAACGACTACTGGGGCTTCACCGACTGGGGTGCGCAGCTGGAGGGCAAGGCGCGCCTGGCCGGCGGCCACGAACTGGTCTTCGGCAGCGACAACCAGTGGTACAAGGGCCAGGACGATGTCCTCATCATCGACAACGACAAGGCCGAGTCCCATGCCCTGTACGCGCAACTGCGCCCGCAGGTGGACCTGCTGCCGAACTGGCACCCCAGCCTGGGCGTGCGCCGCGAGGAAATGAGCGGCGGCGAGGGTGCCACCGTGTGGATGCTCACCTCGCTGTACGACCTCACCGACCAGCTCAAGCTGCGCGGCCAGCTGGGCACCGCCTTCAAGCTGCCCAACGCCGAGCAACTGTTCGTCAACGAGCCGGGCAGCGAGATCGGCAACCGCGACCTCAAGCCCGAGCGCAGCCGCAACGCCGAGCTGGGCCTGGACTACAGCGGCGCGCTGTTCGGCCAGCCGTGGAGCGGCAGCGTCACCGTCTTCCGCCGCGAGATCAGTGACCTCATCACCCTGGCCGGCGACCAGTGGGTGAACGGCGATGGCGAGATCGAGGTGCGCGGCATCGAGGCCAGCGGCCAGTGGCAACTGGGCGAGCATTGGCAGTTGGCCGCTGACGCCACGCGCAACCTGGTGGACACCCGCGAGGGCGTGACGGTGAACAACATCCCGCACTTCTTCGCCCGCACGCGGCTGGGCTACGACCAGGCCCCGTGGGGCTTCGGCGTGGCGGTGCGCTACGTCGGCTCCATCGTCAGCCCCCAGGGCGACGACTATGGCCACTACACGGTGCTCGACGGCGACGCCTACCGCTACCTGGACGGCGCGCGCCGCCACCGCCTGAGCCTGCTGCTGGAGAACCTGCTGGACCGCGACTACGCCACCAGCCGCACCAGCAACGGCATCCGCCAGGTGGACAACCTGGGCCGCCCGCGCAGCGCCGAGCTGCGCTACACCTTCAGCTTCTGAGGTGGCCATGGACCCGGCAGTGCTGATCGTCGGCCCCCTCGCGGGCGCCCAGGGCGAGGCCTTCCGCGCCGAGCTGCAAGCGCTGCGCGGGGCGTTGCAGCCGATCGACACCAGCGATGGCTTCGACGCCCTCTGGCCGGCCGTCCGCGCCCAGCTGCAGGCGGGCAGGGCGCTGCTGCTGGTGGACCTGGAGCCGGCCAGCGACGGCGCCTACCTCGACTGGCTGCGCGGCGAGGTGGCGCAACTGGCCGGCGACTACCCCCGGACGCCGTGCCCGCGGGTGACCGCCTCGGCCCTCGGCCGCCGTGGCCTGGATGCCCGGCTGGTGTGCGCGGCCATCGACGACGGCCGCCAGCAGCTGGATTGCCGCCACGCCGGCCCGGTGCCGGAGCAGCCGGACTGGTCGGCGCCGCCGCCGCACAAGCGCCAGGTCTTCCTCTGCACCGGCCCGCGTTGCGTGCGCCGCGGCGCCTTGCCGCTGTGGAAGACGCTGCGCCGCGAACTGGCCCGGCGCGGGCTGATCGAAACCGCCGAGGGCGTGCTGCTGACCCGCACCGGCTGCCAGTTCCCCTGCAACCGCGGGCCGCTGCTGACCGTCTACCCGGAGCGCTGCTGGTACGGCGTGCGCGACGAGGCCCAGGTGCTGCGCGTGGTGGAGCAGCACCTGGCGGGCGGCGAGCCGGTGGCCGAACTGCTGATCGAGGGGGCGCCATGAAGGGCTTGGCACTGCTGCTCGGATTGCTGCTGGCAGCACCGGCCCTGGCTGCCCAGGACTACCGCAACTGCGGCCAGGCCTGGCACCTGGCGCGCCCGGCCGAGCGCATCCTGGCGCTCAACCAGCACGCCGCCGACCTGCTGCTGGCGCTGGGCGCCGGGCCGCGGCTGGTGGGCGTGGCCTACCTCGACGACCCGGGGCCGGACCTGCAAGGTGGGCGCTACCGCGGCGTACCCGTGGTGTCGGCGCGCTACCCGTCCGCCGAGCTGCTCTACGCGCTGCGCCCGGACCTGGTGGTGGGCGGCTTCGCCACGGCCTTCGACGCGGGGCGCGGGCGCGCCGAGCTGGGCGCCGCCGGGATCGCCAGCTACCTGCTGGAGGCGGCCTGCGCGCAACGCACGGGAGATGGCTTCGGCAACGTGCGTGACGACCTGCTCACCCTGGGCCGGCTGCTCGGCGTCGAGGCGCGGGCCCAGCGGCTGATAAATGCCCAACAGGCCGACCTGCGCGCGGCCGCCGCCAGGGCCGCCGGCCATGCGCCGCTGCGGGTGTTCTACCTCGACAGCAGCGACGCCGGCCTGGCCAGCCAGGGCGGGCGTGGCTTCGTCAGCGAGCTGCTGCGCGCCGCCGGGGCGCGCAACCTGTTCGAGGCGGTGGCGCTGCGCGGCTACCTGGCCAGCCCCGAGGCGCTGCTGGCGGGCGACCCGGATGTGATCCTGCTGGCCGACGCGCGCTGGTCGCCGGCCGCGGAGAAGGTCCGCTACCTGCGCGCGCACCCGCTGCTGTCACGCCTGCGCGCGGTGCGCGAAGGGCGCTTCGTGACGCTGCCCTTCAGCCAGTTGGTGCCGGGGGCGCAAAGCGGCCGCGCGGCGCGCGAGCTGGCCGCCGCCCTGTACCCCTGAGCGCTCAGAAGCGCACGTCCACCACCACGCTGTCGGTGTAGGTCCCGGCGGGCGGGGTGGGTTGCTCGGGGAGGATTTCCGCGCGGTAGTCGAAGCCCTGGGCGGTGATGCCGTCGAGCTGGCCGGGGTTCGACTCGGCGCTGCCGTCGGGGCGGCGTTCGGCGCCCTGGGCGCCCCAGCGTTCGTTGCCGCCGGCCGACTTGTACAGCTCGTAGGCCAGGCGCGCGTTGCCGCTGGCCATGTGGCGCTGGCCGTTGCTGGCATGGCTGCCGTCGCTGAGGCCGACGCTGTAGTGCGCGCCCTTGGTGCAGCGCACCTGGATGCGCTGCTGCACCGGAAGGAAGCTGCTGACCAGGGGCGCGCTGCCGAAGTCGAGGGCGGGGGCGCTGAGCTGGCAATCGTTGCGGACGTTCAGCACCAGGCGCACCTGGGTGACCATGCCGTTGCCCCAGTTGCTCGGCTCCTGCAGGCAGACCGGGCCCAGGCAGCCGCCGCTGAGCCCCGGGCTGTTGTCCCAGCCCGGCCAGGCGCAGACGCCGAGGGCCTGGCCGGTGACGCAGATGCGCCAGTACCAGCGCAACTGCAGCGTGGCGACGTAGGTGCCCGCCGTCACGTTGGCCGAGCGCACCCGGGCATGCAGCGGGAAGGTGCGCAGGTCCAGGTGGCCGCTACCGACGAGGTTGGCATAGTCGTAGGTCACGCCCTGCCGCAGCATCTGCTTCAGCGAGGCGTCGGCGTACAGGTCGAAGGGGATCCTGTCGCCGGTCTTCGCATTGCGCAGGAAGCTGCCATCGAGGTTTTCCAGGCGCAGGCGCACCCAGTTCTGCCCGATGATCGCGCCGCTGCGCACGTCGCAGGCCATGCCGCCGCGGGTCTGAATCTGCAGCGGCTCGCGGGCGATGACCAGGGAGCTGTGGGTGCCGAAGTTGCTGTCGCCGGGCTGCATGCGGCATTGCTGGGCAGTGGTGGCCCAGGCTGACAGCGGGGCCAGGAGCAAAAGGGGCAGCAGCGGGCGTAGCCATGGGTTCATCGTCGACTCCGGGCTTCAGAGGCAGGGCAGCGGCCCCAGCTGCGCCAGTTCCTCGGCCGCGGGGTCCAGTTCGAAGGTGGCGCTGCAGGTGGCGCCGTCGGGCAGGCTCGCGCGCAGGCGGTTGCGCGCCTGCAGGTGCTCCAGGTAGACCAGCCCGTCCCAGCCGACGTAGGCGGCCCGGCCGTCGTCGCCGGCGACCTGCGTGCCCAGCGGCAGCGGCTGGCCGTGGCGGTCGTGCAGCAGCAGGCTGGCGGCCAGCATGCGCTGCACCGGAAAGCGCAGCAGGTAGCCGCTGCCGGCCCTGACCGCGACGCGCTGCTCGACCACCGGCGCCTCGACGTTGGAGGCCAGGCCGAGCGGGTCTATCTCGTACTTGCCGGGGTAGTAGGCGCTGCTCCAGGGCACCAGCAGGTGGCCGTTGGCGTCGGTCTGGCCGACCAGCTGGTTCTCGTAGCGCACCGGGATGCCGGGCTGGCCGTCGGTGCTCACCAGCACGAAGGCGTCCTGCACCTGGTTGGCGGCGAACAGCGCGCCGTCCATCCAGGCCAGCGAACCGCCGAGGTCGGCCCAGCGGGTGTAGTCGTCGGCGTTGCCGTACAGGCCGCCGCGGGCCTGCAGGTTCCGGCCGCGCCAGTGCAGCGCGGCCTGGTGCCAGTCGCCGCCCCCGCCGTTGTCGGCGTGGCCGAGGTTCCAGCCGAAGCCGCCTTCGCCGGGCAGCGCCTCGCTGTAGTCGACGCGCCGGCTGTTGCGGCCGTCGGCGCCGCGCTCGATGCCCATGCCGAGGGTGCCGCGCAGGTCGAAGGGGATCACCAGTTGCACCGCGCTGTTCCAGCGACCGTTGCCGAGTTCGCGGTTGGCGGACAGGTACAGGCTGGCCTCGCCCCACAGCGAGCGACCCCAGGACAGGTTGAGCAGGCGGGTGCGGCCGCCGTCGCCGGCCTCCACCTCGAAATAGCCGGCGCCCAGGCTGCCCCAGCCGTCCAATGCCACGCTGGCGCTGGCCTGGGTGCTGCGGCGGGTGGGCGAATAGCCGCGCTTCGGCGCAGTGTCGTCGCCGTTGCGGCGCCGCTGCCGTTCGTAGGCCAGGCGTGACAGGTCGGCGTAGTCGGCGTCGCGCTGGCTGCGCTGCACCGAGAAGTGGAAGCGGCGGGCGCTGTACTGGTAGCCGAAGCTGAACTGCCGGCCGCCGTCGCCCTCCAGCCGGCCATGGCCGGCCGCGGCGTTGAGCACGCCCAGGGTGCCCAGGCGCAGCACGCCGCCCAGCCCGCCCATGGCCAGGCCGGCGGCGCCCTCGGCCTGGGCCTCCAGGGTGAAGTGGTCGCTCAGGCCGTGGCGCAGCGAGGCGCTGGCGGCGCCGCTGCCGTAGGCGAAATCGTCCTGGCCGTAGCCCTGGCGCAGGCTGCCCAGGCTCGCGGCGAAGTCGCTGAGGCCCGGGCGCAGCAGTTCGCTGCTGACGTAGAAGGGCACGCTGGTGGAGACCTGGCGGCCGAGGGCGTCGGTGGTCTGCAGCACGGCCTGGCCGGCGCCGTTGACGTAGGGCAGGGCGCCGAGGCTGAAGGGGCCGGGTTGCAGTTCGTAGCGGCCGTTGCGGTAGCCGTCGACGAACAGCTCCAGGGTGCTGGGCAGCGCCGCCTCGCCGGCGAAGCGCGGCAGCGGGTAGGTGACGATGTCGGGACGGATGGCGAAGTCGCGGGACAGCTGCACCCCGCCCAGGCGCACCGGCGAGGCCCAGGCCTGCGAGCGGCTGACCAGGTCGCCGGCCTCGTAGGTCAGCGCGCGCTCCTCGTCGGCGAAGCGCCAGTGGCTGTCGTAGCGCAGGTAGCGGCTGCGCTGCGCCGGGCCGCCGAAGGGCTGCTGGTGGACGCCGCTGTGGCTGAATACGCCGAAGGGGCCGAACAGGCGCAGGTCGCTCCAGGCCGAGCGGGTGTCCTGGCCGTTCTGCGGGCTGCTGGCGTACAGCTGGTAGTTGAACAGGGCGCCGACGCTGCTGCGGGCCGGCACCCGGGCGCGCCGCGCCGCCGCGTCCAGCTGCTGCGGTGGCAGCCAGTGCGGCGGCACCTGCAGCAGCAGGCGCTGGCCCTGGGCGTCGTAGCTCGCCTGCACCCCCGCCAGCTCGCCGAGGTCGAGCCAGCCCGCCTGCGCCACCGGCAGGCCGAGGGTGCGCAGGTCGGCCGCGTCCATCCGCAGGCGGCCCTGCTGCAGGTCCACGGCCACCACCTTGCCGCTGGGCCGCAGGTTCACCACCAGCTCCAGGTACAGGCGCACGCTGTCGGCCAGCGCGCCCGCATCCCGCGGTGGCGGGGGCAGGGGCGCGGCCAGCGGGGCCTCGCCGTCGAGCAGGGCCAGGCCGGCGAACAGCAGGTGGCAGCGGCGCAGCGGCAGCCGGGCCATGCCGCGGTTCAGCGGGGCGCGGCGGCGATCTCGCCGCGTTCGCCATTGACCTCCGCCCACAGCCGCTCGCCACCGGCCAGCGGGCGCGGCAGTGGCCAGCGCATGTGGCTGCCGGGCAGCACGTAACCGAGCAGGCCCTCGTCCATGGCCAGGCTGGCGCCGTCCCGCTCGAAGGCCACCCGCGTCAGGCGGGCGTGGCGTGGCCCGCTGTTGCTGATCTCCAGGTAGGCCTTGCCGCCAGCCTCGACCTGGCGCCAGCCCAGCGCCGGGCGGCCCGCCTCGGCCGGCAGGCCGGGGCCGGCGAGGAACAGCGGCACCGAGTAGCGCATCTGGAAGCGGATGCCGCTGCCCCCCGGCCCTTGCGCCTCGTCCTGCGGGGTGGGCACCTCGTCGATGAGGATGCGGTAGGCGTGCTCCGTGCCGGCCGCGCTGGGCGCCAGGCGCGTCAGGCGCACCAGCTGGCGGGCGCCCGGCTCGACGCGGACCATCGGCGGGCTGCCGACCACCTCGCGCTGCGCCTGGTAGTGCTCTTCGCCGTCGCGCTGGCTCCAGGCGAAGATGCGCACCTGCAGCAGCGTGCTCCGGCTGCCGCGGTTCTCCAGCCAGAGCGCGCTGGCGCGCTGGTCGTGCTCCAGGCGCGGGTCGATCGGCCAGATGAGGATGGAGCTGCCGGCCCGCGCCGCGGCGGGCAGCAGCACGAGCAGTATGAGAAGCAGGGCGAAGGGCATCGGGGGGCTCCGGCTCGCTCACCACGACAGGGTCACGGTGAGCCGGTCCTGGTAGCGCCCGGCGGTCTGGTTGCCGGGCAGGCGGAGGGCGGCGTTGATCGGCAGCTGGATGGCACCGGGGGTGCTGTAGTCGATGGGTACGCTGGCGCCGACCGGGATTTCCTGGCTCAGGCCGGCATCGCGGTACAGGCGGTAGGCCAGCCGCGCCTGGCCGGCGCCCAGGTGGCGCAGGCCGCCCTCCAGGTGCTGGCCGCCGTCCACCGTCATGCGCAGCTTCACCCCCGGCGTGCAGCTGAGGCTGATGGCGTCGTTGGGCAGCAGCCGGGCGCTGATCGTCCCGCTGGTGCTGGAGGGGTGCCGGCCGAAGTCGAGGCGGCCGAAGTCGTTGCCACTGCCCGGCGCCGCCTGGTTGACCAGGCAGCCCTGGGTGACGCTGGCGGAGACGCGGAAGCTGGCCCGGGTCGCGGCGTCCGCCTGCTGCGCGCCGGCGTGGGCGAGCAGCAGGAGCAGCGCGGCCAGGGCGCGGCGGCGTGGCCTGGCAGGCACGCGGGGCGGCCGGGTAGGCGCTGGCATGGGCCGGCCGCGACCTCAGAATTCCAGGGTGACGGTCAGGGTGTCCCGGTAGGTGCCGCTGGGCAGGGCCCTGGCATTGGGCGCGATGGCGCCGTGGATGGGAACGTCGACGGGAGTGCCGTCGCTGGGAATGGCGAATTCGTACGTCTGGTCGGGCAGGTATTCCTGGGTGTACCCGGCGTCCACGTACAGCGAGTAGGCAATGTGCTCGCCGCTCTCGTTTTCCAGCGTCCGGTCGCCACGCAGGCCGCCGTCGACCTGCACATCGAAGGCGCCGATGCCCGGGTCGCAAGTGACCTGCAGGGCCCCGCCGCCGGTGCCGATCAGCTGGGCGCTCAGGGCGTTGCTCCAGGTCGGGCCGGCCCTGCCGAAGTCCAGGTGGCCGAACTGGTTGATCACGCCGCTGGCGCTGTTGCCCTGGCTCACCTGGCAGCCGCTGGCGATCTCGAGGGAAACCTCCACCTGGCCGCTGATCGCCGCCAGGGCCTGGCCCAGGGGCAGGGTGAGCAGGGTGGCGGCTAGGGCGTGGCTGAGCCTGTCATGCTTCATCGTCATGGCCTCGAAAAATGGGAGAGGCATTTTCCCAGGGGGCGACAGCGATGACGTGGGCGGATAGGGGGAGGGTGTTCGAGAAAGATGGGGGATGGGGCGGGGCGTGCGGGCCCCTGGGCGGGACCCGCGCGCCGAAGGGGCCGGTCAGGCCTTGCCGAGTCGCGGCCGATGCAGCGGAACGGCTTCCATCCACCAGCCGAAGACCAGGCCGACGGTGGTCCAGAGGATCGCCTGGATGCCCAGGGACACCAGGCGGAACTGCCACAGCAGGTCGGCCGGGAAGTCCGCCGGCACTTCGCGCACGGCCGGGAACAGCAGGCCGGCGACGGCGCAGATGCCCAGGTACACGGCCACGCCGGCGATGGCGCCGGTCCAGGCGCCGTGCTCGGCGAGCAGGCGGCGGGCCAGGTTCAGCGCGATGACGGCCGCGGCGATGGACAGGGCGATCATCAGGAAGAACAGTGCGGTGCGCTGGCGGATGCTCTCCGGGTCGCCCACCGACGGCGGGTTGGCCGGGTACTTCAGGCTCGGCATCAGGTACAGGGCGACGAAGGCCGCCAGGGCCAGCAGGGCGCTCAGCGCGCGCGGGCCCAGGCGCCCGGTGCGGCCCAGGGCGTAGGCGAACACCAGGGCGAACAGGCCGCCCATGGCGGCGCCGTAGACCACCACGCCGGTGAGCAGGCCGAAGCTGGCCTGGACCTCGCGGCTGACCAGCTCTTCCTCGTGGTCATGGGCGGCGCCGCTGGTGGCTTCGGCGGCCTCGTGCAGGGCCGACATCTGTTCTTCGAAGGCGATGGCGCGGTCCACCTGGGGTTCGCCGAAGACGAAGGCGAAGGCGAAGACGAGCAGGCCCGCCAGGACGCCGACGAGCATCCCGCGCAGCAGGAGTTTTCCAGTCATGTAGGGAATCCCCGGGGTCAGTGGCAGGGGAAGCCCAGCAGGTGGCGGCCGTCGTGGACGAATTCGTGCACGTACATGCCCTTGAACATCGAGGTGGCGCCCTGTTCGGCGCCGACGAAGTACAGCGCCAGGAGCAGCAGCAGGCCGCCGAAGATGGCCCAGGGCAGCAGTTCGGAAAGGGGGATGACGGGGAGCGATACGCCGGTATCGGCGTGGGTGGCTGAATGAGCCATGGAAACCTCCTAGGATTACGCGTCCTGAACGGTTGGCGATTTGTTTTTTTGCAGGGAAGGGTCTGACTCTCGGCCCGAGGACCGAATACAGTGGCGCGACCGTGCCGGGTTTTCACCGGCTTCCTTCCAGGTAACAAAGTGCTACGAGAGCGTCGGGCAGTGTAAACCCCGGCGCCTGCGAATGGGAGAGAATTCGATGCCGAGCCGCCTGAGCCTCGTCTGCCACGGGCGCACCGCCGCCCAGCGCCAGGGCCGCTTCGCCCAGCCCGACGAGCCGCTGGAGCCGGGCCAGGACGAACGCCTGGCCGAGCGCCGCGCCGGGCTCAAGGCGCCGCGGCGGCTGCTCTGCGCCCCCGAGCTGCGCGCCCGGCAGACCGCCGCCGCCTGGGAGGCCGAGCCACAGCTGCTGGAGGCCCTGCGCGACTGCGACTACGGCGCTTGGCGCGGGCAGAGCCTCCAGGCCCTGCAGGAAACCGCGGCGACCGGGCTGGCCGCCTGGCTGGCGGACCCCGCCAGCGCACCCCACGGCGGCGAGTCCCAGGTGCAGCTGTGCGAGCGCGTGGGCGCCTGGCTCGATGCCTTCGACGAGGACGGCCACTTCGTCGTCGTCAGCCACCCCGCGGTGCTGCGCGCGGCCGCGTTGCACGTGCTGCAGTCCGGCGCGGCGGCGTTCAATGCCATCGACGTCGAGCCGCTGGGCGTGCTGCGCCTGGTCCGCAACGGGCGCTGGCGCCTGCGTCTGTAGCGGGCCGCGGTCTATGCTCTGTGGGCCCATCGCCACGAGGAGACCGCCATGGCCAGCCATCCCCGCCTGATCCCCTGCCTGCGCTACCGCGACGCGCCGGCGGCCATCGACTGGCTGTGCGCGACCTTCGGCTTCGTCCGCCAGTTGGTGGTGGACGACGGCGAGGGCGGCGTGGCCCACGCGCAGCTGTGCCTGCCCGACGGCAGCGGCATGCTGATGCTGGGCTCGGCGGTGGACAATGAATACGGCCGGCTGATGCGCCGGCCCGAGGAGGTCGGCGGCTGCACCCAGAGCCTGTACCTGGTGGTGCCCGACGCCGAGGCCCTGTACCGCCGAGCGCTGGACGCCGGCGCGCGGATGGTCATCGACATCCGCGACGAGGACTACGGCGGCCAGGGCTTCACCTGCCGCGACCCCGAGGGGCACGTATGGAGCTTCGGCACCTACGACCCCTGGCATTGAACGACTGGTAGTGAACAAGAAGGAGCAAGGCATGAAAGAGGTGGTATTCGCCGATGGCGCGCGCGTTCCGGCCATCGGCCAGGGCACCTGGCGCCTGGGCGAGGACAGGGCGGCGCGCAAGCGCGAGGTGGCGGCCCTGCGCGAAGGCATCGAGCTGGGCCTGACGCTGATCGACACCGCCGAGATGTACGGCGAGGGCGGCTCGGAGGAGGTGGTCGGCGAGGCCATCGACGGCCTGCGCGAACAGGTCTTCCTGGTCAGCAAGGTCTACCCGCACAACGCCAGCGCCCGCGGCGTGCCGGCGGCCTGCGAGCGCAGCCTGCGGCGCCTGGGCACCGACTGCCTGGACCTCTACCTGCTGCACTGGCGCGGCCAGTACCCGCTGGAGGAAACCGTCGAGGCCTTCGAGCGCCTGCGCCTGGACGGCAAGATCCGCCGCTGGGGCGTCTCCAACTTCGACCTCGACGACATGCAGGAACTGGGCGCCCTGCACTGCGCCACCAACCAGGTGCAATACAGCCTGGAGGAACGCGGCATCGAATGGGACCTGCTGCCCTGGTGCCAGGAACAGCGCATGCCGCTGATGGCCTACTGCCCGGTGGGCCAGGGCGGCCGCCTGCTGCGCAACGCCGCCCTGCGCGAAGTGGCCGAACGCCATGGCGCAACTCCGGCGCGGGTGGCCTTGGCCTGGTTGATTCGCCAGGAGGGGGTGATCGCTATACCCAAGGCGGTGGAGGCCGCGCACATCCGCGACAACGCCGCGGCACTGCAGCTGCGGCTGGACGAGGAAGACCTGGCGAAGCTGGACGCGGCCTTCCCGCCGCCAAGGCGCAAGACGCACCTGGCGGTGGTCTGAGGTAGGGGGGCTCGCGCTTTTCGTAGGAGCGAGCTTGCTCGCGAACGGTGCCTCCCGGATATGCAGGTGTTCGGGCGTGGCTCCGCCCCCTCTCCCTAACCCTCTCCCTGAAGGGAGAGGGGACCGTTCGGCGCGCTCTGGTTTTCTCGAGTCAGCCGGCAGGCGCGGTGATTTCCGGCAGAAACCATTTCCTCTCTCGGCACGGACAAGCTCCCTCTCCCTTCAGGGAGAGGGCTGGGGAGAGGGTGCTCTTCAGTACAGGCACCACCCCGACAGAACACCCTCCGCAAGCCACCCCACCCGACCACCGTCCTGTAAAAATCCCCACCACCATGATAAGAAGCGCCCATCAGCAAGCTGGAGGCAGTCATGGGCAAGTTGCGTGTCGGGGTGATTTTCGGTGGGCGTTCGGCGGAGCACGAGGTGTCGCTGCAGTCGGCGAAGAACATAGTCGATGCCCTGGACCGCTCGCGGTTCGAGCCGGTGCTGATCGGCATCGACAAGGAAGGCCGCTGGCACCTCAACGATGCCTCCGACTACCTGCTCAACCAGGAGAACCCGGCGCTGATCGCGCTCAACCGCTCCAACCGCGAGCTGGCCGTGGTGCCCGGCAAGGCCGAGCGGCAGCTGGTGGAGACCGGCAGCCGCCAGCTGCTGGACCACGTCGACGTGATCTTCCCCATCGTCCACGGCACCCAGGGCGAGGACGGTTGCCTGCAGGGCCTGCTGCGCATGGCCGACATCCCCTTCGTCGGTTCCGACGTACTCGGCTCGGCCATCTGCATGGACAAGGACGTGAGCAAGCGCCTGCTGCGCGACGCCGGCATCGCCATCACCCCCTTCGTCACCCTGACCCGCGCCAGCGCCGCGCGCATGCCCTTCGCCGAGGCGCAGCGCCGCCTGGGCCTGCCGCTGTTCGTCAAGCCGGCCAACCTGGGCTCCTCGGTGGGCGTCAGCAAGGTCGAGGACGAGGCCGGCTACGATGCCGCCGTGCAGCAGGCCCTGGCCTTCGACGACAAGGTGCTGGTGGAGGCCGCGGTGAAGGGCCGCGAGATCGAGTGCGCGGTGCTCGGCAACGACGCGCCCATCGCCAGCGGTTGTGGCGAGATCGTGGTGCGCGGCGGTTTCTACTCCTACGACAGCAAGTACATCGACGAAGACGCCGCCCGGGTGGTGGTGCCGGCGGACATCGACGCCCGGGCCAGCGAACGCATCCGCCAGCTCGCCGTGGAGGCCTTCCAGGTGCTGGGCTGCTCGGGCCTGGCGCGGGTCGACGTGTTCCTCACCGACGACGGCGAGGTGCTGGTCAACGAACTCAACTCGCTGCCCGGCTTCACCCGCATCAGCATGTACCCCAAGCTCTGGCAGGCCGCCGGCATGAGCTACAGCGAGCTGGTCAGCCGGTTGATCGACCTGGCCCTCGAACGCCACGCCGCGCGCCGCCGCCTGCAGACCAGCCGCTGAGGCGGGGCCGGCTAGCCCGGCAGCTCCTCCAGGGTGCGCTGGTGCGCGGCTTCGAGCAGTGCCTGGGCATCTGCGTGGAGCATGCGCAAGGTCGTGCTCCAGCGCGCCAGGTCCCACTGCGAGGCGCTGGCGGCGGGGTGGTCTTCGAGCAGGTCGAGCAGGCCGCCGAGCGCCCGCAGGCGCTGCAGGGCCGTGTCGAGCAGCTGCGTCGCGGGGGCCAGCGCGTCGATGTAAAGCACTTCGCAGAAGGCCTGCGAGCTTTCCGGCAGAGGTTTGAATTCATGAACCCTGAAAGTCTCTTGCCGGGCGCTCGACCGGGCTTTCTCGCCGCGGAGGGGCGCGGGCTTGGAAGGGAACTGGTGCATTTCCTTACGCTCCTTGGACCGGGTGGAGCCCGCCGCTGCCGTTGCGACACGGGGGGGCGGCGGGCCGTGCAGGGGTCGCAAACCGGAGGTCCAAGGAGAGTTCCGGCCAGGCGGAAGCCTGCCCTGCACGGCCAGCCATAACCAAGGCAAGCGTGACGCACGTGGCGCCTTGCTTTGATTTCTGCTGCTGCTGTGCTGAAGGACCTTTGGGTTGCGACACCCTGTCATGGCAAATGCCATGACGCCGGGAAGACTAACGAGCCGGGCTGTGGGAGCTGGGCGTTATGTGCTGTAGGGGGATTCCTTGATAAGGTTTTTCTCAGGGGAGTTCTCGGTTTGCCGGCGCCGTGACCGCCGGCTGCAATTTTGCCGGCCCAGCCTCTACACTCCCCGAAGCTACATTGGCCACGCTAAGGAGCCAGACGATGAGTTCTTCCTCGCGGACGGTATGGGCAGCTGCGCTGGCGGCGCTGCTGGTTGCTGTTGTTCCGGTCGCACATAGCCCGGCCTGGGCCGAGGACGCCGCGCCGCCCAGCGGCATGGAGGCGGACGACCAGCAGGGCCCGCTGGGCGACCTCGGCGAATACGGCCGCCTGGCCGAGGAGTCGCTCGACGCGGTGGGCGCCGACGACTTCGCCACCGCCCGGGCCAAGGTCGACACCCTGCAGGCCAAGTGGCGCGCCGCCGCCGCCGAGCTCAAGCGCAGGAGCCCGGAGGACTGGAAGGCCGCCAACGCGGCAGTCGAGGGCGCGGTGCGGGAGCTGCATGCCAAGGCCCCGGATAAGGATCGCAGCCTGGACGCGCTGAACACCCTGCTGTCCACCTTCAACGACATCCAGGGCATCAGCGACTGACGCCCGCCGGGCCGGGGCCCGCCGACGGCCCCGGCCCGGCAGCTCGTCGGCATCGGCGGCGGGCGCCGCTCAACGAAATCCTCACATCCGCCTCGCGGAGTTTTCACCTTCGTCCACGCAGGATGGCGGCCAGCATCCGGCAGCATGCCGGGCGCGCTCCGACCCATCCCCTGCGAGGCCCGTGGCGAAGTGAGGCAGAAAACCGTGCGACAGGGCGCTGGCCGCCCACCCCGACGCATCATGGCCCTGGCCTGCGGGCTGCTCGGCGTGCTGGCGATGGCCCTGTGCGGCGCGGCCAGCGTGGCGCAACAGCACCCGCCGTTGCCAAGCCCGGACGACCTGGCCCACCACTGGCGCCTGGGCGAGGTGGTGGTGCTGGTGCGCCACGCCGAGCGCTGCGACCGCTCCGACGCCCCCTGCCTGGGCGCCGAGGACGGCATCACGGTGCGCGGCGGGGCGCTGGCCACGGCCCTGGGCGAGGACTACCGCAGCCGCTTCGGCCTGGGCAACGCCGACGTCTACGCCAGCCCGCTGACGCGCACCACCCAGACCGCCAGCCGGATGTTCGGCGACGGCACCCTGGGCCAGGCCTGGGTCGCCGACTGCAAGGGCGACCTGCTCGACCACGTGCTGGAGCACAAGGCCAGCCACCGCAACCTGATCCTCGTCACCCACAGCGAATGCATGGAGCAGCTGGCCCAGACGCTCAGCCACCAGGACCTGGAAACCCCCGGCTACGGCACCTCGCTGGTGCTGTTCAGCGATGCCCGCGGCGGCCTGCAGCTGGCCGGCGAGATCGCCCCGCGGGACTGGGCCCGCCTGCGGTTGCGCTAAACCGGCGGCGCCGCTGCGCTTGCGGCATCCGGCGATGCGGTCCTAGGCTTGCCGGGGAGGGCGGTGCCATCGTCCGCCCCGGGAGCCGCCCATGCCACGCATCCAGCTCGGCGGGGTCAAGCAGACCCTGCTGATCACCTTCTACGCCAAGGCCATGGAAAGCCGCCTGCCCGATTCGCTGCTGCAGGACCGCTTCGCGGCCGCCGCGCTGGCGCGCCTGGACTACGACTTCTCGCGCTTTCGCCTGGGCCGCAGCAGCTACGTCGGCATCGCCCTGCGCGCCTGGAAGCTCGACCGCTGGGCCGCCGAATTCCTCGCCGCCCGCCCCGACGCCTGCGTGGCGCACCTGGGCTGCGGCCTGGACAGCCGGGTGTTCCGCCTCGACCCGCCGGCCAGCGTGGCCTGGTTCGAAGTGGACTACCCGGACGTGCTGGCGCTGCGCAGCGAGGTGTACCCGGCGCGCGAAGGCTGCACCCTGCTGCCCGGGGCCATGGGCGAGCCGGCCTGGCTCGACGCGCTGCCCAGCGGCCGCCCGCTGCTGATCGTCGCCGAAGGCCTGATGCCCTACCTGCGCGAAGCCGAGGTGAGCGCGCTGCTGCGCGGGCTGTTGGCGCGCAGCCCCCACGGCGAGCTGATCTTCGACGGCTACAACCGCTTCGGCATCCGCATGCTGGGGCTGTTCCTGCCGTTCTGGGCGCGCGGCGCCCAGGTGCACTGGGCGCTGGACGACCCCACGGAACTGGAGGCGCTGGTGCCGGGGCTGCGCCTGGTCGAGGAAAGGCTCACCTACACCCCCGAGGAGTGCCGGCGGATGGCCTGGTCGTCACGCGCGTTCGTGCAACTGATGCAGCGCTGGCCCACCCTGGGGCGCATCGGCCGGCTGTTGCGCTACCGCTGGTAGGGGCCGGACGCCCCGGCGCCATTCCCCGTAGGGCGGATAACCGCGAACGGTTATTCGCCCTACGATCCCACGCCATTCCCGTAGGCGCAGGCGTTATCCGCCAAATCGCGGACAGAGTCCCACGAGGAAACTCCAGGCCTCACGACAATTGTAGGAGCGGGCCCTGCCCGCGATTCGCGCGCAGGGCGCGCTCCTACAGGGGAATGGCGCGGGTGGCGCAGCGTAGGAGCGGATCTCATCCGCGAATCGCGGCGGAATGTGGAATACCGTGCTTCCCCGCGAACCGTAGGAGCGGACTCCGTCCGCGATCCCGCCGGCAGGGCCGGCGGGCGATGGGTGGGGGTTATTCCAGGATCGCTCCGACCAGCGAAAGCACGTAGTTGGTTACGGAGTCGGGGGCTTTTTCCTTGAACATGGCTCGGCGCGCCCTCCAGTCCAGCGTCCGCACCTGGTGGCTGTGGACATTGCCCTGGGTGTCGGTGCCTTCGCCCATCAGGGTGACAAGGAAGCCCTGGTTGCGCGCCACACTGGATGTGCCTTGCGAGATGGGGCAGGCCAGGGCCAGGCCTATTTCATTGAATTCGCGTTTCGACAGGACCAGGCAAAAGTGGTCGCCGATCATTTCACGGCCCGTCGAGGGATCGAACTGCAGGTGCCAGATCTCACCGCGGTCGGGAACGCTCGGTGGACGCCTCACCATTGCTCAGCGCCTACGGCCTGCATGTTGTCCCAGTCCGGAGCGAGCGAGTCTTTGGGCGTTTCGGCGATCAGCTGTGCCAGGCTCGGGCGCGTCATCGGTTTGATCACCAGGGCTCCCTCGACGATGTTGCACTCAACCTGACTACCGGCGTGCAGCTTGTTTTGGGCGACGAAGGCCGCGGGAACCGAAATGATCAGGGACCCCCCGGATTTACGCAGGGCAAGAGTGGTCATGAACATGCCTCCTGTTGAGGTTTTACAAAAGCATAACCTTTCGGGTTTTATTTTTGTAAAACCATTCGTCTCGAAGTGTGCCCATTCAGGGTCGTCTTGCAGGTCGCGCCGAGGTGCTTCTCGTAGGATGGGTTGAGCGAAACCCATGCGGTCCTGGCGATGGGTATCGCTCCGCTCGATCCTTCCTACAAAACCCCCGCCCAGGCCGAGAGCAGCAGAAGCACTGCCAACCCCCGGTTCAGCCGCTGCAGCGCGCGCGGCGAGCGCAACAGCCGTGCGCTGCCGGCGCCGAGCCCGGCCCAGGCGCTCAGGCAGGGCACGCCGACCATGAAGAACAGCAGCGACATCAGCTGGATGCGCAGCAGGCGGTCGTCGCCCTGGCCTGCGTAGACGCCGATCACCGCCAGGGCCACGGTCCAGTTCTTCGGGTTGACCAGCTGCAGCAGGGCCGCATCCAGCAGGCCGATGCGCCGCGCCGGTGCGGCGCTTTCCAGGCCGGGGGGCGGGCTGCGCCAGATCTGCCAGGCCAGCCAGGTCAGCCACAGCACCCCGGCGGCGGCCATGATGCCCTGCACCTGCGGCCGCCCGGCGAGCAGCTCGCCCAGGCCGCTGCCCACCGCCAGCACCACCAGCGCGGCGCCGCCGCAGCCGCCGAGGACAATGGGTAGTGCCGCGCCCCAGCCGTGGCGGGCGCTGTTGCTGAAGATCAGCAGGTTGGTCGGCCCCGGGGTGATGGCGGCGACGAAGGCGAACAGGAGGAAGGGCAGCCATTGCTGCAGGGCCTGGATCATGGCGTGGGCTCCGTGGGACGTGGAGCCGGCATGCTCGCAGCGGGCCGGGCGTCAGTCTGGAAGCTTTGAGCAGCGCTGCCGGTAGTACGCCGGGGTAACGCCATAGGCGCGGCGGAACCAGCGGCCCAGGTGGCTCTGGTCGGCGAAGCCGAGGTCGGCGGCGACCTGCGCCGGGGCCAGGCCGCGGCCCAGCAACTGGCGCGCACGGGCCAGGCGCAGCTGGATCAGGTAGGCATGCGGCGGCAGGCCGAAGGCCTCCTTGAACGCGCGGCTGAGGCGGAAGCGGTCGCAGCCGGTGGCGCGGGCGAGGTCGTCGAGGTCGATGTCCTGCATCAGGTTGGCGTGCAGGTAGTCCCGCGCGCGCAGGGCCACCAGCGGCAGGCGCGGGTGGTCATCGACGCGCTTGCGCCAGTGCAGGCGCTGGGTGAGGCCGCCGAGCAGCTCGTCCAGGGCGGCCTGGCGCACGATGCGCAGGTCCTGGCCGTGCACGGCCTGGAAGGCGGCGTCGATGGCGGCGACCATGCGCGTGTCGTCGAACAGCACCTGGGGCACGCTCAACTGGCAGCCTGCCGGGGCTTCCTCGAACAGCGCGCCCACCTCGCGTTCCAGCCACTGCGGGTCGAGGTAGAGCATGCGATAGGTGAAGCCGCCGGCGGTGGGCGCATCGCCATCGTGGATCTCCCCGGGTTCGAGGAAGAACACCTTGCCCGGCGTGCTGACGTTGCGCGCCTGGCGGCAGCGGAACTGCTGCACGCCGGTTTCGGTGAAGCCGATCAGGTAGCTGTCGTGCCAGTGCGGATCGTACGCGTGGCCCTTGAAATGGGCGCGCAGGGTCTCGATGCCGGTGTCGGCATCCTGCGCCAGGTCGATCCAGTTGCCGCTGTGCATGCCGCGCCTCCGCCGCGCCCGCGAGTCGTCCAGCATACCCCGCGGGCGGGCGGCGTCTGGAAGATTTGTGCAGGCGGCCATCAGGGCCAGGTGCCCTCCGGGTTCCAGGTCGAGACCATCAGCCGCACCTGCCCCTTGATGGCGGCGGCGGCGGGGTTGCCGTGGACGTCGCTGTCGATCGGCAGCAGCACCTGGATGCCGCTGCCGTCCAGCTCGCTGGCCTGGAGGGGGATGGTCGAGGTGTTCATCCCGGTGTTCTGCCAGGCGTAGCGGATGGTCCACTGGTCGCCGCCGTCGCTGGGGCGTTCCAGCTGGATGATGACGGTGTCGCGGTACAGGTAGCTGCCCTCGTAGTGGCTGTTGGGCCAGAAGCGCTTGTCGATCTCGTAGTCCGGCACCCGCACGCCGAGGGTGAGGCTGTAGGCCAGGCCGGGCAGTTCGGGGTCGACCTTGCCGAACTCGGCGAGGAACACGCTGGACAGGTACAGCTGCGTGCCCGGCTTCCACTCAGCCTGGGTGAGGCAGGCCGCGGAATCTTCCTCCGCCGTGCGCCGCGACAGATACCAGGGCTTGCTGCGCGGCGAGGCCAGCAGCTCGATCTGGTAGAGCGCGTTGACCGGGGCGCCATCGGCGGCGTCGAGCACTTCCTTGGGTAGGCGCAGCTCGTCGATGTCCAGCCAGATGTCGACGCGCACGTTGCCGAACAGGAAGCGCACCAGGTTCTGGAAACTCTCCTCGCTGTTGACGATGCCGAAGAAGCCGGAATGCGCGCGGTAGGCGAAGGCCTTGGCGCATTCCTCGCCGAGCGTGCCGTCGGCGTTCAGGCCGTGCAGGGTGGCGTTCTCGATGCGCACCAGGCCGTCGCTGCCGTGGCCGACGAAGGTGCGCGACAGGCCGGCCGCCACCTCGTAGTCGCTGCGGTTGGTGCCCACCATGCAGAACACGCGGCTGGAGGGCAGGGCGCTTTCGGGCAGCAGGTCGACCTTGTCGTAGTTCTTCGGCAGCCTGGGCAGGCGCAGGTATTCGCGCATGCGCTTGTCGCGGTTGAAGTTCTCGATGTCGAACGGCAGCGAGAACACCGGCAGGCTCGGGACGTTGATGCCGACCATGTCGATGCCGTTGTGCGGCGTGGCGTAGGTGAAGAACTTGTCCACCGCCGCGCGCGCCTCCGCCGAGCCGCAGTCCGGGTTCTGCAGGAAGGTGCGGCAGACCAGCCCGCCCATGGAGTGCGCCACCAGGTGGCAGCGGAAGTCTTCCTTCTTCGCCAACTGGTTGGCCGGGTTGGCGAAGGCCAGGTCGCGCAGGTGCAGGATCAGGTCGTTCAGGCCCTTGGCGAACTGCTCCATGCTCGGTGTCTTGCCGACGCCCAGCAGGGTGGAGGCCGGGTCGTAGTAGCGGTAGATGACGATGGAGCGGGCGGCCAGCCTGTTGTTCTGCTGCGTCAGCCAGTTGGGGTCGAGGACGTCGTAGCCGTCCTCGTACACGTCGCGGTAGCCGAACTGGCTGGCCAGGCGGATCACCGGCGATTCGAAGACGAACTTGCGCGGCGGCGCGCCCGCGGTGGCCACCGCGCGCATCACCGTGGAACCCAGGTTGAAGCCGCAGAAGGGGTCGGCGGTGGTCTCGTCGATCTCGCCACGGCTCATGGCGTAGCCGCGCACGTAGACGATGGGGTAGAAGGGCGCCTTCATCGGTTGCTGTTCCATGCTCGATCTCCCTGTCAGGGCCACTGGATCTTCAATGCCCGCGCGGTGGCGGGGCCGACCACGCCGTCGGCGACCAGGCGGCGGGTGGTCTGGAAGGCGAACACGGCCGCGGTGGTATGCGGGCCGTAGGCGCCGTCGAGCTTGCCGGGGTCGAAGCCGGCCGCCTTCAGGGCCTGCTGGATTTCCGTCACCTTCGGCCCCTTCACGTTCGGCTGCTCCAGGCGGATGACCGAGGGCGGCGGCTTGAGCTTCGGCGTGCCCGGGCTGCTGCTGTAGCTCACGCCGGGCAGGCGGCAGTAGTAGTCCCAGACGCGCCCGGTGACGTTGCCGGCGCGCACGCCCAGGCCGGTGCCGGCGGCCTCCATGGTCCTGCCGGCGCCGTCGGTGATGGCGACGTGGCCCATGTGCCCGGGCAGCGGCGGCTTGCGCACCAGGACCACGCCGGCGGTGAGCATGGCGTCGGCCTCGTTGGTGGGGATGAGGGTGCCGTTGCTGGCGTCGTGCACCCAGGCGCCGGAATAGGCCTCGGTGGTCGCCGGGTTGCCCTGGTCGTTCACGCAGCCGTAGAGCTTCTTCAGCTTCTGGTAGGCCACCCAGGACACGAATTCCGCGCAGTCCCAGGGGCCGTTCCAGTTGGGGTTGTCCTTGGGGACCAGCACGTTGGCGTACTTCTGGCCCTTCTTGGTGGCGGCGAGCGTGTAGAGATCCAGTCCGGTGACCATGGTGCGTTCCTCGGTAATGGGGGCGGGCAGGGCTCAGGCCAGTGGCAGCGCCTGCGGGGCGGCGCCTTCTCCGTTGGGGGCGTCGAGCGGGAGGATGCGCAGCTCCAGGTCGATGAAGTCGTTGCCCTGCCGGTAGCTTCGGTTGACGTGGTAGGGGTTGGGCTGGTCGCGCAGGAAGGCACCCTCGGTGCGGAACAGCTCGTCGTCGCCATCGCTGGCCAGGCGCCCGGCGGTGAAGGCGGTCAGCTCCTTGAGCAGGGCGACCACGGCGGCGGAGCCGGGGTTGGCCAGCATCACCGCCTTGAGCCCCAGGTCGACGGCCTTGCTGCTGACGACGTCGCGGATGCGCTCGCCCGCCTCGCGCAGGTCGCCGTCGGACTCCATCATCAGCAGCGACAGCGCGACGTACTCGCCGGGGTTGGCCGGGCCATACAGCAGGTGGCCGTCGCCGAGCATGCTCACCGTCGAACCCTGGCGAACTTTCGGAAAGGGCATGTAGTTGAAAGTGAGGGCACCCTTGTGGATATTCGAAGTGTCGATGGCGAGGGAAACTATATAGGGCTCGCTATAACGGTCGAATAACAGGTCGGCACGTTTCAACAAGGTGAATTGGCCGAGGGTGATTGCAATACGGGAGTTGAAGCGATCGAAGGCCATCTCGGTACTTCCCTGTGGTGGCTTGGAGGGCGCCGGAGGGCCCGGCGTTCAGGCTGAAGCTAGCTTTCGCCCAGCGGGCTGTCCAACGCCATTGGGAAGTTTTCCAGCGCTGATCCGATAATGAAATTAAGTAGGAATTCATTATCGGGTTTGGTTATTTGATGTGTAATTCTGGAATGACACGCGCCTCCCGTATTTTCAACTTTTGCGGATATTTGGCGACGGTAGTTACATACACTTGCGATAGTAAAGCCGGGAGACTGAACAGGATGTCGGCGGTGGGCTGGTGTGTGCGCTCCGGCAGGCGGTCCGCCATGGCGCTCGTGCTCTACGGTCATCCGTTTTCCTCGTACACCCAGAAGGTGCTGATGGCGCTGTACGAGAACCAGACGCCCTTCGAATTCCGCTGCATCGGCCCCGATACGCCGCAGCACGCGGCGCAGTGGTTGCGGCTGTGGCCGCTGGGCAAGTTCCCGCTATTGCTGGACGGCGAGCACAAGCCGACCCCCTCAGAAGGAGCGTACCGCCGGGCTGGCCAGTTCCTGTAGGTAGGTGAGGTCGCACAGCCGCCATTGCCGGAGCCGGCCCTGGATGCGCCCCGCCTGCTGCCAGTCGGAGAGCAGACGGCTGAGGGATTCCGGGCGAATGCCCAGGTGGGTGGCGAGTTGGCGCTGGCTGATCGGCAGCATCAGGCTTTCGCCCTGGCGACGGTGCAGGCCCAGCAGGTAGGCGGCCAGGCGCTGGGAGGCGGAGCTTGCGGTCAGCCAGTCGACCTCGTTGACCTGGCGGTAGAGACGCAGGCTGAGGCTTTCCAGCATGCGCATGGCCAGCGGCGGATGGCCCTCGCAGGCCTTGTGCAGTGCGTTGCGGCTCAGTCGGAAGAATTCGCCGCTACCCTGGCTGCGGGCGTTCATCGGGTAGCGGCCGTGGGGCATGAACATGGCCGCTTCGGCGATCAACTGACCTTCGCGGAACAGCTGGAAGACACGCTCTTCGCCGTCGCAGGTGAAGCGCAGCATTTCCACGCAGCCACGCCGCACCAGCAGGAAGTGTTCGGCCGGGTCGCCTTCGCGGAACAGCAGTTTGCCGCCCTCGGCGCGCAGCAGGCTGGCCGAGTCACACAGGCTGGCCACGAGGTCCTGCGGCAGGTCGGCGAAGAGGGGGATGGCGCCCAGCAATCGCAGGCATTCGCCGCGATTGGGCGAGAACTTAACATTTGTCATTCGTGGCGGGCATGCGGGCTGCAATGATCTGCGAATGAAGATAAGTCTTATTCGCAAGTCAATCAATCGACAGCTCCCCCGCCTGCTCCTTTCTTTCGTTCTGGCGGCCGGCGCGTGCCTGCAGGCACCTGTCGGTACGGCCAGGGAAGCGGTGCTGCGGCTGGGCGGCCCCGGTGCCGTGGTGAGCTTCCCGCTGCTGCACATGGTGGAGAGCGGTGCTCTGCAGCCGTATGCCGAGCACGTCGAGTTCCGCCTCTGGCAGAACCCCGATCAGTTGCGCGTGCTGCTGGCCAAGAACGAACTCGACTACAGCGCCGCCCCGGTGAACCTGCCGGCGCTGATGGCCGGGCGCGGGCAACCCGTGCGGCTGCTCAACGTCTCGGTGTGGGGAATCATCTGGCTGGTTAGCCGCGACCCCCAGGTGAAGGGTTTCGCCGACCTGGCCGGCAAGGAGGTGGTGCTGCCGTTCCAGCGCGACCTGCCGGCGATCCTGGTCGATGAATTGCTGCTCAGCCACGGCCTGAAGCCGGGCAGGGACCTGACGCTGCGCCCGGTCCGTGATGGCCAGGACGCCCAGGCGCTGCTGCTGGCAGGCCGCGCCGATCACGCTCTGCTGGTGGAGCCGGCGGTATCCCTGCTGCTTTGGCGCAACCGCAGCCGGGGCGGGGCGCCGCTGTACCGCGTGCAAAGCCTGGAGAGCGCCTGGAGGCAGGCCTTCCCGCAGCAGGCCGAACTGCCTCAGGCAGGGCTGATGAGCAGCCCGCAGCGCGCCAAGGACGGCGAACTGGCGCGCGCGGTGGACGCCGCCTACGCCGAGTCCGCCCGTTGGTGCAGCGCGCACTCGCGGGCCTGCGCGGAGCTGGTCCATCGGCACCTGCCGCACCTGCCGGTGGAGGCGCTGGAAGAGTCCATCCGCGTCACGCGTCTGGAGAGTGTTTCCGCCAGCTCGGCGCGTGGACCGCTGGAGGCGCTGTTCGGGCTGATCGCAAGGCGCCATCCGCAGGCAATCGGGGGCGCCCTGCCGCCCGCCAGTTTCTATGGGCCCTGAGATGAGACCCATGACCTCCCGACGCTGGGCCTTGCTGGGCGGCATGCTTCTGCTGGTGGGCTGGCAGTTGCTGGCGCTGCGCCTGGGCCCGCTGCTCATGGCGACGCCATGGCAGACGCTGCAAGCCATGGTCCGCCTGCCTTTCGAGGCTGACTTCCGCCTTAACGCCGGCGCCAGCTTGCTGCGTATCGTCCTGGGCGTCGGCCTGGGCTGCCTGCTGGGCTTCTGCCTGGGGCTGCTGGCCGGGCTCGACGCCCGTGTGCGCGGTCTGCTGGAGCCGCTGCGCTGGCTGCTGATGTCGGTGCCGCCGGTGGTGGTCGTGGTGCTGGCGATGCTCTGGGTCGGTCTCGGTTCGGCCATGGTGGTGCTGATCAGTGTGCTGATGCTGGCGCCGGGCATGTACGTGAACACCGTCAAGGGCATGCAGATGGTCGACCGCGGCCTGCTGGAGATGGC
This sequence comes from Pseudomonas sp. JH-2, assembly GCF_036231725.1. Taxonomy (NCBI): domain Bacteria; kingdom Pseudomonadati; phylum Pseudomonadota; class Gammaproteobacteria; order Pseudomonadales; family Pseudomonadaceae; genus Pseudomonas; species Pseudomonas sp. JH-2. Next base: position 45,372 of record NZ_JAZAQP010000031.1, on the reverse strand, counting down.
GCGGGTCTACCGCTTCAGCCCCTGGCAGAAGCTGCGGCGGCTCTATATCCCGTCACTCACCGCGCCGCTGGGCGCGGCGCTGTTGATCGCCACGTGCGGCGGCGTGCGCCTGGTGGTGATGGCCGAAGTGCTTGGCGCGGAAAGTGGCGCCGGTTTCGCGCTGGCCAATGCGCGCGGCACCTTCGATAGCGCCGGGCTGTATGCCTGGACTCTGCTGATCCTGCTGCTGGTCGCCGCGCTGGAATTTCTTCTGCTGCAACCGCTGCAGCGGCGCATGGGCCGTTGGCAGGAGGCCGCCCATGCTTGAGTGGCACGGCGTCGATCTGGTGCTGGGCGAACGTCGGGTGTTTGCCGATGCCTCCCTGCGCCTGCTGCCCGGCGAGCGGGTCGGCATTCTCGGGCCCAGCGGCGCCGGCAAGAGCAGCCTGCTGCGCCTGGCTGCCGGCCTTCTAAAGCCCCGTCGGGGGCAGGTGGAGAATGGATTCCGCCATCCCGTGCTGGCCTTCCAGGAGCCGCGCCTGCTGCCTTGGTGCCGGGTTGCGGAGAACCTGGAAATCCCCCTGCAGGCGAGCGGCCTCGACCGCGCGACTGCGCGCCGGATGGCCAGCCACTGGCTGGAGCGCGTCGGCCTCGCCGGGCACGAGCGCGCCTGGCCGCATCAACTGTCCGGCGGCATGGCCCAGCGTGTTGCCCTGGCGCGCGCGTTCTCGATCGAGCCAGACCTGCTGTTGCTCGACGAGCCATTCAGCGCGCTGGACCCGGCCCTGCGTGAATCCCTGCTCGATCTCTGCCGCGACTGGCTCGCCAGCTCGGGCGCGGCGCTGCTCTGCGTCAGCCACCATCCGGCCGAGCTGATCGGCCTGGTGGAGCGCTTCGTGCTGGTCAATGACGGCGCGTTGCAGCCTTTCGACCTCACCGGGTATGCCGCCGACCAGGTGGTGACGGTGCTGCATCAGACCCTGCTGGCCCTGGAGGCACCCGCGCCATGATCTATCCCATCCTGCTGACCCTGCACCTGTTCGCCGCGCTGATGTTCATCGGCACGGTGTTCTTCGAGGTGCTGATCTTCGAAAGCGTGCGCAAGCACGTGCCGGCCGCGGTGATGCGCCAGGTGGAGCAGGGCATCGGCAAGCGTGCGCGGCGGCTGATGCCCTGGGTACTGCTGGTGCTGTTCGGCGCCGGCCTGGGCATGGTCTGGACGCGTTACCTGCCGCTGCTGGCGGACCCGCTGGCATCGTCCTTCGGCACCTTGCTGAGCCTGAAGATCCTGCTCGCCCTGAGCGTGCTCGGGCACTTCTTCACCGCCATGTTCCTCCTCCACAGCGGGCGCATGAATTCGACGTATTTCCGCCGAATCCACCTGAGCGTCTTCAGCCACATGGTCGGCATCGTGCTGCTGGCCAAGGGCATGTTCTACCTGAGCTGGTAAGCCAGATTTCGTGCAGACGGAGCTTGTCATGAGTCGTTGTCCTTCCCCGAAACGCCATTTTCCCTCGAAACTTTCACTTCCCCTGCTGGCCCTCGGCCTGCTGCCACTGGCGGTGGCGGCGGAGGACCGCCTCGAGCTGGAGCCGATGCAGATCAGCGAAAAAAGCCTCGCGCCGGTCAGCCAGTCCGCGCAGGCCGAGCGCCAGCGCCTGGCCCGCGTACCGGGCGGCACCAACCTCGCCGAGCCGCAACAGGAGACACGCCTGGCGACCCTGCGCGATGCGCTGGACTACCAGCCCGGCCTGGTGATCCAGGACTTCTTCGGTGGCACCGACCAGCCGCGCCTGAACATCCGGGGTTCGGGCATCCAGAGCAATCCGGTCAACCGCGGCGTGCTGCTGTTGCAGGACGGGCTGCCGCTCAACGAGGCCGACGGTTCCTTCATCATCGGCCTGCTGGAGCCACGCAATGCGTCGTGGATCAGTGCCCGTCGCGGCGCCAACGCCGGCAGCCCCGGCGCCACCGCGCTGGGTGGCGAGCTGGAGTTCAACTCGCTGACCGGCGCCGACGAAGCCGGACGCGTCCGCCTGGAGGCCGGCAGCTTCGGCCGCCAGGGCCTGCAGGCTGCCGCCGGGCTGGACGAGGGGGCGTACGATGGACGGGTGAGCGTCAGCCACGACGAGTACGACGGCTATCGCCACCACTCCGCTTCCCATCGCACCCTCGTGCAGAGCAACTTCGGTCTGGACCTGGGCAACGGCGTACAGAATCGCAGCTACCTGTCCTACAGCGACCTGACTTTCGAGATTCCCAACGTCATCACCAAGGCGCGCCTGAAGGACGATCCGCGCAGCGTGCTGGGCGATGGCAACACGCCGCAGGATCGCCTGCTCAACGTCTACCAGCGTGACCCGCACCGTGATACCCAGCAACTGCGACTGGCCAACCGTACGCAGTGGAGCGGGGCGGGCTGGCAGCAGAGCTTCGGCGTCTACGGGCAGAACACCCAGGACGATTTCACCGATCCGCTCAGCCACACCCTGACCGACAGCGACACGCTCGGTGCGCAATGGCTGCTCGAAGGCGAACGGCGCCTGTTCGGCTACCGCCTGGGCGCCAGTTGGTCCTACAGCGACATGACCCGCGAGCTGTACGCCAACAACCCCCAGAACGGAAGCCGCATGCAGCGTTTCGGCAACTTCGACCTCACGGCCTCCAACCTTGATCTGCTGCTCGGCCTGGACTGGAACCTGGCGCCGGACTGGACCCTGGTGACCGAGGTGAAGTGGAGCGATGTCAGCCGCGATGCGGATTCGCGCGATGGTGCCGGCCACCTCGACCAGGGCTGGAACTTCGCCACGCCGAAGATCGGCCTGAACTGGACGCCCAGCCCGGACCTGCGCTGGTACGCCAACATCAGCCGCAGCCACGAAGCGCCGACGTTCTGGGAAATCGTTTCCGCCGAAGTCTCGCCCGCAGCCCCGGCGGTGGCGCAAGCGCAACTGGTCGACCTCGACGTGCAGCGCGCTACCACCTACGAGATCGGCGGCGCCGGTCGCATCGCCCGGACCGACTGGAGCCTGACGCTGTACCAGAGCGACGTGGAAGACGAGCTGATTTCCACCAGCGACGCCTACGGGGTGAAGGTGGGAACCTACAACTACGGCTCGCGTACCCGCCACCGCGGTGTCGAAGCGGGGCTGAACGGCTTGCTGCCGACTGCCTCCGGCATAGGCGGCGACCTGGCCTACCGGGTGGCTTGGACCTTCAGCGACTTCCGCTTCCGCGGCGGCGAGTTCCAGGGCAACCAGATCGCCGGCGTGCCGCGCCAGCTCTGGTCGGCCGAGCTGCTCTACCGGCGCGGGCCGTGGAGCGTCGGGCCCAACCTGCGCTGGTTGCCCCAGGACACCCCGACCGACCACGCCAACACGCGCAACAACTATCAGGACGCCTACGCGCTCTGGGGCCTCAAAGCCGCCTACAAGGCGCGCGAGGGCCTGAGTGTGTATGTGCAGGGCGACAACCTGGCGGACAAGACCTATGCCAGCAGCTACGTGATCCGCAACCGCGCCGATGCCAGCCAGCCGACCTTTCTCAGCGGCAACGGGCGCAGCCTGACCGTGGGGGCGGAATACGCTTTCTAGGGGCGGTTGCTTCCCAGCCTACTCGCCACGCGGCACCGCCAGCGCCTCCGGATTCGCAACGTTCTTCGGCTTGCCTTCGAAGAACGCCAGCACATTGTCGAAGGCATCGCCGAAGTACAGCTCATAGCCGTTCTTCTCCACGTACCCCAGGTGCGGGGTGCAGAGCGCGCGCGGGTGCTTCAGCAGGGGATTGTCGGGGGCGAGCAGGGGTTCCTGCTCGTAGACGTCCACGGCCGCGTAGCCGGGGCGTCCCGCATCCAGGGCCTGGAGCAACGCACCTGGGGCGATCAGCTCGGCGCGGCTGATGTTCACCAGCAGGGCGCTGTTTTTCATCCTGGCGAGGTCGTCGAGGGTGACCCCATGGCGCGTGCGCTCGGACAGGCGCAGGTTGAGGCTGAGGATGTCCGCTTCGGCGAAGAAGGCTTCGCGAGAGGCCGCTGCCTGATGGCCGTCGGCCGTGGCGGCCGCCCGGCTGCCTTCGCTGCCCCAGACCAGCACCGGCATGTCGAACGCCTGGGCGTAGCGCGCCAGGCGCTGGCCGATCTTGCCGTAGCCCCAGATTCCCAGCGTTTGCCCGGCCAGCGCCTGGCCCACATTGATCTGCCAGTGGCCGGCCTTGAACGCTTCGATGGCCGGTACGAGTTGTCGGCGCGCATTGAGGATGAGCGCCCAGGCCAGTTCGGCGGGCGCCACGGGCGAGCCTCGGCCTTCGGTCACGACGATGCCGCGTTCGGTGCAGGCGTCGAGGTCGAGATGGCCCGAGACCTTGCCCGTCTGACTGATCAGCTTGAGTTTCGGCAGCCTGTCGAGCAGCGCGGCATCGATGCGTGTGCGTTCGCGGGTGAGCACCAGGGCGTCGGCGTCGGCGAACCGTGTCGCCAGCTCGTCCGGCGATGCCGGGCCCAGGTCATGGAACAGGCTGACGTCGTGCCCGGCCAGGCGGGCGAAGCAGTCGAGCGTCCGGATCGCGTGCTGGTAGTCGTCGGGAATGACGATGTGCATGTGGGTTCGGCCCCTGCGGTCATGTGAGGACCTCGGGACGATAGCCGATTTCCGGGGGGATTTCGTGGGTGGCGGCTTCCGGCCCGGCGCGGCGATGGGCCAGCCCAACGGCGGGCCTTGCCAGCAACCCATCCTACGAAGAGCGCTTCGACGAGTGGCTCTTACGTTCCAGGGAAACACGGACGTAGGAGCAACTGTCTTACAGGCTCTACCGAAGTGCTCTTCGTAGGAGCGAGCTTGCTCGCGAACCGCATGGCACCGCGTTTGTTCGCGAGCAAGCTCGCTCCTACGAGAAGCCATGCTCGCCTGCAACGTAGGAGGACCTTGTCCGCGATAGCCGGAACCACCGGCGCGATTCGCGGATGAGATCCGCTCCTACGCCGCCCCACCCATGCCATTCCCCTGTAGGAGCGCGCCCTGCGCGCGAAATCGCAGGCAGGGCCTGCTCCTACAGGTTGCCGATGGGCACGGCATATATCCCGTAGGAGCGGACTCCGTCCGCGATGGGATTCACCGACCACGCCGAACGCCCCGGTGGTACGGCCAACGGCGGATGACCGCGAACGGTTATGCGCCCTACGTTCTCGCATTTGCGGGTGTGATGAGGGGGAAGCCAGGATTGGGGCGGCTTCTGGCGAGCCGTTGCCAACGCGCCGGAGCAGGCATCCCCCAAGCGCTCTTCGGCGCCGGTGATAGACTGGACCGTTTCAGCGCCCCTGCCTCGCCAAGGAGATCCATTCATGTTCGGAGTGACCGATTACGGCGCGTTCCTCGTTGCGTTCATCGTTCTGCTGGCCATTCCCGGGCCGGGTAACTTCGCGTTGATCACGGCCACCGGCAAGGGCGGCATCAAGGCCGGGCTGGCGGCAACCTGCGGGGTGATCCTCGGCGATCAGGTGCTGTTGTGGATGGCGGTGGCGGGCGTGGCGACCTTGCTGGCCACCTACCCCGCGGCCTTCCATGCGGTGCAATGGCTGGGCGCCGCCTACCTGGCGTGGCTGGGGCTGCGGATGCTGTTGAGCAAGCCGGGCAGCGCCCCCCGCAAGAGCAGCATGCAAAGCGGCCATTACCTGCGCCAGACCATGCTGATCACGCTGCTGAACCCCAAGGCGATCGTGTTCTACATGGCATTCCTGCCGCTGTTCATCGACCCGCTGAGACACCAGGGGCTGGTGACCTTCGCCTTCATGGCGGTGACCGTGGCGGTGGTGACCTTCCTCTACGGCCTGGCGGCCGTTCTGCTGACCCACAAACTGGCCGAGCGCATGCGGGCCAATCCGCGGGTCGCCAATCTGCTGGAGCGCCTGGCCGGGGCCTGCCTGCTGGGGTTCGGCATCAAGCTGGCGGCCATGCGCTAGGCGCCAGCCGGCGGGCTTGCCTGCTGGGCGAAGGCCAGGTGATAGCCATTGCAGTCGCGTACCCTGAATTCCCGCGAGCCGTAGGGCATGTCCTGCAGCGGCCAGGCGCTCCGGCGAATTGCGCCGGGCAGGGTAAATCCAGTACTGTTGAGAACGATTATCATGTTTGACAAGACTGGAAGTTCATGGACCGCGAGCAGGCATTCGAACGGGATGTTGAACGGCTCTACATTGCCCACCACGGCTGGTTGAAGGGCTGGCTGCAGCGCCGTCTGGGCGGGCATGCCGATGCCGAGGACCTGGCTCAGGATACCTTCGTGCGCGTGATGCGTTCGCGCAGCCCCCTTGCCGACCTCCGTCAGCCGCTGGCCTACCTCGCCACCATCGCCAATAGCCTGCTGGTCAACCGTTGGCGACGCCAGGCGGTGGAGCGCGCCTACCTGGAAGCGCTGGCCGCGCGCCCGGAGCGGGTGGCGCCTTCCGAAGAAGAGCGCCTGCTGCTGATCGAAGCGCTGGTGGAGGTGGATGAACTGCTGCACGGCCTCGCTGCGCAGGTGCGGCAGATCTTCCTGATGTCACAGCTCGACGGCCTGACCTACCCGCAGATCGCCGCGCACCTGGGCCTGAGCGTCAACCAGGTGCAAAAGGCGATGGGCAAGGCCTTCGCCGCCTGCTACGCCAGCCGCTTCGAGTGAGTGCCATGCCCCGCGATACCGACTCCCGCCCCATCCCCGCGGTCATCCGCGACCAGGCCATCGCCTGGTTCACCCTGGCCCAGTCGGGCTGCATGAGCGATGTCGAGCAGCGCCAGTTGCTGAACTGGCGCGAGGCGAGCAGCGAGCATGAGCGCGCCTGGCAGCGCCTGAGCAGCATTCCGCTCAGCCTGCAGCGCCACGCCGGCCCGCTGGCCGACCCGCTGGCGCGGCAACTGGCCGGGCGCCGCCACTACAGCGAGCTGGACCGGCGCAAGGCGCTCAAGGTGCTGGTCGGCTTCGGCCTGCTCGGCGGGCTTGCCTGGCAGGGGCGCGACAGCCACTGGGTGCAGGGCGCCATGGCCGACTACCACACCGGCACCGGTGAACGCCGCCAGCAGGCGCTGCCCGATGGCACGCGCCTCTGGCTCAATACCGCCACGGCAGTCGATGTGCGTTACACCGACAGTGCGCGCGAGTTGTACCTGCGCCATGGCGAAATCGAGATTCTCACTGCCGGCGATGCCGCGGGGCGGCCGTTCCGTGTCGTCAGCCAGGAGGCGATGCTGCAGCCCCTGGGGACGCGCTTCCGGGTCCGGCGGGAGAACGACGGGCAGGGCACCTTCCTGGCGGTCACCCAGGGGCGCGTCGCCGCCAGCTCCCTGGCGGGCGGTGCGCCGACGGTGATCGAGGCGGGCTGGCAGGCGCGGATCGGCGCGGCTGGCGTGGACAGGCCACAGGCGCTGGACGTGAACCAGGGCGCCTGGGTCGATGGCTACCTGATCGCCGAGCGCATGCGCCTGGCGGACTTCCTCGCCGAGCTGGATCGCTATCGCCCCGGCCTGCTGCGTTGCGACCCGGCGGTGGCGGACATCCGCCTGAGCGGTTCCTACCCGCTGGGCGATACCGACCAGGTGCTGGCCATGCTGGCGGACAGCCTGCCGGTCAGGGTCCAGCGGCGTACCCGCTACTGGGTGACGGTAGGCCCTCGCTGAGGCGGATAGCGCCCCCTCCAGCGTGGCGATGAAAATAATTCTCAAGAAAGTGGCAGGTTTTCGTTTCTCGCTTGGCCTAGGGGGAAATCCCTGCTCGCACACGCGGGCCCACAACGAGAAACGGACCCTCTGCCCATGACGCTTCACCCCATCGCTCGCGCTCTGCGCCAATCGCTCGGTTTGGCCATGCTCTCCTGTTCCGCGCTCGCCCTGCTGCCGGCCCTGCCGGCGCAGGCCGAAACCACGGCCACGCGGACCCAGCAATACGCCATCCCCGCCGGCCCGCTGGATCAGGTGCTGGGCGAGTTCGGCCGGCGCGCGGGCATTCCGATCTCGGTGAACGCCGGGCTGACCGAAGGCAAGCGCAGCGCCGGGCTCAACGGCGAGTACAGCATCGAGGACGGCTTCGCCCGCATCCTTTCCGGCACGCGGCTGAGCGTGCGTCGCCTGGACAACGGCGGTTACGGCCTGGTGCCCGCGCCGCAGTCCGGCGCGGTGCTGGAGATGGGCGCCACGACCGTCTCCAGCCCGCAGCTCGACCCGACCAGCGAGGGCACCCAGTCCTATTCGGCCCGCGCGGTGACCATCGGCAAGGGCGCGCATACGCTGCGCGAAACGCCGCAGGCGGTGACCGTCCTGACCCGCCAGTACCTGGACGACCGCAACATCACCACCATCGACCAGGCCATGGAGAAGACTCCGGGCATCACCGTGTACGAGTCGCCCATGGGCGGCAAGTACTTCTACTCCCGCGGCTTCATGATGCAGGGGCAGTACCAGTACGACGGCGTGCCGCTGGATGTCGGGGGCGAATACGTCCAGGCCAACAGCTTCTCCGGCGACATGGCCTTCTACGACCGGGTCGAGGTGCTCAAGGGGGCGGCGGGCATGATGAAGGGCTCGGGCAGCTCCACCGGCGGGGTCAACTTCGTACGCAAGCGTGGCCAGAGCACGCCGACCACCCACCTGACGCTCTCGGCGGGCTCCTGGGACGACTACCGCGGCCAGGTGGACAGCGGCGGCCCGCTCAACGAGTCCGGCACGCTGCGCGGGCGCACCGTGGTGGCGCTGCAGGACCGGCAGTATTTCTACGATCTGGGCAAGCGCAAGGACCAGGTCCTCTACGGCGCCCTGGACTACGACGTTACGCCGGACACCACCGTCGGGCTGGGCGTCGCCTACGAGCGGCTCGATGCCAGGCCCTGCTGGCACGGCCTGCCGCGCTACAGCGACGGCTCGGACCTGAAGCTCAGCCGCTCGACCTGCCTGGGGGCGTCCTGGAACAGCTGGGATAGCGAGCGCACCACCCTGTTTGCCGACCTGTCCCACCAATTGAACGAGGACTGGGCCTTCAAGTTCGCCGGTGTCTGGACGCACAACGACCAGGACATCAAGTACGCCCTGTCCGAGACGCCAGGCGGCGTTGCTCCGGGCGCCACCACGGCGCCTTCCTCGGTCTACTCCGGGCTGTTCGACTACGACCAGACCGACTACGGCTTCGATGCCTACCTGGACGGGAAATTCGATGCCTTCGGCCTGCAGCACGAGCTGACCGTCGGCGCCAACGCCAGCCGCGCGAAGACCCATGACCATTGGGCGCTGATCAACATGACCAGCCTGCTCGGCGTCTCCCAGGACCCCCTCAACCCCAACCCGCACATGCCCGAGCCGGCGGACAGCTTCTACGCCCCCAACTCCTACCGGGGCGGCCCGGTTCCCACCGAGTCCGACACCCGGCAGTTCGGCACCTACGCCACGCTCCGGCTGAAGCTGGCCGAGCCCTTGACCTTCGTCCTCGGCTCCCGCGTCAGTTGGTACCGCAACAACCGCGACTCCTACACCCAGGCCTGGGACTACTGGCAGCACGACAAGAGCCAGGAAAACGGCCAGGTCACGCCCTTCGCGGCGCTCATCTACGACCTGAACGAGGAATGGTCCGTGTACACCAGCTACGCGGATATCTTCCAGCCCCAGAGCACCTACACCGACGAATCCGGCAGCCCGCTGCGGCCCAGGACCGGCGGCAGCTACGAAGTCGGGCTCAAGGGTGAGCTGATGGACGGCCGCGTCAACACCGCCTTCAACCTCTTCCGCACGATCGAGGAGCACCGGGCCGAGGCGAACTACGACAGCGCCTGCCCCGGCTCCTCGGACGGCTACTGCTACAGCGATGCGGGCAAGGTACGGGCGCAGGGCTTCGAAGCGGAAATCAGCGGCGAGGTGATCGACAGGTTGCAGGTGCTGGCCGGCTATACCTACACCCAGACCAAATACCTCGAGAGCGCGGACGACAACCCGCAGGAAACGGCCTTCGCGGTCACCTATTTCCCGCGCCACCTGTTCCGCGCCTGGGCCGACTACCAACTGGCTGGCGAACTGGATCGGTGGAGCGTGGGCGCCGGAATTACGACGCAGAGCGACACCTCTGTCACGTCGTCCAGCGTGAAGTCGGTACAGTCCGGCTACGCCATCTGGAGCGGCCGCCTGGGCTATCGCATCGACGACCACTGGTCGGTCGCCCTCAACGGCAACAACCTGTTCGACAAGAAGTACTACCAGAGCGTGGGGGCCGTTTCCTGGGGCAACTTCTACGGCGAGCCGCGTAACTTCATGGTCACGCTGCAGGGCTCGTTCTGACGTCTGCCCCTCTGGTGGGCGCTTCACATCGTGGGGCGCCTTCCCCTGGCAGGACGCGTTGCGGCCTTACCTGCCAATGCTCGCGAGCCTGGCGCAGGAGGCGCCGGGATCGGCCCGCCGGCAGCTTTCGACCCTAAATGGCCGGCTGCCCCGGAGCGCTACCGGCCGGGCGGCAAGCCGCGGCCGGCGCGACGGGTCGGCCGTCGGATTCGCGGCGCGCTCCGCCGGGCTGTGCTACCACTTGCCGCTGGCACATCCACTACAAACAGGCGGTCTGCCATGGCGCTCGTGCTCTACGGTCACCCGTTTTCCTCGTACACCCAGAAGGTGCTGATGGCGCTGTACGAGAACCGGATACCCTTCGAATTCCGCTGCCTGGGCCCCGACACGCCGCAGCACGCGGAGGAGTGGTTGCGGCTGTGGCCGCTGGGCAAGTTCCCGGTGTTGCTGGACGGCGAGCGCAGCCTCGCCGAGAGCAGCATCATCATCGAGTACCTGCAGCTCACCCGGGGCGGGCCGGTGCGCTGGCTGCCGGACGAGCCCCTGGCGGCCCTGGACGTGCGCTTTCTCGACCGCTTCTTCGACCTGCACGTGATGACGCCGGTGCAGCATGCCGTGGGCGGCGCCCTGACCGGCGATGCGACCAAGCGCCAGGAAGCCCTGGCCGACGCGGTGGAAAAGCTCGAACGCGCCTACGCCTGGCTGGAGGGCCAGTTGCCCGGCCGCACCTGGGCCGCGGGCGAAGCCTTCACCCTGGCCGACTGCGCGGCAGCCCCCTCGCTGTTCTATGCCGACTGGACGCACCCCATCGGCGAAAACTACCCGACGTTGCGCGCCTACCGGGCCCGCCTGCTGGCGCGCCCCTCGTTCGCCCGGGCGGTGGACGAGGCCCGGCCCTACCGCCCGCTGTTCCCGCTGGGCGCGCCCGACCGGGACTGAGCCGGGATGAAAAAGGCCGGCCCCGTCGAACGGGCGCCGGCCTGGCAGGGCAGCGATTGCGGGTCAGGCGCCGGCGGGCGCCTCCAGCGCGCGCCGGCGCGCCAGCTCGTACAACTGCCGCGCTTCGCCCACCAGTGGCACCAGGGCGGAAGCCACGCGCGCCGTTTCATGCACCAGCACATCATGGCCTTCGTGCACCTCCAGCACCCGCAGCAGGTCCTCCAGCGCGTTCAACCGGCGCTCGGCCACTTCGTAGAGGTGCTCCGACGGCGCGGAGAGGTCGACATACAGCACGCTTTCATAGGCCTGGGCCTGCAGCGGTACCAGCTTGCGATCAGGCATGGCGCACCTCCGGGGCGGAGGCGCAGGGCAGGGGGGATGGCAAGGCACGCACAACGAACAGAGGGTGATGAGGCATTTCCGTTGCTCCTGGTTCGGAGGAAGGAGCCGCCCGCCCGGAAAGGGCGGCGGACCGTGCGGGGTCGCAGTACCGGTTGTCTAGTGCGCATTTACCCGGCCAGGCAGAAACCTGCCCCGCACGATCCGCCATGGCTGCTCAAGCAACAGGCGAGAAAAAGCGCCGGTGCTGGGAGCTTTGGCGCTTTTGGCGCAAATAGACAATTCCGGACTGCGATCCGGGCCACGGGATCGACCGTGGCAGGAACGGAATCTAGCGACGGGGTTTGTAGGCTCACAAGGGCGAATATGGGTGGGAGATTTCGGATGGGGCAGGGGCCGATTTCGCTGAGATCAGCCCTTGCCATGCTGCTTGTTGAGCATCGACTGGATGTGCAGCACGGAGTCCTGGGTGCGTTTGGCCAGGTTGCGCACTTCGTCGGCCACCACGGCGAAGCCGCGACCCTGTTCCCCCGCCCGCGCCGCCTCGATGGCCGCGTTCAGGGCCAGCAGGTTGGTCTGCTCGGCGATGCCCTTGATGACGCCCGCCATCTGGGAGATTTCGGCATAGGTGTTCTGGATGCTGACCTGCTCCCGCTCGCGCAGGGCCTGCGCGGCTTTCTCGTCGGTGATTTCCCGCGTGGCGCCGGTGACCCGCAACAGCACGCCATTGGCATCGCGCAGGCAGCGGCCGCGCTCGCGGAACCACAAATCGCCGCGGGTCTTGTGGCGCATGCGGTACTCGACGACGTACACGCGTTGCCCGGTGGGGTCGGCCATCATCTCGCCGAAGGCCTGCATGACCCGCTGCTGGTCCTCGGGCTGGGTGATGGCGAAATAGCTGTCCCAGCCATCGGGAAATTCCTGGCGGTTGTAGCCGATCAACGAGCGGAACTGATCCGACCAGCGAATCACGTTGGCCGGGTGGTCGGGGTTGCCATCGACCACGCTGAGGTCCCAGCAACCCTCGGTCAGCGTCTGCTTGGTCAGCTCCCAGACCTGCTGCTCCTCCAGAAGCCGCGCGCGTTCGGCCTCGACCGCGGCGGCCCATTCCTCGGCGCGCTTCAGGGCCTGCTCGGTCTCGGCCAACTGTCGCTCCCGAGCCCCGAGCGATGCCTGCAGTTCCTGCAGTCGGGTTTCATCGACGGGGGCGTGGCGTTCCGCCTGGTGCTCAAGAGTGTCGCGATCCCGCTGCCAGTGGTCCTGGACGTCCTGCAGGGCCTGCGCAAGGTCCCGGTGGCGACGCAGCACGGCAGCGGCGGCCGGGCTGCGCCAATTGCCCGCCAGCCACTGCCGGCACAGTTCGCTCACCTCACCCGCCAGTTCCTTCGCACCCTTTGCGAACCACATGCTTCGCCACTCCTCGTCGCTTGCGGTGATGTCAAATTAGTATGAAATCATATCTTATATGTAAAAGGGGTGGGCGAGGGAAGGGGGTGGTTGTTTTTGGGTTGTGGGTGAGAGGGCAAGCTTCACGACCGGTTCGTGCGCCGATCACGCAACCGCTCTTGAAGGTACTTGAACGCCTTGAGGCAAATGAGCGATGGCAGTGGCAGGCTACAAGGCTCCCCTTCCGACTCATATCTGATATCGATGCGAGTCGGTACATGGAGAGTGATTTCCCCAGAACGACTGGCCACTCCTGCCGGAGCGGTAGCTCTAACCACCGAGAGCGCAGCCAGGCACGTTTCCGCTGCACTGGTGGGCATGAGCAAGATCGCACCATGAGGTGCTCTCTTCAGGCGCGAGCGATCTTCTTCTGCAGGATCGCCGACGCTTCGTTATAGGCGCTCAGGAAGGCGTTGCTTTCGATCCAGGCCATTGCCATGTCTTCGTCTTCATCGTGGAAGATCTCGCGGTAGACGACCAGCAGGCCCATTATGAAATCGGTCGTAGCCTCTTCCGGTTCCTCGGCGACCACCAACTGCAACACCGGGTATTGCAGGAACACCAGGCACATGGCGAGCAGGCTGATGTCCTCTGCTTCTCTCATGGCCTCGAACAGATCGCTGAAATACACCGGGTCGAAGCCGTTCTCCTGGATGTCCTTGAAGTCGAAGGTGCTCAGGTCGAGTTCGAAATCGTCGAACGGCTCGTTGATCAGCGGGTTGGCTAGAAGCGGATGGATGACATTGGCTTTCGGCTTGCCCATGCGGTTCTGCTTGGCCTTGGCTTTGGCCCGCTGGGCACGCTTTTTCTGTTTGTCTGAGGAGGCCATGGAGGCGAGTTCCTTGTTCGGGTAGCTATGTTCATGATCGGAAAGATCAGGCGCTTATTGTATGCGCAAACGTCCGTTTCTGGCCGATTGCGGCCCCTAGGCAAAGGCAGCTTCCGGCCAGAAGCGGACATCGACTGTTCACGAAACTAGGGACGATTCAACCTGTGGCGGAAGGCAACATTGGTTTTCACACAATCTGGGGCGGAAGCTGCTTATATTAGACGCTCGATTCCGACCTGAAGCAGGCATCGAGCGCCTCGTATCAGCGTGCCCCCCTGTAGGGTTTCCATCCGTTGGTGGCTTGCGGCAAAACGGTCCTATCGATGAGCGCTAGGAGCGTATGTATGCCGAAGCTAAAACCTGAGTACGACGATTTCCGCCTGCCTGGGGAGCAATACACCTGCGATGTGGCCGGTCCGTTCGAGATGCAGTTGGACGCCATCACATCTGAGGAAGACTTCTGGTCTACTTGCCAAGGATCACATCAAGGTCGCCCCTGCATATTCCGGTTTGCAGCTGTTGCCAACTGGCACTTGGACGGCTCCCCCAGCGCGGAGCAACTAGGCGCGACTATCGTTCGCCTATTTCGCTACTCCTAACGGCCCCCACTGGCATTGGGTTCGTATCGAACTCTGCTCGCGCCAGCAAGGGAAAAGGGGCCATTGCGCGGTGCCGCGGTACCGCCTCCGCTCACAAAAGGGGCCGCTTCCGGCCAGAAGCGGATATCTCGTAGATGTCTAAAAGCTCAGGACCGATTAATTTCTGAGGCGTGACCAAGTCATCTATTGACGACCGAATGCCTGCACCATGACTTCGTCACCCTTGCCCGCCTCCTGTTTGACAGCTGTAAGGGGCTGGGCTAATTACAAAACAGGATTTAACAACCCAAGCGATAAAGGAAGTCAACCATGAGTATCAAGCCTGGCCCTAAAAGAACAAACGAAGATGGTACTCCGGACAAGAGGCAGAGAGTCACGCCCGAAAGGCAAAAGGATCATCCAGACCTGAAACCCCATAAGCATAAAAAGGGAGAGTAGGATCGAAAAGCAGCTCCCGAGGGCTGCTTTTTTTATTTGTGTACGAATACACCTGTCCGTCATGACCACCACGATGATCAATCGCGCCGTGTAGTGAACGAAAGAGACAGGGGATTACACGAGTCGACGACAGGCAGTTATCGGCCAGAAGCGGTCGCTCTGCCATCGATCTCACATGGTCTCTAACGCGGAGTTGAGAGCTGCCAGCTTGGGCGCTGTGTTAAGTTTGGATGGCTAGATGAGGATTATTTTTAAGTATTGCAGTCAGTATAATCTCTAATCTAGTGCCGATAAAATAACCGCCATTTTTCAGATATGTATGCCCGATGCCAATAAGCTTGCGATAATCTGGGATCAAGTCTTTAAGTACGGGTGGCCATATAAAAATTCCTCCCCCGCTTATTCCGTGTGGCAGAGGTGCAGATTGTATCTTGCCAATTGATGGGTCGACGGTTTTGTTTCTGTTGTATTTTGCAACTATGTTGAGTCTAGGTTTGCACCTAAGCGTGGCATAGTCCGAAGCGGCTGCGTGATACGCTCCATAAGCGTACTCTTTTGTAGTTGCCACGCTGCCAGCTACATTATGCTTTCGAATAGGAAAGCCGCCGAATGTCATTAGTTCCTTGTCGCTATAGTCTCCCTTTATTCCGAGCTCGCTTTCAGGTATGGCATAAAATAATTCCTTCATTCCTTCAGCGAATGATTTTTCAAGTTTGAAATATCCGAAGTCCAAGTTATCGAAATTTCTGCCGTCACTTGGATCGATATAAGAATAGCTTCCATTAATCTCAACAATTTTATTGTCAGAGTGAGGCACCATTAAAGCGCCGCGCTCAAATCCGTCAATAACATGCCCTGCGGTTAATAGAAAAGCTTCCCCTCTAAACTCAATCAACACCCCAGATCCGAGAAGACTGAAGCGCTCACCTTCTATGTCAATAAAGATCGGAATTAATGCCTCAAGATGATTGCGCATATTGCTAGAATTTCTTTCTGGTTAAGTACGGATTGCGGCTACTATTCAGCGGGCGAAGCTAAATACTTTAACCGCTCAGGTACGCCTTGTTTAATGCTCGCAGTGGTGTTTCGCTTGCTGAGCGTGTTGCACATAATAGTGTACAATTAGCTTTTGCCGACCAAGCGATAAATCTCAACCACATCAAACAGTGTTATCAAATAAAGTCCAGATTTCCGCTTGCGGTCAGAGCAAAAGAAGAAGCCTATTAAGTTTTTCCCACCAGGAATGAAAGGCACAAAGTGGTGGCTGTGAATAAACTGATTGCAGAGATCGTATATTGATATTTCGGTGTTTTTCAGCGCCCTGAAGTCGTACTGAGCTTCTTTTGTATTTGTAGCTAGCGATGTGGGTTCTTCGCAGTAAGGGACTTCATGGATATTGTATTTCTTTCCCGATATATGGTCGGGCACTCTCTTTGACTCAATTAATTTTCTAACTGAATAAAAGCCGATGAATATTTCTTTCTCTACCGTGTAGAAATTTTTCTCGCCCCAACGTTCTTGAATCAGCCTGCGCTCAAGCCTACATGCAAGCTTGAGCAAGTCATTTTTCCAATAGCTAGATTCCTGGATCATAAGTATCTACTCAAGTAGAAGCGCGCTGGCGGGGCTGCGGTATTTAGTAAATGCTCTAAGTAAAGAATGGCTATATTTACTCTTTACTCTAGCCCCCGTTCAACCTGGATATGCACTCCAGCACTGGCCAGTCCCGGCCAATAGCTGCCTATCACCAACAGCGGCTATTGGTCAGGTTCTTCCCTCGACCGGCGACCACATCTGCCTCATACATAAGTTATTGAAAAGGCATACGTAAGGCTCTGACACGGAGTTCAACCCGGTGTGGCTATTCCTTCAGACGTCGACAGCATTCGATTGCTGGAGAGAGTGTGTCGGATGGCGTCCTACCTGAAGCTTGTAAAGATGAAATAGACCCTCCGGCATCGGCAGACCATCTTCGTAGTCTCGCCAGCGATCTTCGGTAATGAACACAAGCGCTGCTGCTTGGGCTTGGGTCTGCCTCATTTCCTCGCGCAGGGCGATAATCTCCTCAACCTTCGGTTCACGATGACTACGGCGAGGCCAAAGCCGTGGAAGGCTGCTGTTCTTATCGACAAGCCGAAGTCGAACCTCATCCCAGTCCAGCAGCAGAGCGACATCTGCGCTGGTATCCCCGACGCGTCGAGCACCAAGGCCGATGGCTGACGTTGCACCAGCTTCCTTGTATTCGCGGATTGCAAGCTCAATTGCTGACCTAGCTCGCGCTACTTGGTCTTTGGATAAATTGCGTAGAGCCAGATGCACCTCGCCTACCGCTTGCACACTTCGTCGTGCACGCCGCCGAATATCGATCTTCTCAGGCTGCTCATCTAGAACTCGGAGCTTGAAGTCCTTATCCGCCCTAAGAGTCACTTTGTTTGCATAAAAACTGATTGTTTCGACCCAGCCGTTGGCATCTCTCGTCCCATCATCGTTCGCTGTAAAACCATGAACAGCAGTAGCCTTATGCTGAACGTGGTTCCTTAAACTGCACATAAATCGATAGTCCGAGCTTCGGGAAAATGCCTCATTCAGCTCCGACTTAGCCACCTCGCCGAAGCTAGGAGTCAGCTCCAGGCATTTGAAGTCCTGCACTACCTGGTCGGCATAGGCTCGCATAGCCGTAAGCATATTCACGACATGGCGATTTGCTGTCTCTAGGATTTCTGCTGAGTCCACGTACCGATGTTGAGGCTCCACTTTGGTACGCAGGCAAATTTCGGTGAAAGCCAGTTCCATGGCCAGAAAATTACCAAGCAATAATTCGTAGCGTTGTTCGAAAGCCAGTGCCTCGGACAACACGCTTCGGGCATGTGCCAGCTCGTTATAGCGCTCCTCGGAGATGCTCAGTTGCAAGCGCGATCCAATAATGAATTGTTCAAGAATGTACTCGGCAGACACTTTTCAACACCTTCTATTCGATCTTCCGTGAAGCATAGCGTCACCGACAAATCGATGGCCAGATTCCACTCGAAGCGGCTACCTGAAGACCGGCTGCTTCTGGCCGATTGCCGCCCACTGACACCACCCCTCCACCCGCTCGACGCAAGAAGACGAATCCCCGCATACCGGGAACATCCGGAAGCAGGGGAGGGCTCATAGCGTAAGAGCGCCCTCCAGAACGACCCTGAAATTGTGCGGCGCCCCCTCGGCGCAGCGCCCTCTCTCCTTCATACATTTGTCTAGTCCAGCCGCCCGTGCCTTGGATTTTGTCGATGTTCAGCCTCGCCGGGCGTCCCTAACCTTCTGAAAAGGCGGTGTTGATTACTAAAATAAAAGGAGACAACCAGTGCCTATTCAGACAGAGCACGACCCACGCTTGAAGCGTGCCCTCAAGACGCGACACATCAGCATGCTGGCCCTCGGTGGCGTCATCGGCGCAGGGCTGTTCGTGGGTTCCAGCGCGGTCATCGCCGCGACCGGGCCCGGCGCTTTCATCACCTATGCCATCACCGGGCTCATCGTCGCGCTGGTGATGCGCATGCTCGGCGAGATGGCCGCCGCGCATCCCGCCAAGGGTTCCTTCGTCGATTACGCCCGCCTGGCCTTCGGGCGTCCGGCCGGCTACATGACGGGGTGGCTCTACTGGTACTTCTGGGTGATCGTGGTCGGCTTCGAGGCGGTGGTCGGTGGCCAGATCATCAATGGCTGGTTCCCGGACATACCGGTGTGGGTCATCGCCCTGGGGCTGATGGTGGGCATGACGCTGCTGAACCTGATGTCGGTGCATTCCTTCGGGGAGGCCGAGTACTGGTTCGCCGGCGTCAAGGTCGCGGCCATCGTCGTCTTCCTGATCGTGGCGGGCGCCTATGCCTTCAGGCTGTGGCCGGGCTCCACCGCAAGCTTCGGCAACCTCACCGGGTATGGCGGGTTCCTGCCCCATGGCGTGACGTCACTGTTCACCGGCGTGGTCGTGGTCATCTTCTCCATGACCGGCGTGGAAGTCGCCACCCTTGCTGCGGCGGAGTCCGAAGACCCTTCGCGCAACATCCGCAAGGCGGTCAATACCGTGATGCTGCGCATCCTGGTGTTCTTCGTCCTGGCGACTTTCTTCATCGTCGTCGCGCAGCCATGGACCGAGATCAAGGCCGGCAAGTCGCCGTTCGTGGCCACCCTGGAGCACATCGGTATTCCCGGCGCCGGCCACATGCTGACCGCGGTGATCCTGGTGGCGGTGCTCTCGGTGCTGAACGCCGGGCTCTACACCTCGTCCCGCCTGCTGTATGTGCTGGCCTCCAACGACGAGGCGCCGCGCTGGATCGCCGGCGTGAGCCGCAAGGGCGTGCCGGTGCGCGGCGTCATCGCCTCGACCCTGGTGGGCTATGGCTGCGTGGTCATCGCGGCGGTCTGGCCCGATACCGTCTTCCAGTTCCTGATCAACTCCTCCGGCACCGTCTTCCTGTTCGTCTACCTGATGATCTGCCTGTCGCAGCTCAAGCTGCGCCGCAAATGGGTGGAGGAGGGCAGCCTGAAGTTCGCGATGTGGGGCCACCCCTGGCTGCCGCTACTGGTGACCGCGTCGATCGTGGCGGTGTTGGTGAGCATGGCCTTCGACCCCTCGATGCAGATCAGCCTGCTGCAGTGCCTGATCGCTATCGCCGCTATCGCCGCCTCCTACGCGCTAGTGCGGCTGTCCCGCTCCCGCCGGCGAGCCGGCGCGCTGCCTGCACGCAGCGCTTCGTAGCCCCCACCCATGGCCGTCAACTGGAAGCCAACCCCATGACCGCAAGATTCGATCTGACTCAGTTACCCAACAAGCCGCTCTGGTTCGAGCAAGGCCCGGTCCGCGCTGCGCTGGAGGGCTCCGTGGACGCCGATGTCGTCATCGTCGGCGCGGGGTACACCGGCCTGTGGACGGCTTATTACCTGCTCAAGAGCGACCCGTCGCTTCGCGTGGTGCTGCTGGAGAAGCGGGAGGTGGGGTTCGGGGCCTCCGGGCGCAACGGTGGCTGGGCGTCGGCGATCTTCCCGATTTCCCTGTCGCGGGTCGCCGAGATGTATTCCCATGCCGCCGCGCTGAAGCTGCAGATGGCCATGAACGACACGGTCGACGAGATCGGCCGCGTGCTCGCCCTGGAGGGCGTCGAGGCGGACTATGCCAAGCAGGGCTTCCTCTCCCTGGCCCGCAGCGCACCGCAACTGGTGCGGGCGCGGGCGGCGGTGGAGGCGTCGGCGCGCTTCGGGCTGCCGGAGCAGTGGCAGGTTCTCGACGGCGCGCAGGCCAGCGCCCGGGTCGGTGCCCAGGGCACCTTGGGCGGGCTGTACACCGAGCACTGTGCGCTCATCCATCCCGGCAAGCTGGTGCGCGGCCTGGCGCGGCTGGTCGAGACGATGGGCGCAACCATCCACGAGCATTCCGCCGTTACGGCGTTTGCCGAAGGCGTCGTCCACACCGAGCGCGGCTCGGTCCGGGCCGGGTTCACGGTGCGCGCCACCGAGGCGTTCACCTCGCAGCAGCCCGGGCACTCGCGCTTCGTCATCCCGCTGTATTCGCTGGTGCTGGCGACGGAGCCGTTGCCCGCCGAGCTGCGCCGCAAGCTGAACCTCGACCACCGCCTGGCCTTCAACGACATGCGTCACCTGCGCGTCTACGGGCAGGTCACGGCCGAGGGACGGCTGGTCTTCGGCGGCCGCGGCGCGCCCTACCAGTGGGGCTCGCGGATTTCCGACGACGCCGACCTGGTGGACAACGTCCACGGCAAGATCCACCAGACGATGCTGGAGTTCTTCCCGGACCTGGCCGATGCGCGCATCACCCACCGCTGGGGCGGCGCGCTGGGCGTCTCCCGCGACTGGTGCCCCACGGTGAGCATCGACCGGAACAAGCGCATCGCCTGGGCCGGCAACTATGTCGGCGACGGCGTCGCCACCAGCAACTTGGCGGGGCGCATCCTGCGCAACCTGATCCTCGAACAGGACGGCGACATCAACGCCTTGCCCCTGGTCAACCACCGCTCTCCGTCGTGGGAACCCGAGCCGCTGCGCTGGCTCGGTGTGAACAGCGGGCTCGCCGCGGCCTCGCTGAGCGACATCGAAGAGCGCATCACCCATCGTCCATCCCGCACTGCGATGTTGCTCGAGAAGCTGACAGGTGCGCATTAACAGGAGTACGCCGTGACAACTTTCACGATCATCAAGTCCGCCGCCATCCAGGCCCTGCCCCTGACCCCCGCCGGCCAGCGCGCCGGTGCGGACAAGGGCGACCCGCAGATCGCCATTCAGAAACTGGCTCCCGAAGCGGTCGGAAACCTCGGCGTCTGGGAGTGCCAGCCAGGTGGCTGGCCAGTGATCGAACGCCCCGACACCGAGTTCACCTACATCATCTCCGGCAAGGCGCTGCTCACCGATAGCAGTAGCGGTGAGGTAGTGGAAGTGACCGGCGGTGACCTGATCATCCTGCCGCCGGGCTGGACCGGGCGCTGGGATGTGCTGGAAACGGTCAGGAAGGTCTACGCGATCTACTGACCCACGCCGTCTCGCTGGCGGGAAGGCCGGCGAGCCGACATCAATTTTCCGGGGCGGCGATGCGCTCGCCTGCCGCCCCCATGATCGAGAACAGACGATGACCCACACGATCGCAAACTGGATTTCCGGCGCCCAGGCGGCAGCCACCAGCGGCCAGCAACTGCCAGTCTACAACCCTGCCACCGGTGTGGTTAGCGGCCAGGTGCAACTGGCCAGCCACGCCGACGTGGATGCCGCCGTGGCCTCGGCCAAGGCCGCCTTCCCGGCCTGGAGCAACCTTTCGCCGCTACGCCGCTCCCGCGTGCTGAACCGCTTCCTGGCCCTGCTCAACGAACACCGCGACGAACTGGCCCGGCTGATCACCGCCGAGCACGGCAAGGTGTTCACCGACGCCCAGGGCGAGGTCACCCGCGGCATCGAGATCGTCGAATTCGCCTGCGGCGCGCCGCAGCTGCTGAAGACCGATTTCACCGACCAGGTCAGCACCAACATCGACAACTGGACGCTGCGCCAGCCGCTGGGCGTGGTGGCGGGCATCACGCCCTTCAACTTCCCGGTGATGGTGCCGATGTGGATGTTCCCGGTGGCGCTGGCCACCGGCAATACCTTCGTGCTCAAGCCCAGCCCGATCGACCCCAGCCCCAGCCTGTTCATCGCCGAGCTGCTCAAGCGGGCCGGCCTGCCTGACGGCGTGTTCAACGTGGTGCAGGGCGACAAGGAGGCGGTCAACGCGCTGCTGGAACATCCCGATGTGCAGGCCGTTTCGTTCGTCGGTTCCACGCCCATCGCCAACCACATCTACGAGACCGGCGCGCGCCACGGCAAGCGCGTCCAGGCCCTGGGCGGTGCGAAGAACCACCTGGTGGTCATGCCCGACGCGGATATCGACCAGGTGGTGGATGCCCTGATCGGCGCCGCCTATGGCTCGGCCGGCGAGCGTTGCATGGCCATCAGCGTGGCCGTCTTCGTGGGCGACGAGACCGCTGAAAAGGTCATGCCGAAACTGGTCGAGCGCACCCGGGCACTCAAGGTCCTGAACGGCACCAACCTCGAGGCCGAGATGGGCCCGATCGTCACCCGTGCCGCGCTCGACCGCATCACCGGCTATATCGAGCAGGGCGTCCGGGAAGGGGCGACGCTGCTGGTGGATGGCCGCTGCTTCAATGGCGAGGCGGCCGGCGAGGGTTGCGGCGATGGCTTCTGGCTGGGTGGCACGCTGTTCGACAACGTCACCCCCGACATGCGCATCTACCGGGAAGAAATCTTCGGCCCGGTGCTGGCGTGCCTGCGCGTCAAGGATTTCGCCGAGGCCGTGCAGCTCATCAATGACCACGAGTTCGGCAACGGCGTGAGCCTCTACACCCGCGACGGCCACATCGCCCGCGAGTTCGGCCGGCGCATCCAGGTCGGCATGGTGGGCATCAACGTGCCGATCCCGGTGCCCATGGCCTGGCATGGCTTCGGCGGCTGGAAGAAGAGCCTGTTCGGCGACATGCATGCCTACGGCGAGGAGGGCGTGCGCTTCTACACCAGGCAGAAGAGCATCATGCAGCGCTGGCCGCAGGCCATTGCCAAAGGCGCCGAGTTCGCGATGCCAACCGGCAACTGACGCCCGCGGGCAGTAGTGCTACGGACGGCCCTGCACCCAGGTGCGGGGCCGTCCGCATTCAGGGGTTGCCGTCGAACAGCTCGGTATTCTTGCCGGCCTGGATGGCGATCCAGAAGCGCGCGATGCCGCTGGTGGTGGTGGGCTTGATGCCTGTGAGCTGCTCCACGAGCTTCAGCCGGTAGACGAGGGTCTGGCGGTGGATGCCCAGGTCGAAGGCGGTCGCCTTCCAGTTCCCGTCGTTTTCCAGGAAGGCCAGCAGCGTCGGCAGCAAGGCGGCGCCCTGGGTGCGGTCGTGCTCGATCAGCGGGCCCAGGTAGCGCCCCACCAGGGCCCGGGCTTCGGCCAGGGACTTGGGCGCCATGATCAGGCCGGTCTCGGCCTCGCCATAGCGCAGCACGCCGGCATCGATTTCCTGCGCCTGGGTCAGGGCCAGGCGTGCCTGCCTGACGCTTTCACGAAAGCCCGTCGCCGCGGCGATCGGCCCGCTTACGCCAATCACGGTGCCCTCGCCGAGGTTGCTGCGCAGGGCGTCGAAAATGCCGTTGTCGTCGCGGCTGATCGCCAGCAGCAGGCCCTTGTCGTTCAGCAGCAGGGGGCTTGCCTGGTGCAGGGCGGGCGCCTGGTGCAGCTCGTCCGCGCCCCGGGGGCCGCCGCTGCCGGGCTTGATCGCCAGGCTCACCAGCGTGCCGACCAGGCCGCGTTGTTCGAGGAGGGGGCGGGCGAGGGTGAACTCCGTCTCGCTCTCCAGCAGGCTGCGCAGCAGGGCCGAGCCCTCTTCGCGCTGCTGGTCGCGGTGGATCATCAGGCGTTCGAGTTCGACGCCGAGCAGACCGACCAGCGAGCGCACCAGGAGGGGGTCGTCCAGCGTCCTTTCGCCCCTGCGGGCCATGACCAGGTTGGCCCGGGTGCGCCCGCCGAGCGGTATCCGCTCGACCCGCCCGGAGGACGGTTGCCGGGCCGCCCTGGATTCGACGATGGTGGCGCCGCTCAGCGCATCCTCGATGGCCAGGCCCAGGTCCAGCGTGCTGGCCAGGATCGACAGGCGGCCGGCCATATCGGGCTCCTTGCGCAGCGCTTCGGCATAGGTCTGGAACAGGCGCTCGCTCGCGTTGAAGCGTTCGCGCTGGGCCTGCAGCACGCTTTCGATCACATGGTGCGACAGCTTGACGAACTCCAGCTCGAAGCTGCCGCGAAGAATGGGGAACAGCAGGCGGTCGGCGGCCTCGAGCATCTTGCCCGTCAGCTTCGGGGCATCGTCCCTGGGGGCGACGACCAGCGCGCTGGCGTTGCTCTGCACCAGTTGCTCCAGCCAGGCGACCTGGTCGTCCGCGCCGGCCGGAATACCCACGCCGGTGGTCATGACCAGGTCGCCGGGGGAGATCCAGCGCCAAGGGTCCGGCAGGTCGACGGCATGGGCCCAGGTGATCAACCGGCTGGTGCCGGTCAGGCCGGCCAGCGCATGCAGCTTCAGCACATCGATATCGATCAGGTCCTGTACCGTCAGCATGGTGTTCCCGGTCCGCGGCTTCTGGGGAGCATCATGCTACTGGCTAACGAGGGTGCGAACCATGCTTGCGAGGGGCTGTTGCGAAGGGGGCGTTGGGGCGGTTCCGTCGAAAAGACAGAGGCCATGGCGAGCCTGGCTACAAGAAAACGAATGCCCGCAAACCGCGGGCATCCGGGAGCAAGCTAGGGCCCTACGCCGTCAGAACTTCCCGCGCAAGGTGACCATGAAGTTGCGCGGCGCGCCGTACCAGTTGCCCTGGTCGCTGCTGGCGACGGTCTGGTAGTACTTCTTGTCGAACAGGTTGTTGCCGTTGAGCGCGGCGGTCCAGTGTTCGTCGATGCGGTATTCCACCAGCGCGTTCCACAGCGCGTAGCCGGCCTGGGTGTATTCGAAGCTGTTGGTGCTGGGGCTCAGCGAGCCGTCTTCCAGGCGCCGCTGGACTTCGCCGCTGACGTAGTTGCTGCTCTGGAGGGTGGCGCCGGTGCCGAGCTTCCAGCGGTTCAGCTCGCCGGGCAGCTGGTAGGTGGTGAAGAACTTGAACAGGTGCTTGGGCGTCTGGGTGCTGATCGGCTTGCCGACCGCGGTGTCGTCGCCGGTCTTGCGCTGCTCGTTGATGTTGAAGGTGTAGCCGGCGGTGAGCTGCCAGCCCGGCGCCAGTTCGCCGGAGATTTCCGTGTCGAAGCCCTTGCTGACCATCTTGCCGCCGGCCACGTAGCAGCAGGCGTTGGTCGGCGTGCTCTCGTAGAACAGCTGGATCGCGTTGTTCTCCTGGCGGGTGTAGTAGAGCGCCGAGGAGAGGTTCAGGCGGCCGCCGAACAGCTCGCCCTTCACGCCCATCTCGTAGGTGTCGCCGGTGATGGCCTTGAGCGGCTTGAAGTCGCGGTCGAGGATTTCCGGCTGCGGTTTGTAGATTTCGGCATAGCTGGTGTACACCGACCACTGCGGGGTGAGGGCGTAGACCAGGCCGCCGAAGGGCGTGACGATGCCGCTGTCGTGGCCGCCGTCCTTGCTGTTGGTGCCGAAGGAGGGCACCAGGGCGTGGATGGTATTGGCATAGTCGGAGTAGCGCGCGCCGACGATCAGCTTGAGCGGGTCGGCCAGCGCCAGGCGCAGGGTGCCGTAGGCGCCGCTCTTGCGGATGTTCCAGTCCGGGTACTCGTAGTAGAGCGCGGGGCTGGCCGGCTTGGGCAGCGAGCCGATGTCGGTGGAGAACACGTCCACCGCTTGCCGCGAGGTCCACTCGCTGTGGTCGGCGTAGCTGCGCTGGATGTCCGAGTAGTCCACGCCCATCAGCACTTCGTGGCGCCGGCCGAAGGCGGCGAAGGCGCCCTGCAGGTTGGCGTCGAACAGGTCCTGGTCGATGCTGTAGTTGCGGACGATGCGCTGGAAGGTGGCGCCTTCGAGGGTGTCGGGGTTGATCGGGCCGCTCACCGCGCCCATGTCCTGTTCGGTGTCGTAGTGGCTGCGGGTGAAGCTGGAGTTGATCTTCCAGTCCTCGTCGAAGCTGTGCTCGACCTTGAGGAAGCCCTCGCTGCGCTTGTAGTTGTTGCTCGACCAGTCGGCGCTCAGCTTGTCGCTGCGCGACAGGCCCAGCGGGTTGCCGGTGGTGTAGCGCGGCAGGCCGCCTTCCCAGTAGCCGTCCATGTCACGCCACTCGTAGGTGCCGCCGACGCTGACCAGGGTGGCCGGGGTGAGGTCGGCCTCCAGCACGCCGAACAGCACGTGCTTGTCGCTGTCGGCGCCGTCGTAGAAGTAGCGCTTGTTTTCCTGGGACGCGGCGAAGCGCCCGCGCAGCGCGCCGTCGAAGGCCAGCGGGCCGGTCACGTCGACTTCGCTGCGGTAGTTGTCCCAGCTCCCGGCGGACAGGTTGACCTGCGTCTGCGTCTCGGACAGCGCCTGCTTGCGCACCAGGTTGATCACCCCGGAGGGCTCGCCGGTGCCGCCGAACAGGCCGTCGGAGCCGCGCAGCACCTCGATGTGGTCGTAGGCGGTGGTGTCCGCCAGGGTGTCGTAGGTCTGCTCGCGGAAGCCGGGCGTGCCGCCGTCGACCTGGATGTTGGTGAGGGCGAAGCCGCGGGACAGCACCTTGGTGTTGGCATCGTTGCCGCCGACCAGGGTGATGCCGGTGGTCTGGTCGAGCGCCTCGGCCAGGTTGGTGATGCCCTGGTCCTCCATGCGCTGGCGGGTGATGATCGACACCGACTGGGGGATGTCCTTCAGCGCCTGCGGGCTCTTGCCGCCGATGCTGGCCGCGCCGGTGGTGTAGGAACCGGTGCCCTCGGTCATGTTGCCCAGGGTCTGGCCGACCACCAGGGTGTCGTCCAGCGCCAGCGCCGCGTCGGGGTTGCGCACCAGGCCGTAGACGCCGTCGCCGCGGAACACCGCCTGCAGGCCGGTGCCGCGGAGCAGGGCGGCCAGGCCTTCCTCGACGCTGTAGTGGCCGCGCAGCCCGTTGGAGTTCAGGCCCTGGGTCAGGTCCGGGGAGAATTGCACGGTGATCTGCGCCTGGGCGGCGAAGCGGGTCAGCGCCTGGCCGAGGCTGCCGGCCTGGATGCTGTAGGCGTGCGCGGCGGCCTCTGGCGCGGCCAGGGCCTGTGGCATCGCCGACTGCAGGGCCATGGCCAGCGCGCTGAGCGCGAGCAGGCGGCGCGGCTGGGCCAGGCGCTGGCCGGGGAAGGAGCGGTGCGCTCCGGAGGCGGAGTTGATGCGGTGCTTCATGAATGGGTTGTCCTTGGTGTGTGGCAGTTCCACATCAAAGGACTGACGGCGTGGAAAAAGGGGCCAACATCCTTCAGCGCTTGCTGACGCTGACCCAGTAGCGCGTGCGGTAGCTGACCTCCACCGGCAGGGTGGCGGGCAGGGCGGCGAGGATGGCGTCGGTGTTGTCCAGCTGGAAGCCGCCGCTGATGCGCAGGCGCGCCGCCTCGCCGTCGCAGCGCAGCCAGCCGCTGCGGTAGCGGCCCAGCTCGCGGAGGAAATCGCCCAGCGGCATGTCGTCGGCCACCAGCTGGCCCTGGGTCCAGAGCAGGCTGTCGGCCTGGGTGGCGCGCGGCTTTTCCACGGCGAGTTCGCTGAAGAACACCTGGCTGCCCGCCTCGACGACCTGCCCGTCGACTTGTCGGGGCATGACCAGCACCTTGCCCTGCAGCACCTGCAGGTGCGTCAGGCCATCGAGCTGGCGGACGCTGAAGCGCGTGCCCAGCGCCTGCAGCAGGCCTTGCCCGGTGGCGACGCGCAGGGGGCGATGCACCGGGCTTGCGCTGTCCGCGCCGCTCTCGACGAGGATTTCCCCGCGCAGCAGGCGGATCAGGCGTTGCCCGGCGCTGAAGTCGAGGTCGACGGCGGTATCGGTGTTCAGGTCCAGCAGGCTGCCGTCGGCCAGGCGCAGGTGCTGGCGCTCGCCCACGGCGGTCTGGTAGTCCGCGGTCCAGCGCGTCCAGGGGGCCTGGCGGTAGCCGAGGTAGCCGGCCGGCAGCAGCGCGGCCAGCACCAGCAGCTTCTTCATCGCCTGGCGCCGTTCGCGGTTGAGCGTGCCCATGGCCAGGTCGCGTGGCAGCAGGCCGAGGCGTTCCTGCACCCGCTGCACGCGCTGCCAGGCACGCTCGTGTTCCGGGTCGGCCGCGCGCCAGCGGCTGCAGGCCTGGTACTGGCCGTTGTCCGCCGCGCTGTCGTGCATGCGCATCAGCCAGTGCGCCGCCTGGCGGGCCACTTCGGGGCGGATCGGCGCGCCGTTGTCGCTCATCCGAGGTCGCCTTCGAACAGGATGCAGGCCTCGAAGGCGCTGACCATGTGGCGCTTCACGGTGCGTTCGCTGATGCCGAGCTGGCGGGCGATCTGCAGGTAGGTGAGGCCGTCGAGCTGGGACAGCAGGAAGACGCTGCGCACCACGGGTTTCAGGCGGTCGAGGAGGGCGTCGAGCTGCTGCAGGGTCTCGCGCATCAGCCACAGTTCCTCGGCGGACAGGGCGAAGGCCTCGGGCGTGCGGGCGAGCAGGTCGAGGTAGGCCTGTTCGAGGGAGTGGCGGCGGAAGTGGTCGTACACCAGGCGCCGCCCGACCGTGGCCAGGTAGGCGCGCGGGCGTTGCAGGTCAAGCGCCTCGCCGGTTTTCTGCTGGGCCTGGAGCAGGCGCAGGAAGGTGTCCTGGGCCAGGTCGGCCGCCTGGCTGGTGCAGCCCAGGCGACGGTACAGCCAGCCCTTCAGCCAGCTGTTGTGCTCCATGTACAACGACCCCATCTGATCCTTGCTCAAACCGACTCCCCCCACCCAGGAAGCGCGAACGATAATTGATAATTATTCTCACTTCAATGGTTGGCCGTCGGTTCAGCATTGTCGGAGCTGGACGGGGGGAGGAAGAGCCCTGACGGACTGAGCCAGGGGGCTATGCCTAGCCAGTCGGGCTTCGCACTTGAATGATGGCATTTTGCTGGTATTTTATTGGCGCCTGTTTTTCGACAGACAGGGAAGCGTCGAGGCGCCTGCCGCCCGTGCCCATTCCGCCGGATCCAGGATCCGGTTCGCCTTTCGGCTCCATGCCCCCTATTAGAAGGACCTTTTGATGAAGCGCTGCAGCCCGCTGCTACTGGCCACATTCATTGCCCTTTCCGGTTGCGGAAAGAGTAACGGCGAGAAGGTGTTCGAGAACGTCAATCTCGGCAACTTCACCCAGCGGGGGAGTGCCATGATCGCCGAGATCGAGCCGCAGGATAAGGCGAAGGCGCATCAACTCGGTGGCGCCCTGATCGCCGTCCAGAGCTACGAGAAGTTCGCCTATCAGGCGCTTGCCGGCAGCCGGTACGAGCTCAAGTCCAGCGATGAAATCTATGCGCGCGAAGACAAGATCGTGAACGGCCGGACCGTGGACGAGGTGATCGAGATCGGCAAGCTGGTGTTCGCCGAGGCACAGACGGCAGACGCCAACCGGATCAACCGCCTGGACCGCCGGGTGAAGCTGCTCCAGCAACTGCAGGACAACCTGCGGATCGATTTCAGCAACGTCCGCACCGCTTTCGAATACCGCAAGGGCGCCGGTGGCCAGGGGGTGATGAAGCTGGACTACACCGCCAAGAACAACTCGACACTGAAGATCCGCGGCTTCGTGGCACAGCTGCAGTTCAACAGGAAAGACACCGGCCAGCCGGTGTATCGCTTCACTGTGCCGGTCAAGGTCGATGCCGGCGAGTTCGGCCCGGGGCAGACGCTGGAGCAGAGCTACCGGATCAGCACCCAGACGTCGTTCCTGCGCCTGAAGTTCCTGGACGAAATCAGCCCGGACAACCTGCAGGCGACCTTGGTCCCCACCTTCGTTTCCGAGAGCGTCAACTACAAGGACGAGATGATGTACTACATGCCGCTGAATGAAAGCGAGACGACTTACATGAACTCGTTCAACTACGCCGCCGATGCCTTTGGCGCCAAGCGCATCGGGGCGCTCTGAGGCGCACGGCGGCCAGGCGAAGTAGCGACGGGCGAAAGGCTCTCCCTTGGTCGATGCCCGCTCCGGTTTTCAATCAATGCCCGAGCTTATGGTCGGCCTCGTAGAGACGCAGCTCTTCCTGCGCCACGCGAAGATCGGTCGAGCCCACTTCCGCCCTCAGGCACAGGCGCACGAACCTTCTCTTCTCGTGGAATGCGGCGAGCTGCTCGGTGGAGAGCGGAAGGAGCCCGTTGCTGCTGTTCCCGATCAGCTCGTCACGGATGTAGTCGCGGAAGCCGAACAGGGCCCGGCGGGCTTTCTGCGACAGGTAGAGCCCGCTCCTGGCGTTGAAGGTGTCCTCCAGCAGGCGGATGAACGCCCGGGCCTCCTCGACCGAAATGGCCTGGCCGCCGCCCGTGGCCTGCAGCATGCGGCCTTCGCCCCCCGAGCGGGAGGCCGCGGCGAAAATGCCCCAGATGGCCTCCAGGGCGTCCAGCTGGCGGCGGATGATCTCGGCCCGGTGCGCCGCCGCCAACTGCATCCGCGCCTGCCTGATCTGCGTGCGCAGGGTGAAGTAGGCAACGCCGAAACCGGTGAGGGCGGCAACCATTGCCGCCAGGACTTCGTTGCTCATTGTGCTTCTCGCTGGCTGTCGCGTACGGGGGAGGGCGTATTGCCGGTGTAGACCGGCGGCGAGGGGGCGGCAAGTGCGGGCGTGGTGGTCCGGTCATGGCCGGCAGCGGTCGAACCTTTTATCGCCTGTTGCCTCCGCGCTCGATTCCTCGCCATGAACGGCCAGCCCCGCCATTGCAGCGGGCGCTGGCTGGAAGGGGCTCAACGCCGGACCTTCGGCTTGGGCCGGCCCTGCACGCACTTGAAGCGCGGGTTGGACTTGCAGATCACGTACAGCCGGCCGCGCCGCTTCACCACCTGGCAATCGCGGTGGCGCAGCTTGGCTTTCTTCAGGGAGGCGAGGACTTTCATCATGCCCCCTTGTTGCCGACGAAGCCGGCGAAACGCTTGTTGAAGCCCGCCACGCGGCCCTCGGACTTGGTCTTGCGCTGCTCGCCGGTATAGACCGGGTGCGAGGCGCTGGACACGTCCAGGGTCATGTAGGGGTAGGTGTTGCCGTCGGTGTGGGTGTAGGTCTTGTCCGTCTGCACGGTGGAGCGGATCAGGTAGAACACGTCGGCGGAGGTGTCGTGGAACAGCACGGGACGGTAGTCGGGGTGGATGCCTGGTTTCATGGGGTATCTCCTATATGTAATGTAATAATATTACATTTAATCGAGAAGAGTTCGCAATGCCACACGTCCGGTAGCTCAAGGCCGGGCCTCCCAGGGAGGCTGCCGCGGGCATGTCGGTCCGTCGATCGGCCCGATCTCCGGCCGTTGCCCACCCGCGGGGCGCGGCTCCAGCGACCAGTGCGCGGGCGCATGTGAAGGGGCTCGTTCCCGCCATCGGCAGGGCGGTGTCCAGCGTTCAGAAAATGGAACGCTGAGAGCCGTTCAGCGGGACTACCGGCAGTATCGTTGCGGAATTACCGTGGCTCTCGTCGGCGACGTCGAGCGCGCTGGAGGGCCCGCCCCAGGCCGCTTCAGCTTCGACGCCGGGACCGCTGGCCGATCGGCGCACCGCCGTTCCCGGCCCCAATCCTTTCGTATTTGCCGGCAGCCATGGCAGGCGGCACGGGTTCGGCTTGCCCGCGATCCGTGAGCAGGGGCCTGGGCCTGCGCGCCCGCCCTGGTGGGCACCTTTCCGATTTCAAGAACAAGAGTACGGAGTACGATCATGAACCCGCACAACACCTCCCACGTCATCGAAGTCCCCGTCCTGATCGTCGGGGGCGGCCCGTCCGGCCTCACGGCCTCGCTGCTGCTGTCGCGCTATGGCATCCGCAACCTGCTGGTCAACAAGTACCGCTGGACCGCCAACAGCCCGCGGGCGCACATCACCAACCAGCGCACCATGGAAGTCTTCCGCGATGCGGGCGTCGAGGCGCAGGTGGTGGCCGCCGCCAGCCCCCACGAGCTGATGGCCAACAACGTCTGGGCCACCAGCTTCAGCGGCCAGGAACTGGGCCGCCTGCTCACCTGGGGCAACGCCATCGAGCGCAAGTCCGACTACGAGCTGGCCAGCCCCTCGGCCATGTGCAACATCCCCCAGCACCTGATGGAGCCTATCCTCGCCAACGAGGCCCTGCGCGCGGGCAGCGAGATGCGCTTCGACCACGAACTGCTGGACTTCACCCAGGACGGGGAGGGCGTCACCGCGCGCATCCTCGACCGCGGCACCGGGCGCGAATTCACCGTGCGCGCCCAGTACATGATCGGCGCCGACGGCGCCCGCAGCCGGGTGATGGAGCTGCTCGGCATCCCGCTGGAAGGCGAGATGGGCCTGGGCTGCGCGGTGAACGTCTGGCTGCGCGCCGACCTGCGCCGCTACTGCGAGAGCCGCCCGGGCGTGCTCTACTGGATGGTCCAGCCGGGCAACGACTACTGGGTGGGCAGCGGCACCTTCATCTGCGTCCGCCCGTGGAACGAATGGGTGATGCTGTTCATGTACGACCCCGCCCAGGGCGAGCCGGACCTCGGCGAGGCCGCGGTGATCGAGCGGGCGCGGCGGGTGATCGGCGATGCCGACATCCCGGTGGAGATCCTCGCCACCAGCAAGTGGCAGATCAACCACGTGGTCGCCCAGCGCTACTCCGAGGGCCGCGTGTTCTGCTGCGGCGACGCCGTGCACCGCCACCCGCCGGCCAACGGCCTGGGCACCAACACCTCGGTGCAGGACGCCTACAACCTGGCCTGGAAGCTGGCCCTGGTGCTCAAGGGCCAGGCCGGCCCCGGGTTGCTGGACAGCTACTCCGCCGAACGCCAGCCCGTCGGCCGCCAGGTGGTGGACCGGGCCATGGAAAGCGTGCGCAACATGCTGCCGATCTCCAACGCCCTGGGCTTCAAGCCGGGCCAGAGCGAGGCCGAGGGCTGGAACAGCCTGCACGAACTGAGCGCCGACAGCCCGCTGGGCCGCGAACGCCGCGCCGCCCTGGAACAGGCCATCCAGCTGCAGCACTACCAGTTCAGCTGCCACGGAGTGGAACTGGGGCAACGCTACCGCAGCGGCGCGGTGCTCGCCGACGGCAGCGAAGAGCCGGCCTACACCCGCGACCGCGAACTCTACTACCACCCCACCACCTGGCCCGGCGCCCACCTGCCGCACGCCTGGCTGCACGACACCGCCGGGCGCAAGCTGTCCACCCTCGACCTCTGCGGCCAGGGCCGCCTGACCCTGCTCACCGGTCACGGCGGCGAAACCTGGCGCCAGGCCGCCGAGACGCTGGCCCGTGAACTGGGCATCGACCTGGTGGCGCGCCGCATCGGCCTGGGCCTCGATTACGAAGACAGCTACGGCGACTGGGCGCGCCTGCGCGAGATAGACGAGGACGGTTGCCTGCTGGTGCGGCCGGACCTGCATGTGGCCTGGCGTTCGCAAGGGGCGCCGGCGGATGCCGAGGCGCTGTTGCTGGGGGCGGTCAAGACGGTGCTGGCGCGGGGCTGAGGTCTTCCCACGTTTCGCGGAGTAGCGGCCCAGGGAGGGGCCGCAGCGGTAATATGCGGGTTTCGTCGCCGCGGATCCCAGTGATGCGGCTACCGCTGAAGCTGCATTGTTCCTGGCGTGCCTTGGCCATCGCACTGCAGTTGTGATCGGCAGAGAACACCCGGGAGCCATCCGCCTCATCGACCAGGACACTGAAGGGAAAATCGCCATGCGCCTGACCATCCGCAACGAACAGCCCGAAGACATCGACGCCATCACGCGCCTGACCACGGCGGCATTCGAAAACGAAGAACACTCAAGCCATACCGAGCAATTCATCGTCAACGCCCTGCGCCGCTGCGGGCAACTCAGCGTTTCCCTGGTGGCGGTAGAAGAGGGCAAGGTCATTGGCCATGTCGCCATCTCGCCGGTCCGAATCTCGTCGGGCGCAAGTGGCTGGTACGGACTCGGGCCGATTTCCGTATGGCCGGATCGCCAGGGCCAGGGTATTGGCTCAGCCTTGATGAAAGCAGCGCTGGCGGAACTGCGACGCCTCGGCGGCACTGGCTGCGTAGTGCTGGGCGACCCTAACTACTATGGTCGCTTCGGTTTCAAGGCTCACCCGGGTTTGGAACTGCCTGGAGTGCCCCAGGAATACTTCCAGGCGCAGGCATTTGCCGGCGGGTTGCCAGCGGGGACTGTGCAGTACCATGAGGCGTTTGAGGCTGTCGAGTAACAGTGCGGCCTCTATTTTCCTACCCTGTACTAGCCAACCGGATGAGCCAAGCAGGGGCATGCAATGAAACTTGTCGAGCGAGCTGCATTGCGTGCGCGAAGAGACGGGGAGCGCTCATATGCCTACGTCAAGGCTGCGGAGGGTAACGCCAGGCAGTTCCAGCTTCATCTTTGTGCTGCCGCAACGGCTTGGTTCCTGCTGAACTCGCCATCGCTGATCGCCTTCATCCTTTCGCTCGCCGCGATTCAGGCTGGGATGTGGGCCTTCAATCGGGCTGTTGCCGAGAGGCTGGTGCAGTTGTGTGGCGCTGCCGAAGATTAAAAGCGAAAGGGCTGGGTTGCGGGAAAGGAGTTTGTCTTCCTATAGACTGTTTGTGAGCGATGGCTGCTTTTTGCGAAGGCTGCGTTCAACTCATAGCAGCCCTTCGTGAAGGGCTGCATACGGCCAGGAGCAGACATATAAAATCTGGGAAGATATAGCGCTGACATAGTCTTACTCGGAGCGTGAATCGATGAGCAAACTCGCCGCACTAATTACAGAAGCTCAGGCCGGACTTTCGATTCAGGAGCGAATCCCTGAGGAGAAATGGGCGGCGATTGCCTCACAATGCGGGGCTGCAGAGGCAGCTGAAATCAGGGAGCGGATAGCGTTTCTCAAAGCCGAACTCGAAACTATTGAAGATTGGGACGGTGACACGAGGGATGACATCAACACGGCTATCTACCGCTTTTCCCAACTTCTGAGGCGCATCGCCAGCTAACTCGACAAGTGCCCAATAATGCTTGTGAGCGTCCGCCTGAGTCGACTTTAACTGGTTATGCTCGGCAGAACGCGGTTAGAATCGAGCGTAACCAGATGGAATTACGGTCGTACACGCGTCGCTTCCGGTCAGACCACGTCGTCTATTCCTAGCTTCGTATAGCGATAGCTGGAAAAGCAACCCACCCAACAAACTAGCGAGCAATTACAGCATGAACAAGGAACGTTATTCAAAACGACCGCGCACCGATCTGCCCATGGGAAAGTGTTTCGATTTAATCATCGGCTCCATCACGACAATTCCACTCATTCTTGCGTCGTCAACTTGCTTTGCTGAGAACCCTGAAATGCAAGCCCAAGCGCTTCAGGAGATATTTGTAAACTTTTGCGTTAAAAATATAGAGAACTTGGATCATTTAAAATCCAGCCTGAAGAACTCATCAGCCCTCCCCCCAGAGCAAGCTAAAAAGTACTTGGGACTCAGAGCGGGGAGTTCTTGGGTAGTGCCAAATGAACAAGGCCTCTTTGTTCTTTCAATCCCCGAAGCTCAAGACGCCTGCCATGTTACTGCACGGCGTGCCGACCCGAAAATAGCCGAGAGTCTATTTATAAAATTTGTCTCTTCTGCGCCTCCTTTGTATAGCGCAAAGAAAACTACCGACTTTAATACTGAGCTGGATGGCGCTGGCAATATTCATAGCGTCGGCTATGCTTGGACCTCAGGCAATTCCACAAAGAAAATAATATTCGCGCTAACTGTGAGTGAGCATGAAATTGCCGACATACAGGCTATAGCGCATGTCAAAATATCTTCAAAACAGTAGAATTAAAAACAGAGCGCTAGCATAGTATTTTATGGTGATGTCGCCGGGAATTATTAAATACTCTGAATTTTTATTCTGGTCGGGCGTACTTGTCGGAAGCGAAACCTTCCTTTTAGTGAGCAAAACCATGTCAAGCATATTTATGAGCGGCCCAGTCTGGACTGATCTAAGTCATCTGCCAACGGCCACTATGGGTCGATAGCTGCCACTCGCGGCAGACTGGTTCCGGCCAAGAGCGGACGTTTTTGGGCTACCCCTCGCCCCGGTAGACACCTGCATGAGACGCTTCGACCTCAGCAAACATATTCCTGCCGTGCGGCGTAATCCATGTGCAATAGACACGCTCAGTGCGAATCGAGTAGTGTCTCAGCCGAAGTAGCTTAATCGCTATGCACAATTTGATTCCGAAAAATGAGTGAAGAAATTAGAAATTGGTATATTTATATTTTGAAGCTTGAACTGAACTCATGGTACGTGGGCACGGCTAAGGGGTTGAGATCAAGGCTGCGAAGTCATGGTAAGAAAAGCCCTTACTCTACATTAAAGAAAAAGGGCGCTTTCAAATATATGGAGAGCGGCCTCACGGGAAAGAGAAAAGCAACTCATTTACATGCAGCCTTTAGATCAATTGGCGATTGTCTGTGGGTTACAGAGATTGAAAATACTATCACCGTAGCCCTGGGGCAAAAGTATGGTTTCGACAAAGTTAGGGGTGGCTCTATAATTCAGCCCTGGGACTACGAGCTAAGTGATATTGAAGTGAGAGATCTAATTCGACGATTTAGTTGTGGTGATATTAGGTTTAAATACAAGCTAAACGAAATAAATTTAACTCAAGAAAAGCCATTTGTCTTCCCGCTTACTCGGCGAAGGAATACATAGCAAGGCATTCAAGCACGCTCGCCGGCGCGCCAGCCCAGTCCCAGTGAGACTGTCCGCTTTTGGCCGATAGCTGCCAACCACCGACCTGTCCGCTCTGTTGCCCCTTTAGTCCGAGCCTTGGCAAATCACTCACCTCCTCACATAACTCTTCCGCCCACCCGGCGTCAGGCAATAAACCCCACCCCGAGGCCCCGTACAGAAACTACCGGAACCACAACCGCATTCGCTGGAGGCACCCGAAAAGCGCTGCTGGGACGGCGTAGCCTGGCTGCCAGAACCGTTCGCCCCACCCAGATAGGTCGAACAACTCCGCTTCGACCCACTGATCGACCCGTCATTACAGAGGAATAGATCGCCATCGCACCGGGCAATCCCGCCCTTGCTACCCGAGCAGGGCTTGTTGCCGGCATGTGCCTGGAGCGAAAGCCCAGCAAGCGCGATGGCGAGGAGGAGGAAGAGGCGTAGCGGTCCAGGCACGTCGAGCATCCTTGCAGGTAATGGCCCGATGCTATCCCTCGGACTTATCCTCAGACAAGGAATTCGCCTTCAGACTTTACCTTCGTCGTATATCCCGGTCGGCGCCGCCATTGCAGCGAACACCGGCCGGAAACGAACACACAGGCTTATCAGGCCCCATTGGCCTCGAAGCTGTCACTGCGCGCCATGCGCCACATCCGCTCGTAGAACTCCCCCTCGATATTGCCGCTGAGCAGTTCGCCCGGCTTGAGGAAGTAGTGCAGGTGGGCGAACAGGCGGATTTCGCTGGAGGAGACGCGGCGCACCAGGTGCTTGGCTTCCACTTCCGAGGGGTGGCGCAGGCCGGCGGCGGCGAGCATTTCGGCCAGGGCTTTCAGGGTGTTGCGGTGGAAGTTGTAGACGCGTTCGGCCTTGTCCGGCACCACCAGGGCGCGTTGGCGCAGTGGGTCCTGGGTGGCCACGCCGGTGGGGCATTTGTTGGTGTGGCAGCTCTGGCTCTGGATGCAGCCAATGGCGAACATGAAGCCGCGCGCCGAGTTGGCCCAGTCGGCGCCCATGGCCAGCACGCTGGCGATGTCGAAGGCGCTGACCACCTTGCCGCTGGCGCCGACGCGGATCTTGTCGCGCAGGTTCAGGCCGACCAGGGTGTTGTGCACGAACAGCAGGCCTTCGCGCATCGGCAGGCCCATGTGGTCGACGAATTCCACCGGGGCTGCGCCGGTGCCGCCTTCCTTGCCGTCGACCACGATGAAGTCGGGGAGGATGCCGGTTTCGTGCATGGCCTTGGCGATGCCCATGAATTCCCAGGGGTGGCCGATGCACAGCTTGAAGCCCACCGGCTTGCCGCCGGAGAGTTCGCGCAGGCGGACGATGAAGTCCAGCAGTTCCCGGGGCGTGCTGAATTCGCTGTGGCTGGAGGGCGAAATGCAGTCCTGGCCCATGGGCACGCCGCGGGTGGCGGCGATTTCGGCGGTGACCTTGTGCTTGGGCAGGATGCCGCCGTGGCCGGGCTTGGCGCCCTGGCTGAGCTTGATCTCGATCATCTTCACCTGCGGGCTGGCGGCCTGGGCGGCGAAGCGCTCGGGGTCGAAGCGGCCGTCATCCGTGCGGCAGCCGAAGTAGCCGCTGCCCAGTTCCCAGGTGAGGTCGCCGCCGTACTCGCGATGGTAGGGGCTGATGCTGCCTTCGCCGGTGTCGTGGATGAAGTTGCCCATGCGCGCGCCCTTGTTCAGCGCGCGGATGGCGTTGGCGCTCAGCGCGCCGAAGCTCATGGCGGAGATGTTGAACACCGAGATGGAGTAGGGCTGCCTGCATTCCGGCCCGCCGACCATCACCCGGAAGGTGCTGGGGTCGGCCAGGGGCGCCGGGCGGATGGAGTGGGCGATGAACTCGAAGCCGGACTCGTAGACGTCGATGAGGGTGCCGAAGGGCTTGTCGGCGGTTTCCTGCTTGGCGCGGGCGTAGACCAGGCCGCGCTGGGCGCGGGAGAAGGGCAGGGCCTCGCGGTCGCCTTCGAGCAGGTACTGGCGGATTTCCGGGCGAATGCCTTCGACCAGGTAGCGGATGTTGCCGAGGATCGGGTAGTTGCGCCGCACCGCGTGGGGCGCCTGCAGCAGGTCGAACACCCCCAGCAGGCTGAGGGCGAGGGTCACCAGGGTGAAGGGCCAGACCCAGTCGTGCCCGAGGAAGGGCAGGCTGAACAGGGTGAAGAGCACACAAGCGGCGAAAAAGGCGTAACGGCTTAGCAGCGACAGGTTCATGGAATCTCCAGTCGTCGGGCTTGATCACGGGGGTGGGCTGCCGGCATGGCGCAGCGGACCGCCATTGAGCATGGCAGGCGTTGCGCCGCTGCGCTCGGGCGAAGGTCAATGGGCTGGGCGTTGCGGGCGGATTCTTATGGTGTGGAAGGCTTGCGGGGCCGAACTTAGCCCGAAGCGGGAAAAAAAGAAAGCAAGCTAACGATATTTTCCGCCGCTGAGAAAGCTTGTGCCGCGAACTGCAATATTGGCGCGCCGGCCGCCGCTCGCTGGCGGCCGGCGGTGCGGATCAGAGCGTGGCCTTGACCTGCAGGCCGAAGACCAGGGCGTTGTCGATGCGCTGCCCGGAGAAGGCGCCCGGCTCGATGATGTACTGCACGTCCGGGCGCAGCAGCAGCCAGGGCGTGGCCTGGTAGCCGTAGCTCAGTTCGACCAGGCGCTCGGCGTTGTCCAGGCCGGGGTAGGCCTGGCCGTTGGCCAGGGCGTTGTCTTCCTGTACTTCGCGGCTGCGCGGGTTGGGCACGGCGCGGCCGAAGCCCAGGGCCAGGGTGTCGCGCGGGCGCTCGGCGAAGGGCTGGTAGAGCACCATGCCGGCGCTGTACCACCGGGTGAAGGGCGAGGCCGCCGAGCTGGCCACGGAGGCCTGGCCGAACAGGTGCAGGCGCTGGCCCGGCAGGCCCTGTGCGTGCCAGACGGCCTGGTCCAGGAGGAAGTAGTGGCCGCCGCGCCCGGCGACCTTCTCGTCGCTGCCGATGCGCTGGGCGTCGGAGCTGTCGTAGTACCAGCCCAGCTTGTATTCGCCGGGCAGCTCGCCCAGGCGCTTGTGGACCAGTTCGATGGGCACCACGGTGCCGGTGCTGTGCTTGGGCGTGAGGTGCCAGGCGCGGCTGGAGTTGCCGTTGCTTTCGGGGTCGACGTTGAAGGCCGCCACGCGCAGTTGCCAGGCCGGCGAGAAGCTGTGCTTCAGGCTTACGCCCAGGTGCGCGTTGGGATAGTTGGCCCAGCCGCTGCCGCCGGACATGTTCAGCGGGTGGCCGCAGAAGCCTGCGTTCATGAAGTTGCAGAGGATGCCGCTGTCCAGGCCGCCGAGGTCGTTGCCCATGGCCATGTAGCCGAGCTTCACGTCCAGCGCCGGGGTGAACAGGGTGCGCTCGTAGCTCAGTTCGGTGAGGCGGGTGTAGAGGCCGCCGTAGTTCTCCTGGACCGGCAGGCGGTTGCCCACCAGGTCGCCGGAGCCGTCGTTGCCGCGGCGGTCGTTGAGGGTCAGTTGCACCAGGCCGCCGTTGTCCAGGCCGTAGAGCTTGCCCAGGTCGAACTGCACGCCGAGCTTGAGGTTCTGCGAGTAGCGCGCCGAGCGCTTCAGGCCGCCGTCGGCGTTGTAGACGGTCTCGCCGCTGTATTCGCCGCTGAAACGGATGCCCTCGTCGTCCAGCTGGCGGCGCAGGCCGCCCCAGTCGCCGGTCAGGGTCGAACGCTGGAACGGCTCGTCGGCCAGGGCCAGGGACGGGGTGAGGCAGGCGGCGCCCAGCAGCAGGCGGGGCAGCAGGTGTGGGGAGGTGAAGGGGGATCGCATGACGGAACACTTACCGGAAGAGGGGCGCGGCCCCGGGGCCGCGCCGGAAGGAGGCGCCCGCCGGGTGGCGGGCGTCGGGTTCAGGGCAGGGCGTAGGCCAGCACGTAGTCGCCGCGGTCCGGCGACTGGCGGGCGCCGCCGGCGGTGACCACGATGTACTGCTTGCCGGTCTTGGGCGAGACGTAGGTCATCGGGCCGCCCTGGCTGCCCACGGGCAGGCGGGCCTTCCAGATTTCCTTGCCGTTGCCGCTGTCGAAGGCGCGCAGGTAGAAGTCCTGGGTGCCGGCGATGAACACCAGGCCACCCTGGGTGGACAGGGTGCCGCCGAGGGTCGGCAGGCCGATGGGGATCGGAAGGTGCATGCGGATGCCCAGCGGGCCGGTGTCTTCCACGGTGCCCACCGGCACTTGCCAGGCGATCTTGCGGGTCTTCAGGTCAATGGCGCTGAGGGTGCCGAAGGGCGGCGCCTGGCAGGGGATGCCGGCCACCGAGAGGAAGCGGTTCTTGTTCACCGCGTAGGGCGTGCCCTTGAGCGGCACCGCGCCCATGCCGGTGTTCAGCGCCTCGCCGCCACCGGCGGCCTGGCCCTTGTTGGCCGAGGGGATCATCTGCACCCACAGGCCCAGGCGCATGTCGTTGACGAAGATGAAGCCGTGCACCGGGTCGGTGGACAGGCTGCCCCAGTTCATGCCGCCCAGGGAGCCGGGGAAGCTCAGCGAGAGGTCGGTGCCCGGTGCGGTGTACAGGCCGTCGTAGCGCATCTTTCTGAAGTCGATGCGGCACAGCAGCTGGTCATAGGGGGTGGCGCCCCACATGTCCGACTCGGTCAGTGTCTGCGCGCCTATCTGCGGCATGCCGACCGACTTCGGCTGGGTCGGCGCGTAGGGCTCGTTGGGGATGTTGGCGGCCTTGACCGGCACTTCGTCGACCTGGGTCAGTGGCTTGCCGGTGGCGCGGTCGAGCACGTAGATCTGCCCGGCCTTGGTGCCGATCACCACGGCCGGCACCTGCTTGCCGTCGGCCGTGGGGAAGTCCACCAGGCTCGGCTGCATGGGCAGGTCGAAGTCCCAGAGGTCGTTGTGCACGGTCTGGTACACCCATTTCTGGGTGCCGGTGGTGGCGTCCAGGGCCAGCACCGAGGCGCCGTAGGTGTGGTCGAGCTTCGTGCGCTCCACGCCGTAGATATCGGTGGAGGAGCTGCCCATGGGCAGGAAGACGGTGTTCATCGCCGGGTCGTAGGACATCGGCGCCCAGCTGTTGGGGGTGCTGCGCACATAGGTGCCGCCCGCCGCCGGGGCCTGCCGGTCCTGCGGGTTGCCCGGGTCGAAGGCCCAGCGCATCTGCCCGCTGATGACGTCGAAGCCGCGGATCACGCCGCCGGGCATGTCGGTCTGGACGTTGTCGGCGACGCGCCCGCCGACCACCACCGTGGTGCCGGCCATCAGCGGCGCGGAGCTGAGCTGGTAGTAGGAATCGGGCACGTCACCCAGGCCGGCCTTGAGGTCCACCTGGCCATTGACGCCGAAGCCCTGGCAGAAGGCGCCGGTGTCGGCGTCCACGGCGATCAGGCGGGCGTCGATGGTGTTGGTCAGCAGGCGGCGCTGGCAGTTGGCGCCGGCCGGCACGCTGACGGTGGTGACCGGGGTGCTGTCGGGCTGGCTGGGCTGGACGACGGCCCTGGTCGCGTCGAAGTAGGCCAGGCCGCGGCAGCGCTGCCAGACCTTGGACTGCGCGTTGATCTCGTTCTTCCACAGCTGCTTGCCGGTGTCGGCATCCAGCGCGATCAGGTTGTTGTGCGGGGTGCAGATGAACACCTTGTCGCCCACCTGCAGCGGGGTGAGCTGGTCCTCGGCGCCGTTGCCGTCGCTCTCGGCCACGTCGCCGGTGTGGTAGGTCCAGGCTACGTGCAGCTTGTCGACGTTGCCGCGGTTGATCTGGTCCAGCGCGGCGAAGCGGCTGCCGCCCTCGGTGTTGCCGTAGTGGGCCCAGTCCTTCTGGGCGTGGGCCGGGTCCACCGGGGTCAGGCCGGGGCCGTCGCCGCTGGGGGCCACGCTGGGGTGGGCGACGAACATGTTGCCGGCGGCCACCGCCAGCAGCACGGCGAGCACCGTGGCCACGCCGTAGGCGCCGCGTCCCGGCGCGCCACCGGAGGCGCGCACCAGCAGCGGGTAGACCAGTGCCACCACCAGGCCGATGGCGCCGAACATGAACAGCCGCGAGACCAGCGGCCAGAACTGCAGGCCGACGTCGGCCAGGGCCCAGAGGGCGGTGCCCGCCAGGAAGGCGCCGAACAGCCAGGCGCCGGCCGGCTTGCGCAGCGCCACCAGGACGCCGGCCAGGGCCATGGCCAAACCGCCGATGAGGAAGTACCAGGAACCGCCCAGGCTGGCCAGGCGTGCGCCGCCGGCGGCCAGGGCGAGGCCGAGCAGGGCGATGAGCGCCCCCAGGCCGACCAGGATGAAGGTGCTGGCGCCGGAGGCGCGCTGTGCTTGTTTCATGCCGGGAATCTCGCAGTGTGGGGGTGCGAATTATACCCTTAGCAAGCTAATTAACTAGATGGTTAATGGCATTTCGTCCGATTCCCGACCGGCCGGTCGCGCTCAGCAGGCGATCACGTTCACCGCCAGGCCGCCCTTGGAGGTCTCCTTGTACTTGTCCATCATGTCGCGCCCGGTGTCGCGCAGGGTGTCGATGGCCTTGTCCAGCGACACCAGGTGCTGGCCGTCGCCGCGCAGGGCCAGCTGGGCGGCGTTGATGGCCTTGAGCGAGGCCATGGCGTTGCGCTCGATGCAGGGCACTTGGACCAGGCCTGCGACCGGGTCGCAGGTCAGCCCGAGGTTGTGCTCCAGGCCGATCTCGGCGGCGTTCTCCACCTGTTCCAGGCTGCCGCCGAGCACTTCCGCCAGCCCCGCCGCGGCCATGGCGCAGGCCGAGCCGACCTCGCCCTGGCAGCCCACCTCGGCACCGGAGATGGAAGCGTTGAGCTTGCACAGGATGCCGATGGCGGCGGCGGTGAGCAGGTAGCGCTCGATGGCGTCCATGGGCGCGTCGCTCTGGTAGTGCGCGTAGTAGTGCAGCACCGCCGGGACTATGCCGGCCGCGCCGTTGGTGGGCGCGGTGACCACGCGGCCGCCGGCGGCGTTCTCTTCGTTCACCGCCAGGGCCCAGAGGTCCACCCAGTCCATGGCGCCCAGGGTGCTGGCGATCAGGTTGCCGCTGCCGGCCTCGTTCAGGCGGCGGTAGAGCATGGGCGCGCGGCGGCGCACCTTGAGGCCGCCGGGCAGGGTGCCCTCGGTCTCCAGGCCGCGGCGCACGCAGGCCTGCATTTCCGCCCAGATGTGCGCCAGGCCGGTGTGGATGTCCGCCTCGCTGCGCAGCGCCAGTTCGTTGGCCCACATCAGCTCGCTGATGCGCCGGAAGCCATGGGCGTGGCACAGCCGCAGCAGTTCCTCGGCGCTGTGGAAGGGGTGGGGCATGGGGTTGTCGGGCAGGGCACGGTCGGTGTTGAAGTC
This sequence comes from Pseudomonas sp. JH-2, assembly GCF_036231725.1. Classification (NCBI taxonomy): domain Bacteria; kingdom Pseudomonadati; phylum Pseudomonadota; class Gammaproteobacteria; order Pseudomonadales; family Pseudomonadaceae; genus Pseudomonas; species Pseudomonas sp. JH-2. The sequence goes on along the minus strand of NZ_JAZAQP010000031.1, from coordinate 1,421 downwards.
GGCCTCGTCCACCACGAAGCCGCCACCCACGGAATAGCAGGTGCGCTCGGCCAGCACGTGGCCGGCGGCATCCAGGGCGCGCAGGCGCATGCCGTTGGGGTGGGCGGGCAGGCTGCCGTCGTGGAACACCAGGTCGCGGCCGGGGCTGAAGTCGATGACGTGCTCGCCGTCCAGGGCCAGGCTGTGCTCGGCGAATATGGCGTCCACCAGCGGCGCCAGGGCGGCCGGGTCGGCGTCCGCCGGGTCGATGCCGAGCAGGCCGATCAGGCAGGCGCGGTCGGTGGCGTGGCCCTTGCCGGTGGCGCTGAGCGAGCCGTAGAGGTTCACCTCCACCCGGGCCACGCGGGTCAGCAGGCCGGCGGCGCGCAGGCGCTCGACGAACTCGCGGGTGGCGCGCATGGGCCCCACGGTGTGCGAGCTGGACGGGCCGACGCCGGGCTTGAACATATCGAAGACGCTGAGGGTCATGGCTGCGTTCCTCCTGTGTTCAAGCATGGACCTGTTTGGGGGGATGGTCGATTGGAGGGAGCGGGGTGGGTTTCCGGGGAGTCCAGCGTGGCCGGTGGAGACGATCGCGGACGGAGTCCGCTCCTACGACGGTGCTTCCTGGAACCGTAGGAGCGGACTCTGTCCGCGATTTGGCGGATAACGCCGTAGGCGTTATGCGCCCTACGGGGAGCCCGGGAGCTTCGGGATTTCGCATCGCGCCGGACGGTCCCCTCTCCCGCTTGCGGGGGAGGGTTAGGGAGGGGGAGCGGAGTCAGGGTTTGGCAGAGGTGCCAGAGCGAAGTCCGTCCCCTCTCCCCAGCCCTCTCCCTGAAGGGAGAGGGAGCCGTTCGGCGTGCACGGATAACGCAGTGTCAGCCGGCAAACTCGTAGGGCGAATAACCGTTCGCGGTTATCCGCCGTTGGCCGTGCCACCGGGGCGTCCGGCGTGGGCGGTGAGTCCAATCGGGGAGCCCGGGAGCTTCGCAGTTTTGCATCACGCCGAACGGTCCCCTCTCCCGCTTGCGGGGGAGGGTTAGGGAGGGGGTGCGGAGTCAGGGTTGGCAGAGGTACCAGAGCGAAGTCCGTCCCCTCTCCCCAACCCTCTCCCTGAAGGGAGAGGGGGCCGTTCGGCGTGGGCGGATAACACAGCGTCAGCCGGCAAACTCGTAGGGCGAATAACCGTTCGCGGTTATCCGCCGTTAGCCCAAACACCGATGCCCGACGACGATGGCGGATAACGCCGTAGGCGTTATGCGCCCTACGGGTTTCCAGGGAAACCACCGAGCGCACCGGAACGCCCCTTCAGAAGGCCGAGCGAAACCGGCGCTCAGGAGGTCATGCGACATGGATGTCGCGAGAGCCCCGATGGGCTACAGGGACGTACCCTCGGGGCGGGCCTCCGTGGCGGGGGAATTCGCGAGGGTAGCCCGGCT